>JAAFHV010000109.1 GCA_013297655.1 Myxococcales bacterium | reverse complement strand
GCGCGCGGCGCGTGACGAGATCCGTCACACTCGTGCGATGTCCGCGTTGGCGCGGAGCTATGGGGTTGTCGTCGCGCCCGCGGTCGTCGAGCCGTGTACGCCACGCGACGTGCTCGCGATCGCCCTCGAGAACGTGCGTGAGGGCTGCGTCGGGGAGACCTATGCCGCGCTCGTCGCAGAGTGGCAATCAGCCCACGCGAGCTCCCCCCGTGTCCGCGCGAGCTTCGCCGTCGTCGCACGTGACGAAGCGAGGCACGCCGAGCTCGCATGGGAAGTGCACGGGTTCCTCATGCGCCGCCTCACAGTGAAAGAGCGCGCGGAGGTCGAATCGGCGCGCGAGGGGGCCCTCGCCGAGCTTCGGCGCGCCGTCGCGCACGAGCCCGGCGGCGAGCTCGTGCGTCTCGCGGGGCTCCCTACGGCCCGTGTCGCAGACCGGCTCCTCGCGTCGCTCACGCACGCGCTCGAGCCGCTCGTGGCATAAAGGCCGCCGAGCCCAAACTCGCTGAAGAATCCCTCGTCGTGGCTGCCCCTTGCCGAACGCCCGCGCGCCCCCTGTAGCGTGAAAAGTTGAACCTTTTTCACGTTCGGAGGCCCCTCATGACTCGCTTCTTCACGATCACCGTGCTCGCCCTCTTCGCCACCCCGGTCTGCCTCGCCCTCGCCGCCTGCAGCTCGGACGACACCTCCAGCGCAGACGCCGGCCAAAACGGGACGGTGAACACCCAAGGAGCGAAGGGCAGCTCGACCACCCTCGTCGGCGGCGTCTCGGTCGCGGTGAACCAGAACCAGGGGATGGCGTCGCTCCAGCAGCTCGTCGCGGGCGCACAGCAAGCACAAGGTATCGTCACTCCGGGCGCCGCCGCTCAACCCGGCACGACGACCAAGAACGTCACGCTCTCGGACGCGATCCTGGTCGGGCAGGTGAGCCAGGCGATCACGAGCTGCAACGACGCGTGCAAAGGCACGGTCTGCGAGTTCAAAGGCTGCGGCACGGACGAGGCGGGCACCGTCGTGATCAATGGCACTCTCTCGTGGACCGCGGGCACCGTGAAGTGCGTCGGCCTCACCTACGACATCGACCAAGGCTCGGTCGGCGGGGCCAAGACCAAGATCACCCTCGACTGCGACGTCACCGCGACGGCGACCTCGCTCAAGGGGAGAATCAAGTCTACCGGCACCACGTCGGCCGCCGCGTTGTTCAAGGACGCGGGCGTGGGCTCGCTCGGCGACATCTCGTGGTCGAGCGACACCACCTTCGTCGACGTTACGTACGCGAGCGGCAAGCCCACGGGCGGCAAAGTGCAAGTCACCGCCAGCACGACCACCGCGGGTCAAACCTACACCGGCTCCGCCGAGGTCAGCTTTCCTTGATCGCCGGCCTGGCTCGTTCGACTCCGCCTAATTGCCAATAAGAGACTAGCAGCCTCGACTCGCCGCCGCCTCACATCCGAACGCGTCGAATCAGGTCCCGCGGAGACCTTGCTCCGTCACGATCGCGAGCAAGGTCGCGACACGCTCCAGCGCGACCGCGAAGAAGGCGAGCATCGCGGCCGAACGTAAGCTCGGCACCACCCCCCGCGCGGCGGCGAAGGGCGACTTCATCACGATCGCGCTCGCCGCCGTCGACACGATCGCCGCCGCGAGGAGGGGACCTGCGATCACGAGCGCCACCGTCGCTCCCGCCGCGAGGGTGCCTACCGTGCGGCTCACCACCTCGCGGCCGAGGTCCGCGCGCACGATCGCGGTGGCGATCGTCGATGGCCCGGCGGCAGCAAAAAAGAAGCTCCCCGCGAGGAGCGACAACAACACTGCGGACGGCGAGTGAGCGTCGGCGACCGGCGCCAGCTTCACGTCCGCGCGCGGGCCCTTGAGCTCGTCGAAGAGGCCACCCGCCATCGACGCGGCCCACAACGGCACCGTCGCCGCGAGCGCGAGGGGGAGCCCACGGAGCACGTCGACGAGCCACGTTACGAGCAACCCTCCCGGCTCCGTCGGCGCGCTGGCGAGCGCAGGGGCGACCGCGAAGGCGAGCACGAGCGCCATCGACGCGCGCACTTGCACCGGCACTCCACGGAGCCCGAACGCAGGGACGAGCGCGACGGTAGGCAAGAGTCGAAAAAATCCACGCGCGAGCCCCGCTCCCGTTCCGGCGAGCGAAAAAGCGCGCACGATCTGGTCGAACAAGCCCTCCACTGCTGTCTTGCCTACCACGGAGTAGACCGCGCGCGCCGTCCGGTTCGTTCGTGCGCGCGCCGCAGTTGGCAGTTGAACGCGGGCAAAAGTCGCGAGATCATGCTGCGATGAAGTTTTCCTTTCGGTACGCCGCGCTCGCGTTGATGGTCCCCTCTGCAGCGGTCGCATGGATCGCCTGCTCAAGCGACACGGCCGGCACCGAGGACGGCGGCACCTCGCCGAGCTCCACGACCACCTCGCCGAGCCCCACGTCCACGACGAACCCAACCGGGACCACGCCCACCCCCGTCCCCGATGGCAGCACCCCCGATAGCAGCACCCCGAGCGACTCCGGATGTGTGTATGTTGCACCGAACACCGACGGCGGCGGCGTGTGTGGCACGCACGCGTTCGGCACCGCGGCGGTGAACGCGACCAACGCCCAAGACGGCGGCGCATACACCGGCGGCGCGATCGCGCCAGGGCTCTACGACGTGACGCTCTACGAACGAGGCAGCGCGCAGGTGGGGAGCTGGCGCGAGACGCTCGCCCTCGACGGCACTCGTTTCACCCGCGCGCGCCAGATCGACACCGGCTCCGGCTCCGGCCTCGGCCCCGTCACCTATCGCTCGGGCACTTACGCGATGAACGGCCAGCAGCTCGTCCTCACGTTCGACTGCGCGGTCGACGGCGACGCGGGCAGCGACGCGGGTTCGAGCACCATCGTGTACGAGGTCGTGAAGAACGGCTGCGAGACGAGCATCCGCTACGGCGCGGCAGGCATCCGCACCACCCTCAAGCGCCGCCCCTGATCCGGTAGGTCCTGCCCACTGCAGCACGTGCGTCGCGTTCTTCGCGGCGCGCGTGCCGCCATGCGCGTTGACGAGAGCACGCCCGCTCTTCCATTCTGCGCGCCATGGCGCTCGATCTCACCCTCGTCGGCAAAGAATCCGAACCGGTCTCGCACACGTACACGTCGAAGGACGCGATCCTCTACGCCCTCGGTGTTGGCGCAAAGAAGGCAGAGCTCGACTACCTCTACGAAGGTCGCGGCCCGAAGGTGCTCCCCAGCTTCGCCGTCGTCCCCATGTTCGAGCCCATGTTCGAGCGCGTCGCGAAGACGGGCGGCGATCTCGCGATGGTGGTCCACGGCGGACAGAGCGTGAAGCTGCACAAGCCGTTTGCGTCCGGCGGCACCGTCACGACCACCGCGAAAATTCGCGCCATCTACGACATGCGTCGCTTCGCGAACGTGCTGGTAGACACCACGACCCGCGACGAGAAGGGCGAGCTCCTCGCCGAGACCACCGCGAGCATCATCTTCCGCGGCGAGGGCGGCTTCGACGGCGATCCGCCCCCGAAAGAGCCCAAGGTGGCGGAGGTCCCGAAGGATCGTGAGCCCGATTTCCGAATCGAAGAGGCCACCTCGCCGGAGCAAGCGCTCCTCTATCGGCTCTCCGGCGATCCGAACCCGCTCCACGCCGATCCGGTGTTCGCCGAGAAGGTGGGCTTCACTCAGGGCCCGATCCTCCACGGGCTCTGCACCTACGGGCACATGGTTCGCCACGTCGTGAACGGCGCGTGCGGCGGCGACGGCGCGAAGGTGCTCGCGTTCGACGCGCAGTTCCGCAAGCCGGTGTGGCCCGGCGACACCCTCGTGACGGCAGGCTGGGAAGTGTCGCCCGGCCTCTACGCGCTCAAGGTCACCGTGAAAGAGCGCGACGAGAGCGTGCTCACGAACGCCTGGGCCCGCGTCGCGAAGTAACCCACCCGAACGCACGAATGCCCGCGATTCCCAGAGGATCGCGGGCATATTTGTATTTTACAGCTTTAGGCTCGGGCGCGCCGACGACGTACCGCGAGCACCAGCGCGCCGATCGCGGCGAGCGCTCCGACCGCGCCCGCGCCAGAGGTCGTGCCCGCGGTGGTGCAGCCGCAGCCGGTGTCGCCAGCAGGGACCGCGCCGGTCGGCGTGGGGCTCGTGCCAGACGGTGCAGGCGTGGGGCCGCCGTCGCTCGTCGTGGTTCCGGTCGGTGTCGGTGTGGGGCCCGTGCCGCCGTCCGGGCGCGGCGTGGTTCCTCCATCGCCCACGGGCGCGGGCGCGCACTCCGGCCCCGCTTTGACGCTCGTCTCGGCGAGCTCGGTGTCGGCCGCGAGCGCCGTCGCGACGAGGGTGGCCGCCGCGGCGGTGTCACCCTTGAGGAGCGCGAGAAAGTGCGCCGTCGCATAACGCGCGTGCACGGTTTGCCTCGCCGGCGCGGCAGCCGATCCGCACCCCACGACCGGGACCGAGCAGAGCCCACGGGCCGCGTTCTCCCCGTCGCAGTGCGACGCTCCGACCACGTTCGCGAGCGCGAGCGGTCCGGTCGTGATCGGCCCGAAGCCCTTCCACTGCGCGGTGACGTTGCACTGCCCCGGATCGGCGAAGAGCACGAGCGTAGAGCTGCAGAGCGTGCCGTATGCGGTCTTCCCGATCCCGTTCGCGTCGACCGGGTCGAAGAGCACCACCGCGCGTGGCTTGATCTTCGCTGCGGCGAGGGTGGTCGCGAGGCCTCCGGCGGAGTGCCCCTCGAGACCCACGCGTGTCGCGTCGGCCTTCGGCACCGTGCGCGCGACCTCGCCCACGAGCGCCTCGACGATCGTCCCGTTCTTCACGTGATCGGGCTGAAGCCCGCCCGGAAAATCAGGCGCCGCGACGACGAAGCCGTAGCTCGCGAAGTGCTCTGCCCAGCCGAGTTGGTTCGCTGACGACGCCGAGAACCCGTGGCTCGCGATCACGATCGGATACGGGCCCGCGCCGTTCGGGACGACGAGCTTTCCGCCCGTCGCGCCGCTGGCTCCGGGGGCGAGGTTGGTGATCGTGAAGGCCTCTGGCCCTTTGACGCCGTAGTCTGCCGCGTGCGCGTTCGCGCTCCACGCCAGCGCGCCGAGCAAGACCCACGAACCGACGAGCGAACCGCGATTCTCGAGGAGCGAGAGCTTCATGGCCGCAGACGATAAACGTGAATCTCCCCGTGTACAGAGAAGTTTCGTACACGAAATATTAGGGAACGAACGTTTCGCGAAACACGGTCGCGCGCGATCGCGTCAGTACCCGTGCGTCATCGCGTTGATGCACGACGCGAGGGCGAACACGGACAGCACGACCACCGCGATGACGAGGCGGATCCAGAACATCGCGTTGCCGAAGCCGCTCACGGCCGACATGAAGCCGTTCTGCTGGTGAAAATGCGGGGTGCCGAAGTTGTGCACCGGCGGGCCGCTATGGAACACGGGCGGCTGCGGGCCGCCGTAGTTTTGCGGTTGGGGTCCACCGTAGCCTTGCTGCGGCCCGCCGTAGGGGCCGGGGGGCGCGCCATAAGGCGAGGGCGGCGCGCCATAGGGCGCGGGCGCACCGTAGGGGGCCGGCGGGGCTCCGTATCCACCCGGCGCTGCGCCATAACCCTGCGCTTGTGGGGGCTGCGGTGCCGAGAGCGCGGTGCCGCAGTACACGCACGTGGTGGCGGAGGGATTCTGAGAGGCGGCGCCACACTTCGGGCAGGCCGGACCGGACATCGACATGACAGAGGCTCCTTCTTGGCTCAGTCGGTCCTGCGGACCTTCTCCCCGCGGTCCATCGTGCCGCCCGAGCTTCGCTCGTTCGGTCGGCTCGAGAGGTTCGCGCGGATGCTTGAGGATAGCGTTCGACGGACGACACGACGCGCAATTCGACCTCGAGAACCACAGACCTCGATCCCCCGCCCGTCGACGCCCGAGCGACCCCATGGGGATAGGCGCGGTCGTCGATTTTGCGCGACCCTCGCGCCGGATCTCACGCTTTTTTCAGGGATTTGCTAAGGAGACCACGTTCCCGCCCCTCAGACCTCCCGCACGGAGCACGCCTCATGGCCAAGCTGTCCAAGTCCATCGTCATCGTCGGCGCCAAGCGCACCGCATTCGGCACCTTGCAGGGCACCCTCAAGGGCGTCTCTGCGAACGACCTCGCCGTTCACGCCGCCAAGGCCGCCCTCGCGCAGTCGGGCGTCGCCGCCGCGGACATCGGCCACGTCATCATCGGCAACGTCATGCAGACCAGCGCCGACGCCATCTACTGCGCGCGCCACGTCGGTCTCAAAGCGGGCCTCCCGATCACCACCCCCGCGCTCACCGTGAACCGCCTCTGCGGCTCCGGCTTCCAGGCCGTCATCAACGGCGCCGAGCAAATCCTCCTCGGCGAGACCGAGGCCGTGCTCGTGGGCGGCACCGAGAACATGACCCAGGCGCCCCACATCCTCCGCGGCGCGCGCGACGGCTGGCCCTTCGGGAAGTCCCCCGCGGTCGCCGACTCGCTCTGGGAGGCGCTCACCGATAGCTACTGCCAGACCCCGATGGCGATCACGGCGGAGAACCTCGCTCAGAAGTACGGCATCACCCGCGAGATGTGCGACGAGCTCGCGATCTCGAGCCAAAAGCGCTACGCCGCCGCCCACGAAAAGGGCATTTTCAAAGACGAAATCGCCGCGATCGAGGTCGCGCAGAAGAAGGCCACCGTCTCCTTCGAGAAGGACGAGCACCCCCGCGCGAGCACGCCCGAGCAGCTCGCCAAGCTCCCCACCGCGTTCAAGAAGGACGGCGTCGTCACCGCCGGCAACGCGTCGGGCATCAACGACGGCGCGGCCTGCCTCGTGCTCACCACCGAGGAGTACGCGAAGTCGAAGGGCCTCGTCCCGCTCGCGCGTCTCGTCTCGTGGGGCGTCGCCGGCGTCGAGCCGAACCTCATGGGCATCGGCCCCGTGCCCGCGATCAAGCACGCCCTCGCCCGCGCCGAGCTCTCGCTCAAGGACATGGATCTCGTCGAGGTGAACGAGGCCTTCGCCGCGCAGTACCTCGCCTGCGAGAAGGAGCTCGGCCTCGACCGCGAGCGCACGAACGTGAACGGCGGCGCGATCGCGATCGGTCACCCGCTCGGAGCTTCCGGCGCTCGCATCACCGCCCACCTCACCTACGAGCTCCGCCGTCGCAACGCGAAGTACGCCGTCGGCAGCGCGTGCATCGGCGGCGGCCAGGGCCTCGCGGTGCTCCTCGAGCGCCTCTGATAACCCTGTTTTTGTCCTGATCCACGAGGCGACGCGCTTTGGAGCCCGTCGCCTCGTGCGTTTCGAAACGCGGGCGCGCTCCGCTTCCGGCGATTCATGCACTACGCAACGTATCGTTGGACCCCGGCGCGC
Source organism: Myxococcales bacterium (assembly GCA_013297655.1). Classification (GTDB taxonomy): domain Bacteria; phylum Myxococcota_A; class Polyangia; order Polyangiales; family Polyangiaceae; genus JAAFHV01. The sequence goes on along the minus strand of JAAFHV010000109.1, from coordinate 21,594 downwards.
TGCTCGTGGCGTCAGCTCTCGCCGCGGGCACGGGCACGCGCGCGCCAGATATGCATCATGCACGCACCCGCGAGCAGCGCCATCACCGGGTAATCTCCGAGGCGGGTGAAGAGCGTGGGCGGCGTCTCGAGGAGCGCGACCTCCACGTCGAGGGCCTTCGGGAACGGCGCGTCGTAGCGCGCGAGCACGTGCCCCGCGGCGTCGACGTGCGACGTGGGCCCTAGGTTCACCGCCCGCGCGAGATCGCGTCGTGTCTCGATCGCGCGGAGCACGCTGAGGCGCAAGTGGAGCTCGCCCTCCGCGCTCCCGGCGAACCACGCGTCGTTCGTGAGGTTCAAGAGCACGTTCGGCTTCGTGCTCATCGCCTCGCGCCCCGCTTCGGGCAGGTTGTCCTCGTAACAGATCAAGATCCCCGCGCGAACGTCGCCCGCGACGAGACCCACCGCTTCCGCACCCGGGACGATCCCCACCCCTCGCGCGAAGGTCTTCTTCATCCACGGGATCTCTTCCGCGAACGGCACGTGCTCGCCGAACGCGAGGAGGTGACGCTTGTCGTACGGCGCGGAGAGCGAGCCATCGCCGCGCGCGACCATCGCCGAGTTCGTCGACGACGTGGCGTCCTTCTGGAGCCCTATCCCCACGACGACCGGACCATGGAGACCGGGCGCGAGCACCGTGCGCGACGTGAACGCGGGGGGGCTCGTGCGCGCGCTGTGATTCAGCACGTAAGGGAACGCCGCCTCCGGCCACACGACGAGCTCCGCCCCGCGATTTTCCGCTGCTCGCGTGAGCCCGTGCAATCGATCCGCGATCACCACCGCGGCGGCGGGATCCCACCGTGTCTTCGCCTCGGTGCTCGGCTGAACGAGCGCGATCTTCACCTTCTTCGCGTGCGCGCGGGCCTCTTTCACCCGCGCCTCGGCGACCACGCCGTACACGAGCAGCACCGCGACGATGGCACCCGCCGCGCCCGCGAGCTTCAGTCGCGTCGCTTTCTCCTTCGACACGATCGCGTTCGCCACGAGCGCACACGCCATCGTGACGAAGAGAGCCACGCCTCGCTCGCCGATCACGTCGGCCGCTTGCACCACCAAAGGCCACGTCGAGAGCCCTCCCGCGGGGGTCCACGGGAAGAGGGCAGGCGCGAAAAATCCCGCATAAACCGCGGCGGACAGCGCCAAAAACGCGGGCACCCCGCGCCGACGAAGCTCGGCACCGAGCGCGCCCGCGAACGCCCACGAGAGGCCCTGCGCAAACGAGAGCAGCGTCCACGCGAGGAGCGCGACCGCGGTGGGCAGCGACGTGAAGCGCGTGATCACGTCTGGCACGAACCGAAGCGCGACGAGGTTCGCCCCCGCGCCGAAGAACAATCCGAACAGCGCCCCCCGCTGCCACGTGTCGGCGCGAGTGGAGAGCCACGCGAGCCCCACGAGACCGAGCAGCACACACACCGTCAGGTTCGTCGGCGGGGCCGTGAGCGCGAACGTGGCTCCGAAAATGAGCGCGAGCGCCGATCCGACAAGAGCGCCGAACCGCTTGAAGGACCGAGGATTTCGAGGGGGTAGCAAGCTGCCCGAGGCGCGACGACGACGGATAGTCTTCTATCTTAGGAGGAGCAACGACGGGCAGACCGCTCGAAAGCCGACGGGATTCAAGCGGTTTGGTGCTCTAGGGCGGGGACGGCGCTCGAGGAGACTCATGCGTCCGGGATAACCGGTTCGCGCGGGCCTTGTTCCCGAAAGTTCGCGTGCCGAAAATTCACGGTGGCTTACAGGTCAGAAGTAGAACGTGATGCCGCCGTTGACGAGGGCGCCGCCGGAGGTGTTCGTGGTGCGACCGCTGTTCGGATCGATGAACTCGGGGGTGCGGCCGCTGTCGACGCGCGAGCGGACGAAGCCGCGGACGTCGAAGTTGAGCGCGACCACGCGGGAGAGCCGAATCTCGATGCCGGCGCCGCCTTGCCCGCCGAAGTACGTGTACTTGCGGTCGTAGTCTGCGTACGAGGTAAAATCGTCGACCGAGACGCGCGCGCTCGACAGGCCGATGCCGCCGAGGAGGTAGAACTGCGCGCGGTTCTTCGGGTTCAAGAACACGAGCGCGTTCATGCTGCCCATGGTCTCGACGCGACGGAAGCCGTTGTAGTCGGTGCCGCCCGCGACGTCGATGTTCGCCTCGAGAGCGAACGCGGGAGCGGGGCGGAAACGCAGACCGAGGCCCATGAGGCCCATGCCTGCGTCACCCGAACGACCCGAGCCCATCGCGATGCCGGCGAGGTGGAGGTTCAAGCCCCACTCGCGGTGCGGCATCCGCGGGCGCGGAGTGTAGTGATAAACGGTGGGCGCTTCGCGCGGAGCCACCACGACGACGGGTGGCGGCGGCTGATAAACGACCACCGGAGGCGGCGGCGCGGGCGCAGCCGGGGGCGCGGCGGTGGGAGCCGCAGCGGAAGGCGCTGGCGTAGGGGGAGGAGTTGCCGGAGGCGTATCGGCACAGAACCAGCTACCGGGAGGGCAGTTCGCGTCCTGAGCGTGTGCGAGGCTCGGGACGGCGCTGATGGCACCGAACGCGAGAAACGCGAGCGACGAGGCGAGCCAGCGAGACCGGGGAGACGACAACGACAAGTTCATGGGCGGGCGCTCCTGCCGACGGGAAGGCTCATACGGAAGAGCCTATCTGACGGAACGGTAGGGATGTAGCAACACGGGTGCCACGCCTACGTGGGAGATTGTGGCCGATTTTCTGGGCCTCGTCTCCCTCGGATGTTGACCGCCGTTCACGGGGCGACGACAACCGCTGTCCCCGGACCCGTTCCGATCGTGCGAGGCGTCTTGCCTCGTGGGGCCGGCGTGAGGCAAAAGCCTCGTGGTTTCCCGCCAAAGAGAGCTGCTCAAACGTGCATCCTTCCGAGCCCATTCTTCGCCTCAAACCGGGCCATGTTCAGCCAGTCTGGGCCGGCCATCCGTGGGTCTTCGCGCAAGCGTCCGATGGCGTGCGCGGCGGTGCCACACCAGGTGACGTCGTTCGGGTCGAGGATCCACGCGGCAACTTTCTCGGGCGGGGGTTCTTCTCGCCGAAGAGCGCGATCGTGGTCCGCATCATCACGCGGGACGCGGAAATGCCCCTCGATGCGGCGTTCTTCCGCGCACGCATTCAAGCCGCGCTCATGCGGCGCGAGACGCTCGGGCTCGGTGGCGACACCGATGGCTACCGCCTCGTGCACTCCGAGGGCGACGGCCTCCCCGGTCTCATCGTGGATCGTTTCCGCGACGTGCTGGTGGTGCAGCTCCTCACGGTGGGCATGAAGCTGCGGGAAGCGCTCGTGCTCGAGGCGCTCACGGACGTGGTCGGCCCGAAAGCGATCGTGGACCGTACGCCCGAGGCGGCCGCGAAGCTCGAGGGCTTCACCCGTGGCGAGGGTGTCATCCGCGGCGCTTACGACGGCGATCTCGTATTCCGCGAGCGAGGCCTCGAGTTTCGCCTCCCGAAGGAGCTCGGCCAGAAGACGGGGTACTACTTCGACCAGCGCGGGCTCCGTGCGCGGGTGGAGTCGCTCGCGAAGGGCAAGCGTGTGCTCGACGCGTATTCGTACGTGGGCTCGTTCGGCCTCGCCGCGGCACGTGGTGGCGCGAGGGAGGTCCACTCGGTCGACGACAGCGCGATCGCGATCGAGGTAGGTGCCACGATCGCACGAGAAAACAAGCTCGATTCGGTGATGAGCTTCGCGAAGAACGACGCGCGCAACGCCCTCCGCGACGCGCACGGATCGTACGACTTGGTGATCTGCGATCCGCCGCGGCTCGCGCCCTCGAAGGCGAACCGAGAGCAAGCGCAGAAGGCGTACGCGGAGCTCGGCAAGCTGGCGACGAGCGCGGTGAAGCCGGGGGGGCTCCTCGTGTTCTGCTCGTGCTCGGCGGCGGTCGATTTGCACGCGCTCACCCGTTCGCTCGCGATCGGCGCGCAACGATCGAACACGACCGCGGTCGTTCTGGAGCGTCATTTCCAGGGCTTCGATCACCCGGTCGGCGCCGCGTTTCCGGAGGGTCTCTACTTGAAGGCACTGCTCGCGGAGGTTACCCACCGATGAGACCGCTCGCCGCGATGCCACGCGAAGAAGCTGCGCGTCTCACGGGCCTCTTGTTCGATCTGGACGACACGTTGCTCTCCCACGGGCATCTAGAGGAGGCGACCTACGCGAGCCTCTTCGCGATGAAGCGCGCGGGGATGCGCCTCGTGGCGGTGACGGGCCGGCCGAGCGGCTGGGGCGAGGTCATCGCGCGACAGTGGCCGATCGACGGCGTCGTGACCGAAAATGGGCCCGTGTGCGTGTACCGCGAGGGCCAGCACGTGGTCCGCGACGAGCACTGCGACGCGGACGAGCGTCGCGCGCGTCGCATTCGACTCGGTCGCATCGTGGAGGCGGTGCGCACCCGGGTGCCGGAGGCCCGCCTGACGGACGACGTCGACGCGCGTGTCTCCGACGTCACGTGGGACGTGGGGGAGCGCGTTCGTTTGCCGGACGATCGCATCGCGGAGATTACGGCCGAGATCGTGGCTCACGGCGCGCGGACCACCCGTTCGAGCGTGCACATTCACGCCACGTTCGACGTGGAGGACAAAGCGAGCGGCGTCGTGGGGTATCTCGCGCGGCGCTTCGGGGAGGACGCGGGGCGTGCGCTCCAGCGGTATGCCTTCGTGGGCGACAGCGGCAACGACGCGCCTTGTTTTGCAGCGTTTCGAACCACGATTGGCGTAGCCAACGTGCGCACGTCGCTGCCGCGGCTGGCTGTTCCCCCGCGGTACGTGACGACCGAAGAGCGTGGCAAGGGCTTCGTAGAGCTCGCGACCGCCCTCGTCGCGGCGCGCAGCACGTAGCTGTCGCGTAGGGGCGTTGGCGCAATCCTGGTATCTCGGACCGGGCTACGGTGACACGAGCTCGCGCCGCCGACGGCCCACGCTCACCCGACTTCGGACTTGGCTTTTCGGAGCCACTCGTTTTGCACGTTGGCGCCTTTGGTCCAGCCTTCGTCGAGCTGCTTCGCGAATGTCTCCTCGACGAGCTTGCCGACCATGAACACGCTCGCTTCGATCGTGAGCTCGACCCGGCGAGTGGTCTTGCCTTCGCCAGCGGGGGTGGCGCGCATTACGCCGTCGACCCGGATTCTATCGGCCATCGCGCTCGGGACGAGCTTCCAGCGGAACGTCTCGGTCGCTTTGTCGAAGGTGCCTTCTTCCGTGTAACGAAACTTGGTGCCGAGGAGCTTCACGAGCGGGCCGGGGAGCGCGACCACGGGCTCGACGGAGACGTTGCGGCGAATCGAGCCGGCGTCCTCGGTTTGGCTCGTGACGACCCATTCGCGGAAGCCGAGACCTTCCAAGAAGAGGCGCTTGCTCAGCTCCGCGTCGAAAAAAGAAGACCAGAACGAGGCCTTGTCGCATTCGATTTCGTGGACGAGCTCGAGCTTCACCATGGGCGCGAGCCTCTCCCGAATGCGTGAAGTCTGCAAGCGACGAGGCACACGATCGGCCGATGTCGGAAAGTGACGGTGGTCGTTCGCCGCGCGGCGACGTAGATCGAGGGGCGCGTCGTGGAGACGGTCCCTCGTCGCTCGCCTCGGTGCCGTTCCCGCGCTTCGGCGCTCGCGGCGCGTTCCTGCTGCGGCGAGCTCCCACGCGGGGTCGCGCGCCTTCGACCCGCGATCCGTCGATCGTCCACGATGCGCGAGAAACCACGTCGTTCCAGATCGATTCACGTGTCGAAACGTAGGTAGGTGTCATGCGGTTCGTTCAAGTAGTCGTCACCTTCACGTTGGCCTCCGCGTTCTCCGTCACCGCCGCGGCTTCGCCTCCCGCCAACTCGTGCGATCGAACGATGGAGGAGGTCGATCGAGCGACGACGATCGTGCTCGCCAAAGCGAAGTCGGTCTCGTCGACCCGCAAAGACAGCAATTGGATCGTGCGCGTCACCTACGCGGTCGACCAAGCGCTCGTCGGCAAGAAGACCGCCGAGATCGTGGTCGAGGACACGTGCGACTTTTCTGCCGTTCCACAAGAGCAACAGGGGTATCCCGGGGTCGCGCGCCACTGCACCGATCTCGCCCAACACCAGCTCCCCGGGTTGACGACGGACGGCAAACCGGGCCCCTCTACTGCGGCGTTGGTGCTCGTCGAGGGCAAGAGTGACGTCGACGGTACGCCCGTGCAGCGGGTCGTTCACGGCAACAAGTGGTCACCGTGCGCAGACGAGCCTGCCCTCCTGAAAAAGCGGCCCGCGCTCAAAGATCTCGTCGCCAAGGTGACAGCGGCCAACACGAGCACCACGTTCGGCCTCGTTCCGCCGCCTCCGAGCCCCGCGCCGTCGGTGTCCGCGTCGTCGGCCGCCACCGCCGCGCCCTCCGCGTCCTCGGTCACCACCGCCGCGCCGTCGAGCTCTGCGCCTCCCGCCGCTTCGGCTCCCGCGAAGGCGGGAGGTTGTTCGAGCGCTGGGGCCTCGACGGTAGCCGTTTGGCCGGCGCTCGCGGTCCTCGCCGGCATCGTCGCGCGCCGCCGTCGCCGCGCCTCGTAGCCGCGATACGCATGTGGAACGCATGTATGTGAGCGACGTTTCGTCGGCGCGCGGCGGCGGGTCGAGCTCGTGCCGCTCGCGGCGCTGTCGTCCGACGGACGGGCCGCGGGGGTGCGGAAGCCGCGCTCGTTGGCGCTTTGCGATTGGCCACGATCGCGCGTCGCGAGGAAGGTCCGATCGTGGAGAGCGAGGCTCGATCCGCGGTATGCGAGACGTCGTTGGCGGCGGGCCAACGCGGTGAGGGTTACTTCTTGGGCGGCGGGTGCGTGAGGTGCTTCAACGATAGCTTCATGGCTTCCTCCCTTCTGTCGGCTGGCTCAAAGCCGTTCGCCTTCGTCGCGTGTTCATGGTCAGGCCTCCTTCGGATCGGTGACGCGCCGACCACCGTTCCGCCTCCGCCCTTCCGGTCTCGGAAAGGCGCGACGGTCCTCGCCGTTGCGTCGATCGTCGCTTTTGTTGCGGCGGTCGTTCGACGTCTTCGGGGGTGAGGGTGTGGTGGTCTTGCGCATGAGCCGAGGACACGAGAGAACGCCCCGGAGGGCCAACTTTTTGTGGTCGATTTTCGGAAACCGCAACGATGTTCGTAGGATGGACGCGGGTGAAGGTGCGCGCCGCGCGGCCGAGGTCGCGTGCCTCCGCCGACATCACGATCGTCTCTATGTAGAGTGCACGCACATGCTCGCGCTCACCCTTTGACGCCTCCGGCAGTGAGGCCGCCGATGAGCTGGCGCTGCGCGAGGTAAAAGAGGGCCATCACGGGGATGCTCACGAGCATCGCGCCGGCCGCGAAGGGACCCCACGCGGCGTCGTGCTCGCCGACGAAGCGCTGGAGCACCACCGGGAGCGTGAACGCCGTCTCGCGCGAGAGCAGCGTCGCCGCGAGGATGAACTCGTTCCACGCGCTCATGAACGCGAAGAGCGCCGTCACTGCGATTGCCGGGCGTGCGGCGGGGAGCACCACGCGGAGGAACGCTTGCGTCCGCGTCGCGCCGTCCACCATCGCCGCCTCTTCGAGCTCGACCGGGATCGTCTCGAACGAGCCGCGGAGCTGGAAGATCGCGAACGGCACCGAGGTGGTCGCGTACACGAGCACGAGGCCCGCGCGCGAATCGAGGAGATGAAGCGCCTCGAGGAGCAGATAGAGCGGCACCGCGCTCGCGACGGTGGGGAACATCTGCGTCGCGAGCAGCGTGCCCATCCCGGCCTTTTTCCCGACGAAATCGAAGCGCGCGAGCGCATACGCGGCAGGCGTCGCGATGACGACGGCGACGACCGCGGTCGCGAGCGACACGATCAAGCTGTTGCCTAGCTGGAGCCAAAAGATGCCGCCGCTTCCGGCCGTCACGATCCGAAAATTGTCGAACGACGGATCGTGAGGCACCGGCAGCGCGCCCGAGGACGACGAAAGCCCGCCGCGGGAGAACGCGAGCGAGACCACCCACAGGATGGGATAAATCGCGAACGCGACGAACGTGAGCAGCACGGTGTGCACGATCACCGACTCGAGGAGCGAAGGCTTCTTGTCCATCAGGTCTTGGCTCCTTCCTTCGGCGCGCCGAGGCGCTGCATGAGCCGCGAGCCGAGCATGAGGAGGCCGAAGATCAGCACCGCGTAGGCTGCGGCATAACCGTATTGCGCGTTGCGGGTGAACGCCCAACGGTAAGCCTCGCTGACGAGGATGTCGGTCTGTCCATCGGGCTCGCCGCCAGAGACGAGGAACACCACGTTGAACATGTTGAAGGTCCACACGCTCCCGAGCACCACCGACGGCAACAGCGCGGGCGCGACGAGCGGCATCACCACGAGGCGGAACCTCTGCCACCGCGTCGCGCCGTCGACCTCGGCCGCCTCGAGCACGTCCTTCGGGACAGCGGTGAGCGCGCCGACGGTGACCACCATCATGAACGGAAAACCGAGCCACACGTTGGTCGCGATGTTGGCCGCGAACGCGGTGGAGAACTTGGAGAACCAGGAGACGGGTGCCGCGCCCAAGGTGCTCAAGATGGCGTTGATCGCGCCATATTGGCGGTGAAACATGCCCTTCCACGCGAGCGCTGTCACGTACGAGGGGACCGCCCAAGGCAAGATGAGGAGCACGCGGTAAACGGCCTTGAGGCGCAGCAGGGGCCGGGAGAGCAGCACCCCGAGGAGGAGCCCGATGCCGACGTGGAAGAACACGTTCACCACCGTCCACAGCACCGTGACGAGGAGCGTGAGCCAAAACGAGCCGTGCCCGAGGAGAGGCCCGCCGCGCGCGGTGAGGATCTCGATGTAGTTCGAGAGCCCCACGTACTGAGCATCGTTTCGCGTGCCGGCGAAGAACGACGTCAGGGTGCCCGCCACGAGGGGGAGCACGACGAGCACGAAGACCACGATCGCTGCATGCGCCACGTATTTGTACGCCGGGATGGATGCGCGCCATCGCCCTGAAAAACCAGGCTCCCGCGCGTTCTTCACCGCCGCCATCGCGAGACCCACGAGCACCATCGAGAGCACGACGAAGAGCGGCGTCGGCGAAGGGCGCGGGGGCGGGGGCTTCATCGCGTCGACGAACCGCTCGCGCGCCTCGTCGAGGGCAGCCTTCGGCGTCGCGTCGCCGCGCACGGACTTCTTGATCGCCTGCTCGAGGGGCACCCACGCCGCGCGCATCGCGGGGGTGGTCGGCATCGGAATGCCCGTCTCGGCGGCGGCGTGGAACGCGGAGAGGTCCGCGTCCTTCTTCACGTCTGCGTCGTCCCACACCGCCTTCGTGGCGACGACTTGTTTGCCGACGAGCGCGCGAGTCTTCGCGGACGACGGGCCACCGAGGTACTTCGCGAGAGCACGCGCGTTCGGGTTCTTCGCGCCCTCCGGCGAGAGCATCGCGAGGTCGACGGTGAGGAACGCGCGGAGGCGAGCTTCGCCCGTTTCGCGCAGCTTCGGGAGCGGGAACACGCGGTATCCCTTCGACTTTTTGGCGTCGGCGAGGAACCACGGGCCGCTGATGACCGCCTTCGCTTTACCGCTCGCGAAGAGCTCCGTCACGAGCGCGCCGTTCGGCTCGTCCGGGATCGCGCGTGCCTTCTTGAGCTCGAGGAGAAACGCGATCGAAGCTTCGCCCTCGGGGGTCGCGGCGACGAAGTGACCCTCGGCGTCGACCATGCGCCCGCCGAACGCGTGGAGGAGCGGCGCGTGGAAGTAAGCGCTCTCCGCTTCGTACGCGAGAGGGAAGCTGCCGTCGGGGAGGCCGTCGCGCTTCGCGAGCGCCTCGAACGAGGTGGGCTCCCCCGTCATGAGCGCGGTGCTCACGAAGAGGGCGAGAGACTTCTGCGCGAGGGGAACGCCGTAGGTCGTGCCGCTCACGGTCGCGGCGTCGAGGGCCGCCGTGTCGAAGCTCGCGCGGTCCTCCGGGGGAAGCGCGTCGCCGCTCGGCGCAACGAGTGTATTCTGCAAGTACGAGCCGAGCCGCTCGTGCGCGTCGAGGAACACGTCCGGTCCGTGCGCGTGCGGAATGGCCGACTCGAGCTTCGTCGCGTAGGCGTCGAACGGGAGGGCGAGCACCTCCACGGTGACGTCGCGCTCCTTCTCGAACGCGGCGAGCACTTGTTTGAGCGCGATCTCCTCGTCACCTCGGTAGGCGTGCCACAGCACGAGCCGCGGCTTGTCGTTGCCGCCGCAACCTGCACCGAAGAGGGCGAGCGCCAACGCGATGACGGCGAGGCAGATCGTGCGCACGCGGCTCATGCGAAGAGGCTCCTTGGCGCAGAGATCACAACGCTTGCTCGGTCTTCGCGTCGAACAGGTGCACCCGCTCCGGCACCGCGCGGACCGGGATCACGTCGCCGACGCGCGCGCGCCTCGCGTGCTCCGGCTCGAGCCGCGCGATGACACGAGGCCCGCTCGACGTGAACCAGCCATACGCATAGGCCTCGAACCCGAGCGCCTCGACGAGCTCGACGTGGAGCTCCCCCGACGCGGTCTTCGTGTCTTCCGCGACCACGAGGTCGTGGGGTCGAATCCCGACCTTTACGGCGCGGCCCGCCGCAGGAGACGTCTTGCGCGCGCGCCCGTCGCGGACCTCGATCCCCTGGCCCACGGCCCACGTCTCACCGGCGCGCTCCTCGATTTTTGCGTCGAAGAGGTTCATCGGAGGAGAACCGAGGAAGGTCGCCACGAACACGCTCTTCGGGCTCTCGTAGACCTCGAGGGGCGGGCCGCTCTGCTCCACCTGCCCGCCGTTGAGGACCCACAACGTATCGGCCAAGGTCATCGCCTCGACCTGATCGTGTGTAACATACAATGAAGTCGCGCCGAGCTTGTCGTGGAGCTTGCGGATGTCGACGCGGACCTCGGCGCGGAGCGCGGCGTCCAGGTTCGAGAGCGGCTCGTCGAAGAGGTAGAGGTTCGCGCGGCGCACGATCGCGCGGCCCATCGCGACCCGCTGGCGCTGACCGCCGGACAGGGCCTTCGGGAGCCGATCCATGAGCTTGTCCAAGCCGAGCATCGCGCTCGCCTCTTGGATGCGGCTCGCGATTTCGGCTTCCGGCGTGTTTCGCAGCTTCAGGCCGAAGGCGAGGTTCTCGCGAACCGAGAGGTGTGGATAGAGCGCGTAGCTTTGGAACACCATCGCGATGTCGCGATCGCGCGGCGGGAGCTTGGTGACGTCTTTGCCCTTGATGAAGAGCGAGCCCTCGTCGGCCTCTTCGAGACCCGCGACGAGGCGGAGGAGCGTCGACTTGCCGCAGCCGCTCGGACCGACGAGGACCGCGAACCCGCCCTCCGGAATCGCGACGTCCACGCCCTTCAAGATGGCGTTGCCGGCGAAGGCCTTTTTGATTCCGCGAGCTTCGCAGCGCACGGGCTTCTCCGCCGCCAGAGCGTTCAGTGGCAGGGGCGTCTCCATGGATGACACGAGACTACCCTTGGGCGCGCGTGCGGTCTCGACCTGCTCCATCTCGCTCACACCGTCTGGCGAAGGTGAACCCTCGGGCCAACCGAGCGAGCGATGCTCGAACGAGTGGCCCGATGGACCGTGGAGGGAGGTCCGAAGAACGCTCCCGCCACGAATGCCCGCTCCCCCACCATCGGGTCGCGAAGCCGGTCAGGCGTAACGCATTTTGGAGTGACGTTCGAGGAACTTTCGTCGGAATTTTCGTGACGCGCAATGACGCGCCGTGACGCGGACAAGGATGCCCCGGATAGGACGCGAGGCGTTGCGCTATCTTCGTGCGATGACCTCGTCGTTCAAGCGCTGCGCGGGTCGGGTCGCGCTCGTTTTGATCGCAGGGGCTACTGCGTTCTCGTGTAGCGCGCGGTTCGTTCCGGAGCTCGACGCGGGGGCCGACGCGAGCGTACCGGGCTCGGTCAACGACGCCGACGCCGACGCGGCGCCTCCGGACACGAGCACGGGCGTGGACAGCGCGACTCCCGCCGTCGACGCAGGCCCTCTCGCGTGCGCGGCCGATACGTTCCCCGTGACGGTGATGGCGGCCGAGGCTAGCGCGGCCACCGTCGTCGACCTGCAGGGGTCGAAGCGGCTCTTCGTCATCGGGGACTCTGGCAACGCCGGGCGGGGGGCGCTGGTCGACCTCACCACGACAGCGGCGACGGCGGGGCAAGTGCTCCTCGACGCGAGCGCGACGGACGACATCGAGGCGATGGCGTTCCACGGCGGTCGTCTCTACACGCTCACGTCCGCGGGAGCGGTGCGCGAGTCCACCGTGTTCGGCACGAACTTCGTCGCGATGGGCTCGACGTACCGCATCGGCGCGGTCCCGTTCTCCTGCCCCGATCTCCTCTCGGGCAACTGCGCAAAAGACTACGAGGGCCTCTGCCTCCGCGGCGGCGCGCCTGCCCCTGACGGGTGCGCGGGTTACGCCGCCAGCAAGTCGGACGGTGCGCTTTATTGTGTAACGATGGACGTCGACGGCCACCTCGCCGTTCGCGCGACGGAGCCGATTCGGCTCGGGTTGCCCGCCAATTCGCTTTCCGACTGCGCGTTCGGGGCAGAAGGGAGCCCCTACGATCAGGTGCTCCTCGTGGCCACGAACGGCAACAACGCGAATCGCGCGTACCGCGTGGACGCGACGACCGGGGCGAAGACGATATTACCCACTCCGGCCGCGACGTCGCTCGAGGCGATCGCCCTCGATGGCGAGGGTCGCGTGTACCTCTTCAGCGACACCGACGTGCAATCGAGCCCCTCGCTCCGATTCACGTGCGGACCGTGGCGCTGACCCGCGAGGTGAGCGTTCTCCAAGTAGGTCGGGAACTTTCCGCCCTCCTCGCACACCAACCGCGCGATGGCGTTCTTCCGCTCCGTCGGTCCCCCGCGCGTTTCGTTCTCACGGCTTCGAAATGTGCATATTGCATGCAGTTGGACGGCCTTCGAGCCGGAGAGAGCTTCCGTCGAGCCCGACCGTAGCGCGCGCGTGACCGTGAGGCGCGGCCGCGGAGCCCGCGCGTGACCCTTCCTCGATCCGGGCGCGCGTGTGCAGCTTCGCAGGAAGCCGATCCGCGTTGCGTTGCGCCGCGCGGAGCATTCGACATACGTTCGACTGCGTCGCGGGCACGTAGAACCAAACGTGGTGTCGCACGTACGACGCGACTTCGTATCTTTTGGGGGAAGCACATGCGCTCGTTGTCCTCGGTCGTCGCGGTGGTGCTCGTCGTGGCTTGTGCGCTCGGCTCTTCGTTCGCGATCGCCGGGTGCTCTCGCCCCGCGGCGCCGAGCCTCGTCTCCCACGGAGACACGTTCGGCGAGATGCGCACGATCAAGGGTGAGGTGAGCATCGCCGAGGCGGGGCAGGAGAAGCGCACGCCTTACCCCCGCGAGCGACTCGCCGAGGGCGCCCACGTCACGCTCGGTGGCGGCGCGCTCGCCTGGATTCGCCGCGATACGGGCGCGGTGTGGCTCGTCGCCGGGCCCGCCGATCTCACCCTCGCACAAGACTCCGTGAAGCTCGCTTCGGGCCGCGCGTTCGTCGACGGCGAGGACGGCCCCCCCGTTCGAATCGAGTCCGCGCGTGGTGTGGTGGAGCTCTCCGACGCGCGCGCGAGCGTCGAGGTTACCGCTGACGGAACGGAAGACATCTACGTGCTTCGCGGTGCCGCGCGGCCTGCCACTCAAGCCGAGCGCGCGATCGCCGGCGAGCGACTCACCCTCAAAGCCGACGGCTCGGTTACCCGTGTTCCCGCCGTCGCATGGGACGACTGGACCGGTGGCCTCGCGACCGCGGATCCTGGCGCGCAGCCGGCGCCCTTCGGCCTCGGAACGGTCGGCGCGAGGCCTGCTGGCGACAAGGGCAAGCCGCGATTTTCCCTCGTGATCGAGCGCCTCGACGTGAAGGTGACGATCGACCACGACTTCGCCGTGACGGAGGTCGACCAGACCTTCTTGAACCCGAGCGCCGACGTCGTCGAAGGCATCTTCTCGTTTCGCACGCCTCCGGGCGCGGTGCTCCACAAGTTCGGCGTCGATCGCGACGGCGCCGTGGTGTGGGGCAAGGTGAAAGAGAGCGCCGCGGCGAAGGCGCAATACGAGAGCAACGTGTACCAAGGCTCGGCGGAGGACCCCGCGCTCCTCTCGTGGAGCGGACCGGGTGAGTACAGCGCGCGCCTCTACCCGATTCAGGGCGGCGCTAAACGCCGTGTCGTTACGCGCTACGCGGAGTGGCTCTCGCGCCAAGGACCAAAGGCCGATCGCCGCCTCTACGTGTACCCGATGGCCGCCGAAGGGGCCCGTGGCTCGCTCCCCCGGATCGAGGAGCTCCGTGTCTCGCTCGATCTCGCGAAGGCCGGCGCGACCCGCGTGCGAGCCGGCATGAACGGCCGCGCCGATGGGAAAAACGTGGTCATTCAAGCGTTCGACTTCGTGCCGAAGGCCGATCTCGCGGTCGAGCTCTACGACGACGGACAAGCCGATCCCGTCGCGTACCGTGCGCCTCACGCGCTCACCGCAGACGACATCCCGATGAACGCGGACGCGAAGTTCGCGGCGAAGGTGTCGAGCGAAGAGCCCGATTACCTCTTGGTCCCGCTCCGGAGCCCGGTGGCGGAAAATGCACCCAAGGGGGTCGATCTTGCCATCGTCGTCGACACGTCCGCGGCGACCGAATCGGGCGCCCTCGCGATCGCGCGAAGCCTCACCTCGGCCCTCCTCGCCCACCTCGGCCCCGACGATCGCGCGGCGCTTTGGGCGGGCGACGCGACCCTCCGTCCGGTGGGCGAGGGGAGCGGCGAGCTCGGCCCCGTCGACGCGAATCGCAGGCGAAATTGGCTCGCCGGCCTCGCGAACATCGAGCGCGGAGGCGCGACGGATCTCGGCGCCCTCCTCACCGAAGCGGCCAGTCGCCTCGACGGAAAACGGCGCGGCGCGGTGCTGTACATCGGCGACGGCGCGCCTTCGGTGGGGGAGCTCTCGGCGAAGACGCTTCGTGATCGTGTGGCGCGCCTACCGCCCTCGACGCGCATCTTTACCGCGGGCGTAGGGAGTCGCGCGAACGTCGCGCTCCTCGACTCCATCACCCGCGGAGCGCCGCTCGAGTCCGTCGGTGACTCGTATTCGGCGGCGCGGGCGGCCCTTCGTCTCCTCGAAGCGGCGCAGCGTCCGGCCTGGGTCGGCGCCTCGGTCGACCTCGTCGGGGTGGAGCGTCTCCTCCCGCGCGACCTGCCGCCGGTCGGCGCAGACGAGAGCGTGCTCGTCGTGGGGCGCCTCGTAGGCAAGCCTCCGTCGGCCCTCGATTTGAAGAGCGGTGAAGCGACGAGTCACAAGGCGCTCCGTGTCGTCGCGCTCGAGGATTCAGGCGATTTGCGCCGTCGTTGGGGCCAAGGTCGCATGCAGGAGCTGCTCTCGGAGGGCGCTGGCCGCGCGTCGCTCGTCGACATCGGGCGCAGGTTCGGGCTCGTCTCTCCGTACACATCGCTCTACGTGCCCACCGCGCGCGAGGTCGCGCAGGGCAACCTCACGACCTCGGACGACCTCGCCGAATCACGCGCCGACGCGATCTCACGGAGGCGCCTGTGGCGCCCCTGGTCGCGCACGTGGCGAAGCGAGCCCGAGGCCACCGAGGTCGCAGCGCAGAGCAGCGCCGACAACAAAGAGGGAGGGTCCGGCACGCGCGCGAAGGGCGAAGAGGGCTCGATGGGCAATCCGTCGAAGCAAGGAGGTCCGCGCTACGGTGTGCGAGGCCCGTCCGATTCGCCCGCGGCTCCTCCTGCCGCTGCGGCTTCGGGAGCGCCGTCGACGACACCGCAGCAGGCCGCGTCCGAGTTCGGAATGATTGGCCTCCTCGACACGACAGCGGGTGGCGAGCCGAATGCACCTGCCGCGCCGTGGGGCCGCGACGTCTCTCCCGCGCCCGCTCCCGCTAGCGCACGAGGCAACATGTGGGGCGACGCGATCAACGAGTCGTCCGGGAGCGGCGGCCTCGGGATCGCGGGCGTCGCCGAGGGTGGCGGCGGCAAGGGCGGTGGGATCGGGCTCGGCAACATCGGCACGATCGGACATGGCGCGGGCACCGGCAGCGGGGAGGGCTTCGGCAACGGCCACGGTCGTCTCGGTGGTGCCCATGCGACGCAAGCGCCGTCGCTCCGTCAAGGCGTGACGACCGTCACGGGCCGCCTCCCGCCAGAGGTGGTGCAGCGCATCGCTCGGCAGAATTTCGGGCGATTTCGCCTCTGCTACGAGAACGGGCTTCGCAACAACCCGACCCTCGCTGGCCGCGTCGCGGTGAAGTTCACCATCGACAGGTCCGGTTCGGTCTCCGGCGCGCAAGACGGCGGCTCGGATCTGCCGGACCGCGGCGTCATCGCGTGCGTTACGCGCGGCTTCGCGAACCTGTCGTTTCCGCAACCCGAGGGCGGCATCGTGACGGTGGTGTATCCAATCTCGTTCTCGCCGGGCGACGGCGACGTTCGATCCGCACCTCGTCCGACCGCGGCAGTGCCCCCCCCGCCGGTGAGCCAGACGAACGTCCGCATCTCGCTCGGCGTGCTCGGTCACTCGGCGCGTCCGTGTGGCGCGGCGGCAGAGCTTCCCCTCGCCGAGCGACGGATCCTGTGGAGCGAACGCCTCGCGGGCCAGACCTACGCGGATGGCGCCCTCACCGTGTACCGCAAGGCCCTCGAGGACTGCGAAGCCCCGAGCTGGCGCGAGCGCACCGCGCTGCTCTTGTTGATGGTCGAGCGCCTCCCGACGGTCACCGCGAGGGTGGGGCTTTGGCGGTCGCTCATCCTCACGCCCGCGGCCGACGTGGTCTATCGCGCGATCGTCGTCCGAGTGCAAAACGTGAACGAGCTCCACGAGCTCCACAAGGCACTCGGGCTCCAGTCCGTCGATCCCGACTTGCTCGCCGGCATGGTCGCGAAGGCCAAAACACCTGCCGATCGTCTCAGCGTGCTCCGCGCCGCGGCCGTGAAGTGGCCCGATGACTTCGAGCTCGGGCTCCGCGTGCTCGACGCCCACGAAGACGCCGGTGACGACGCCGGTGGGCGAGCGTGGGCTCGTCGCATGCGGCGAAGGGCCGACGCGACCGCGCACGTATGGACGAGCGTGGGCGAGTACTACCTCCGCCTCGCGTCGCGCGAGACGGGCCCGGACGCGGATCGCGATCGTGTCGAAGCGAGGCGCACGTTCGGTGAGCTCGTCGAGTTCGCACCGGACGATCCGGCGGCGCGCAGGCGGCTCGGCGATCTACTCCGCGCCCACGGTTGGTACGACGAGGCGCTCCGTCAGTACATGACGCTACAAACGCTCACCCCCGACGATCCCGCGGTTCCGCTCTTGATGGCGGCGGCGGCGCAAGGTCTCGGTCGTGTCGAAGAGGCGGTCGGCTGGGCAGAGAAGGCGGCTGCCGCGGGCTCTCCCGACGGCACGAGCCCACTTTCGCGTGCGGCACGTGCGACCGCGATCGCGTTCGTCGCGTGGGCGCGAGAGGACGCGCTCCGCAATGGCAAAAAGGAAGACGCCGAGAAGCTCCTCGCGCGCGCGCGTCGGCTGGTGGCTTCGGGCACGAACGCGAAGCCGAACCCGCAGTCGGACGAGCAGAGCGTGCGCATCCTGGTGACGTGGGCACACCCCGAGCTCCACCCTTCGCTCTGGACGACCACCCTCGGCGCGCCGATGCCGTCGCCCGATAATTTTCCTGTCAACGGCGTGGCGGAGGCGAAGCTCGCGGCTGCTCCTGCGACGGTGGAGCTGCGTCTCGAACCGGAGGACGCCGCGCGCGCGGCCCGTCTCGGGCTCGCCGTTACCGTCACCGTGATCACCGGCTCGGCCACCCCTTCCGAGAAAATCGTTCGTCAGGAGGTGCGCTTCGGGACCACGGCGGCGCCGGTCGCGCGCACGATCCTCACGTTCCAAAATGGCACCCTCGGTGTGCAAGCTGCGCCGGTCGAGAAGGCAGGTGCAAAATGAGCCCTCGCCTTCGCCGCATCCTCGAGACGGCCGTTCGTTTCGACCTCGTGTTCGCCGCGCTCGTGGTCGGCGCGTCGTGGACGGGTGATTTTGGCTTCTCGCGCGGCCCTCGGCCCGTCGACATCGAGGCGATGTCCACCACCGTCGGCGACGTGCAGACCCTCCACGCCGAGGTCCTCGTCCACGGGCGCGAGGTCCGCGGAAACGCTCGCCTCCACGACGGCGACGATCTGAAGACCTCCGCGGGCGGGCGCGCGAGGGTGCGTCTCGACGACGGGACGGTGCTCGTCGTGGACGAGAACGCGGAGCTTACGCTGAAGGACGAGCGGGTCCTGCTCGCGCGCGGTCGAGTGTTCGTGCAAGCCGGTTCCGCGGCGAAGACCGAGATCGTCATGCGCGACGCCGCGACGCGGATCGTGTCGGCGGCCGCCGCGTTCGACGCCGACGCGAAGACGGCACCAAAGGTGTATTGTGCACGTGGTGAGCTCGTCGTCACCGTCGGGGGCAAGTCCGCGCACGTGCAAAGTGGCGAGACCGCGACGATCGCCGGCGCCGAGCCGAAGGTCGCGCCGGAGACCGCGTTCGACGATTGGACCGGTGGCCTCGCGGTCCCGTGGTCCGGTGAAAAAGCGCCCGCGAGCGCGATCGCGGAGCTCTGGGGTGGCGGCGGCGACGTCGATCCGGGGGCTCCGCTCGTGGTGCGCTCGTCGAAGATCGACGTGACGATCGACGGCGAGGTCGCGATCACGCGCACCCGCACCACGTACTTCAACGGCTCCGATCGAGACATGCTCGCCGACGTGCGGATGGCCCTCCCCGAGGGCGCCGTCGTCACGAGGGTCGCGCGCCTCGACGAAGGCTGGACCGACGAACGAGACGCGAAGCTCGCGATGGGCAGCCGCAACGGCGGTGAGCCCGGGGGCCGACTCGAGTGGGCGGGGGGTGGCTGGCTTCGTGGCACGCTCACGAACGTGCGCGCCGGGCTCTCGGTCGATCTGCTCGTCGATTACGTGGAGTGGCTCCCGCAGAAAGACGGCCACGCGACGTACCGGTTCCCGATGGCGAGCGACACGGAGTCTCCGATGGTCGGTGGTCTCGGCGTGCGTGTGACCTCGCTCTCCCCTGCGAAATGGCTCTCCGCGAGCACCGGCGCGAAGGTCGTCGGTGGCGCCATCGAGCTCCGCCGCGCCGACCTCAGGCCGACCGGCGATCTCGTGGTCGAGCTGAACCCGTCGGTCGTCAAAGAGGGCGCGGTGCGCGCGTACGTGGAGAAGGGCGGACCAGGCGAGGACCCCTACGTCGTCGTTCGCACCGAGGTGCCAGACGTGTCCGAGCCCGGGGTCACCCTCGCGCTCGTGGTCGACGCTTCGAGCAGCGTGGGGCCCGCTCTCCTCGAGACCGAGCGCGCCGCGGTGGACGCGATCCTCGAAGCCCTCGGACCCAAAGACGCCGTCGTGGTGCTCGCCTCGGATCAGGGGGCCAAGGTCGTTGGCCCGGACAAGCCGTCCCCCGTCACGCCGGAGCTCCGCGCGCAGATCCGCAAGGGCCTCGCCGACGTGCACGCGGGTGGTGCGTCGAACGTCGGCCTCGGGCTCGAGCGAGCGGCGGATCTCCTCGATTTGCAGGGAGAACGCGCTGGCTCGGGGATGGTCGTTTACCTCGGCGATGGTCGCCCCACGGTGGGCGAGGTGAGCGCGCGGGAGCTTCGAAAGCGCCTCGCGCGGCGTGCGACCGGCGTGCCGCGCCTCGGTGCGCTCGCGATGGGGCAGGGGGCCGATCGTTGGCTGCTCGCGGAGCTGGTCGCAGGCGCGGGCCCGGTCTTCGACGTCGTCGACAGGCCCGACGCCGCCCGTGCGAGCGCGGCTCTCGTCGCCGACGCGTTGGCGCCCACGCTGCGCGACGTGTCGCTCGATCTCGGGCCCACCGTCGATCGGCTCTACCCCCGCGACGCGCAGAGCCGGCTCGCGCGCTCGACGCTCATGGTCTCCGGTCGGCTCCGTGGGGAGCTCCCGAAGCAGGTGTCGCTCCGCTACCGACGAGGCACGAAGCTCGTCGAAGAAACGAGGCCCCTCGATGTCGTTCGAGTGCCGGAATTCGCAGATGTTTCGAAGAGATGGGCGTCGCAGCGGATCGAAGAGAACGTGACCCACGCCGACGGCGTGGAGCCCGCGATCGCGCTCGCGACGAAGGCCGGGCTGCTCACGCCGTGGACGAGCTGGTTCTTCGACGGCGCGAGCGCTTCGGCGCCATGGAACGGTCGCATGCTCGGCCTTTCTCCGACCCTCGACGCGTCGTTCGCGAGCCGAGTCGAGCCCGCGCCGCCTCCGCAATCTCTCCTCCTCGAGCCCCCGCGCTCGTTCGATGGCGAGGACACGATCGAAGCGGCGGCAGAGGTCGCGGCGCGCCATTCGATCCGCGAGAGCATGACCGCCATGATCGCGTGCCGCGACGCGCGCGCCTCGATTAAGCCGGGCGTCAGCGGCGATCTCAAAATCCAAGTCTCCGTCGACCGCGACGGTCACGCGACGAAGGTCACCGTCACCGCCTCGGAGGGGTACGACGACGATCCGGTCCTCGATCGCTGTGTCCGTGTCGTCGTAAACGCGGTCCCATTCTTCGGCGCGGGGGTGGCGGTCTCGTTCACGCAGCAACTCTCGCTGCCACCGGGCCAAGGCTCGAAGCGTACCCAATGCTCGGTCGCGTCCACGCTGCCTCTCGCCGTAAGGCGCGGGATCTGGCGGGCGCGAAAGAACCGGAGCGCGCTCGACTTCACGAGCGCCGCGCGCGCGTGCGAGCTTCCCACGTGGGCCGACCGCCGCGCCCTCCTCGGTATCCTCGTCGACGGGATGAACGCCCAGACCGGCACCGTCCTCGTGAGCCGGCTCTCGGCCGAAGGCAGCACCGACGCCGCAGCCTTCGTGCGGCAAGAGCTCGTGCGTAACTTGAGCCTGAGCTCGCTCACCTACGACGAGCTACGGCGCCTCTTGATCGACGACGAGCCGAAGGTCGATCGCGCGCTCGACAAGGCCTACCGCGGCGCCACCTCGGACAAGGACAAGCTCGCGGTTTTGCGGAAGTTTCTGCGTCTCGCGCCGCACAGCCCGCTCGCGCGCCGGTTGCTCCTCGCGCTCCTCGAAGCGACCCACGACAAGCCTGCGCTCCTCGCGACCATCGAGCAGATTCGTTACGACGTGTTCGCCGACGCGGGCCTGCTCGCCGAATGCGCGTCGACCTTGCGCCGGCTCGGGCTCGACGAAGAGGGCAGGCGCGCCTTCGGTGAGCTCGTCGAGCGCGCGCCCCTCGATCCGTGGACCCTCGGCTACGTCGGAGATCGCCTCCGCGCCGAGGGCCTCCACGAGGATGCTCTCGCGGCGTACCTCAGGCTCGACGCGGCCACACCGGACGATCCGGCGGTCACCCTTCGCATCGCGCTCGCACACGCGGGCGCCGGTCGCCTCGACGTCGCGACGCGCCTCCTCGATCGTGTGGCGCAGACCGGCGGCCGCGGCGACGATGGACGCCTTGGGGAGCTCGCGTCGATCGTGTCTGCGTCGCTGATCACGAAGGCACGCCGGAGCGAAAAAACAGGCGCGCCAGCGGCGGGAGAGACCGACGCGCTCCTCCTTCGTCGCCTCGC
>JAAFHV010000011.1:19405-75670 GCA_013297655.1 Myxococcales bacterium | reverse complement strand
CCCCTCTCCCCCCGAGGTCGACGAGGAGACCGACGGCCCACGCTCGACGATCGAGCTCTTCGCCGACGGCCCCACGAAGGGGCTCTACGAGCACCGCGACGAAGCGGCGCCGGATCGCGCGAAGCCGACCGCGATCTTGCTCGTCGGCGGGTACGGCGGTCTCGGTCGCCACGCGCTCCTCACGCTCCTGCGCATGTTCCCGGAGCACTTCGGAGGTGTCGTGTTCGTGAGCGTCGCGGTGGTCGACTCCGAGTCCTTCAAAGGAAAAGACGAGGTCGCGAGCCTCGAAAAACGCACCCGCGACGGCCTCCTCTCCTACGAGCGGTACGCCAAGACGCTCGGCCTCCCTGCCGCGAGCGCGTTCTCGGTCGGCACCGAGGTGGCCGTCGAAATCGAGAAGGTCGCCGCCGACTTGATCACGCGGTTTCCGAAGGCGCTCTTCGTCGCAGGGCAGCTCGTGTTCGAGGAGGAGTCGTTCGAGAACCGCATCCTCCACAACGAGACCGCGCTCATCGTTCAGCAAAACCTACAGCGACGCGGGATCCCGATGATCGTGGTGCCCGTACGGCTCGATCTCGCGAAGGGCTGCGCGGTCGCGACGCCGAAGCTGTTCGCCGAGGTCTGAAAACGACAGGACCTCGGAGATCGCGTCTCCGAGGTCCTTCGTGGGCGCTGCGCGCGGCGTGGCGCCTCGCTCAGAACGTGTAGGTCGTAGCGATGGTCGTGGTGCCCGAGCGCGACGGGAACGACATCCCGCGGAGTCTCGAGATCGCGCACGTCTCGACGGTCTTCGAGACCGTCGACGCGCCCTTGACCACGTCGGTCACCTTGCCGTTCGGCGCGACCAAGATTTTCACCGTGAGGACGCCGCTCTTGCCGTCTTTGCAGCTCGCGACGAGGGAATTCGTCGACTGGACCACCAAGCGCATCGCCATGTTGTCCGCGGTGCTCGAGCCGCTCCCGCCGCCGCTCGACCTCGAATCGAGCTGTTTTTCCCCGGTGAACGTGCCATCGGG
This sequence comes from Myxococcales bacterium, assembly GCA_013297655.1. Taxonomy (GTDB): domain Bacteria; phylum Myxococcota_A; class Polyangia; order Polyangiales; family Polyangiaceae; genus JAAFHV01. Next base: position 74,654 of record JAAFHV010000011.1, on the reverse strand, counting down.
CACGTCGAAGCGCGAAGGCTGGGACGGGAACTGGAAGGCGGGGGTGCCCTTCACCATGCTGCCCACCGTGACGCGAATCTCGGCGTTCGAGCTGCCCTGCACGCCAGGCCCGGCGCTGTCGATCGATGCGCCTTCGACCGAGAGCTTGAAGCTGTTCTCGGCCTTGATGCCGGCCGCGGTTCCGTGGACGGAGGCGCCTTTCCGGAGGCGGATCTCGGAGTTGCTCGACGCGCGGATGCCGACGTCGGCGCCGTCGATCTTGGAGTCCTCGATCTGCATCTTGGTCGAGCTCGAGGTGGTGCCGATGCCGTCGCTCTTGCTCGATTTGATCGAGCTCTTGTCGGTAATTTTCGCGTCCCCGTTCGACTGGAAGAACAAGGCGACGTCGCTCGAGGTGATGGTGGTCGAGCGCATCTCGAGCACGCCGTTGCCCTCGAAGTGAAGCCCCGCCTCCTCGCCGGTGATGGTCGAGCCCTTGGAGTTGAGCTTGCCGTTCGTCCCGAGCGTGACCCCGTGCTCCTTGCCGCTCACCTTCGCGTCGATGAGCGCGAGCTTGCCGTTCGTCCCGAGGTGGATGCCGTCCTGGCCGCCGCTCACGGTGGAGTCTTTCACCTCTACCTCGACGTTGTTCTCGCCGTAGATCCCGGCCTCGTCACCCGAGACTTCGCTCTTCCCGCTTATCCAGATCTTGGCGTTCGTCGAGGCGAGATCGATCGCGCGGGTCTTGCTCTTGAGCTTGCTGTTCTCGATCCGCAGCTCGAGGTTGATGCCACCCTTCACGATCGGCTCGGTCGAGGTGATCGTGCTGTCTTTGATGGTGATTTTGCAGTTCACGCCCGCCACGATCGCCGGCTGCGTGCCGTCGAACTTCTTGCCCGAGATCGTCATCGTCTCGTTGGGGTGGCAGGTGGCGGGGAGCGAGACGAACCGGCGCCCGAGCGCCGTGATCGCGCCGCCGATCGCGACGACCAAGAGCACGACGACCGGGATCAGCGCCGGCAAAATCGAAGCGCCGATCGTGGCGGCCGGCATGTAGAGCACGGTCGACGGCACGTGGCCCGGAGTGCCGAACGTGGTCACTCGCGGCACGTTCGCGGGCGGCTTCTGCCGATTGATGGTGATCGAGTTGTTGCAGTAGCGGCAGGTGACGACGTTGTCGGCCGCGCTCACTGTGAGGGGCGCGTTGCAGGAAGGGCAGCGCTGCTCCATGAGCTTCACGGGAGCGTTCATCATGGCGGCAGTTTCGCACGCTTTTCCGAAAACTCCGACGCCTGTACCCAAAAGGGTGACATGCGCGCCCTCGGGTCCGAAGGCGCCGGTTCGGAGTCAGGGCGGAGGAAGCGCAGAAACGACAGGGGGCGCGACCTCGCCCTTTTGCGGACCGTCGTTCGCCTGCACGTAGAGCACCACGTTCTCGCCTTCGCGGAGCGGCTCGCTCTTCCCTCGGCGGTTGATCCGCTCCATCAGCTTGGGCGACACCGAGTGACGCTTGCCGATGTCCTCGAGCGTCTCGCCCGCCTTCGCTTGAACCACGATCCGCTTCCGCCCCTTCTCCTCGAAGTGCGCGAAGAACGCCTCGCTCCCGGAGACGAGCACGTTCACGTCTGGCTCGAGGAGCACCTTCGCGTCGGCGAGCTTCTTCGCGTCCTTCACGAACACCTGGAGCGTCATGCCGTCGAGCAGGCGCGCGCGGAGATCGAGCGCGTTCCAGCGGCGAAGCTCGTCGAGGGTCACCCCCAGCACGGCGGCGAGCTTGTCGACCGTGTCGCCGCTCTTGATCCTGTAGAATACACGCGTCCTGTCGGGGTAGACGAAGACGTCGGCGGGCACGACGACCACCGGCTTCTCGAGCTTGTCGGCGCGCGCGCCGAGCTTCACCGGCTCGGGCTTCGCGAGGTCGTCGTCGGCCCTCGGGACGAGGAGCACGGTCCCGCCGTGGAGCACCTCGCCGGGGGCGAGCGCGTTTAGCTCCACGAGGCGCTGCGCAGGCACACGGTGGCTCTCGGCGATGTCGCTTATCGACTCTCCCGTCTTCACGACGTAGCGATCGGGGGTCTCGCCTTTGCCGGCGGACTTCGCGAGCATCGACGCGCACGCCGCGCCTCTGCCCTTCGGCACACGCACCACGTACGTGGAGCCCGGCTCGCCCGGAGGCGTGCGTTGGGCTCGCAGCTCGGGGTTCAATGTCTCGAGCTCTTTCGGCTTCACCCCCGCGGCCTGCGCCACCGTCGCGAGCGCGGTGCCCGCTGGCGCGCGAACCTCGTCGGCCTCCACCGCGGCGTCCACGTCAACGTTGGAAAACCCGAATTTTGCTAGGTTTTTCGAGACAATCGCGCAGGAGAGGATCTTCGGAACGTAGAGCGTGGTCTCCCACGGGAGCGAGCCCTCGAGCTTGGAGAGCGCCCAGTAGTCGTTCGTGTTGTACCGCTTCACGACGTTCGAGATCCCGCCGTAGCCCATGTTGTAGGCGGCCATCGAGAGATCCCACGTCCCGAACCGACGGTAGAGATCGAGGAGAAAATCTGCCGCCGCTTCGGTCGCGCTTTGAACGTGGATGCGCTGATCGGCCCAGCGATCTTGCGTGAGCCCGTATATTTTCCCGGTCTCGGGCATGAACTGCCACATGCCGAGCGCGCCGACGGGCGAACGCGCGGTGGGCTCGAAGCCGCTCTCCACCATCGCGAGCCACACGAGATCTTCGGGGACCCCCTTCTTCGCGAACGTCTTTCGGATCGCGTCGCGGTAACGCCCGGAGCGCTTCAGCCAGTGACCGAACATCGCGTGACCGCGCGGATCGTTCTTCCAAAACTCGAGGTAGCGCACGAGGCGCGTGTCCCAACGAACCGGCAGCTCCGGCATCTCGAGCCCCTCGAGCCACGACAGATCGCGGCCCGGCTCGCGCGGCACGTTGTCCTGCGGCGGAAGAGGGAGCGTGCCGGTCGCGTGCGGACGAGAGGGGTTTCCCTCGTTCGCCATCGGGCTCGGGTTGCTCGAAGGCCACGGCGTGCCGAGGGGCGGCATCGCAGGCGGAAAGAGCTCACGTTCGGCATCGTGGAGCGCGTTCAGCTCTGCGCTCTCCGCCCCGAGCGACGCTTCGTCGAACGTGGGCCCCCCCGCGATCGCCTTGCGCCCGCGCGGATCGTCTTTGCGTTCCGGAGATACCCGCGCGCTCTTTGCGTGCGGCGCGGGAGGCTTCGTGGCCGGACGCGCCGAGCTCGGCGGCTTGTCGGTCGCGGTCTTGAGAGCCGGCTTGGTGATCGCGGCCTTCGGGGCGAGCGCGGCGGAGAGCGCCGTGGCGGCAGGAGCCGACGCGGGCTCGCCCTTCTCGCCGCGGGTCTCCGGCTTCGGCAGCGCGGGCGAAGAGGGCGAAGAGGGCGTAGATGCAGGTTTTTGCACCGGTTTTGCAGCCGGTGCCGGCTTCGCGCCCTGGGGGGCCTTCGGCGGTTCCGCGCCGTGGGCGTTGCCGATGCCGCACCCGAGGGCAACGACGAGACCGAGGAGGCGGGCCGCTCGCATGCCTGGTTCCTCGCACCGGGACCGCGCGGGGTCAACCTTTCGGCCGAGCCCCCGCTCTCTCGACCTCGACACGGCGCGTCTCCACGTGGTCGCGCGCATCGACGCCGAGGCCTGCCGTGCTAAGCGTGCTGATCCCGATGAGCGAGCGCTTTCGTTACGATGGTTACTTCTTCCGCAAGCTCGCGATGCTCGGGGCTGCGAAGGGCCCGGAGTGGTTGCTCCGCTACAGCCCGCCGCTCATCGGTCTCGCCGCGATGGCCCTCGTGCCCGACGCGCGGCGCGCGGTGCTGCGAAACCTCCATCGGATGCGCGGAAAGAAGCCGCCCTACGAGGACGCTCTCGACGTCGCTCGTACGTTCGGGGCCTACGCAGGCTCCCTCGCGGAGGCGCTCGCGAGCGGCTCGAAGAACCAAGTCCAGTTCCAGAGCCACACCGTCGACGGCAAGCAGCACATGTACTCGTCGCTCGACCTGGGCAAGGGCGTGATCGTCGCCAGCCTGCATTCGGGCGGGTGGGACGTACTCGGTTCGCTCTTCTCCGACAGGGTCGACACCAAGCTCACGATCGTGATGGAGCCCGAGCGCGATCCCGGCGCGCGCCGCTTCCACGACGAGGTGCGCACCAAGTCCGGCGTGAACATCGCGCACGCGGGGGACGATCCGCTCGCCGCCCTCCCGCTCCTTCGTGCCCTGAAGGAGAAGGGCATCGTCGCGTTGCTGTGCGACCGCACCCCCGCCGGCATGAAGACGTTCGACGTCACGCTGTGCGACGGTCCCGCCAAGATCCCGCAGGGCCCCTTCCGGCTCGCGCAGCTCTCCGGCGCCCCGATCGTGCCCCTCTTCTGCGTCCGCGCAGGCTTCCGGAGCTACCACGTGATCGTGCGTCCGCCGATCTTCGTCCCCCGCCACGCGAGCCCCGAGGTGCTCCTCGATGCGGCACAGCAAGTAGCCGATAGGATGACGGAATTTCTCCGCGCCTACCCTACCCAGTGGTTCCACTTCGGCGCGTGAGCGGATCGCCCGCGAAGCTCGTGTAGGGTACACGGAGCGCGCTAGACGCGTGCAGAACGCACGCACACGCGCGCATCTCAGTGGTGACCGAACGCGCCCGCGAAGTACGCCGCGCCCGCAGCGGCGGCGATGACCACGGTGACGACGACGCCGATCGCGGCCGGTCCGATGCCACCCCCACCCGCCGTGGCACCACCGGGCTGCGGCACCATCGCTCCGGCCGGGGAGGTGCCGATCTGCGGCGGAGGAGTCGCTTGCGGGAGCACCTGCCCTGCGACCTGGGGAACGGATTTGTTCGACACGATCGCGTTCATCCGCGGCTGCGACGGCACCTCGGGCATGTCGTCGTCCTCGAGGGCGGACAGGTTGCCGTCGGCGAGGTTGGGGAGCGAGTCCGCGATCGACATGGTGGCGGTGCGAGGCAAATCGCCGCCGAGGTTGAGCTCGTTCGCCCAGTTGGTCGGATCGACGAACGAGCCGCCGTGGATAGGCTGCGCGCCGGGCTGCTGCTGCGACTGGGTGTTCGGATCTTCGTCTTCGCGGAGGGACGTGAACTCGAAGAGCGCCTCTTCGATGAGCTTGTCGATCTTGGAGCCCTGCGGCGCGCGGATCTTCTCGCGCTCGCGCATGGCGGACGCGACGATGTCGGCGATGTCGAAGGTGCCGACCGGCGCCGCGTTCGCGAAGAGAAAACGAGTGAGATCCTGGCCGAGCTCGCGCGCCGACTGGTAGCGGGCGTGCATGTCCTTCGCGAGGGCGCGGTTCACGATCCGCTCGAGCTCGCGAGGCACCCGCGCGTTGAGCTGCGACACGCTGGGAACGACCGAGTCTTGGACGCGCTTGACGGTTTGGTAGTCGGTCTCGCCGAGGAAGAGACGCTGCTGGGTGAGCAGCTCCCACAAGATGATGCCGACCGCGAAGATGTCGGTGCGGTGGTCGACCTCTTGCCCCATCGCCGCTTCGGGCGAGAGGTACGAGAACTTGCCTTTGATGATTCCGGGCTCGGACTTTTCGAGCTGCGACGAGGCCTTCGCGAGCCCGAAGTCCACGATTTTGACCTCGCCGTACTTCGTGACGAGCACGTTCGGCGGAGACATGTCGCGGTGCACGATGTGGAGCGGCATGCCGCTCTCGTCCTTCATTTCGTGGGCGTAGGAGAGGCCCTTGCAGATCTCGTTCGCGATGAAGGCGGCGGCGGGTACGGGGAACTCGCGCCCCTGCTTCTTCATCGACTCGGCGATCGCCTTGAGGTTCGCGCCGTCGACGAACTCCATGACGATGAAGTAGGCGCCGTCGCCCGCGCCGATGTCGAAGACCTGCACGCAGTTCGAGTGCGAGAGCTGCGCCGAGAGGCGCGCCTCGTCCAAGAACATGGAGATGAACTTCTTCTTCTTTCCGAGGTCGGGGAGGACGCGCTTGATCGCGACCTGCTTTTTGAACCCTTGGAGGCCTTCGCTCTCCGCGCGAAACACCTCGGCCATGCCGCCCGCTTCGAGCTTCTGGAGGACGCGGTAGCGCTGCTGCGATTCGGACATGAAGGCTCCCGGAAAGGTGGGAGAGGGTCTCCCGCGCCGCCGTCACGAGGCCGCGCACCTCGTCGCGGACAACGAGGTCCGCGGGGTGCACGGGAAAACCTCGAAGAATCGACCCTCTACGGGCCGTCCGCGTTGGCTTCGGCGAGCACCTTTTCGAACCCGGGCTTCGAACGTGAAGACAGGCCCGGAAGAGGCGCAAACAGGGTGCCACCGTGTCACGAGCCGGGTCAAGGCACATTGGCTCCGGATCCCGAGATGAATCGTGTGTGGTGCCACGATGAGCCACCCTTGCCTCTCGCGTCCGGTCGGACGTGCCCGCCCAGCAAAATTCCCGCCCCTTCCGCGCGGCACGCCGCATGCTTGACGTTCGCGGCGGGTTTCCCGTGCGAGGAAGGAACGTGGGATGGCTAAGAAGCGCGTCATCGGTCGGAAGTTGCTCGTGGCATCGGTCGGGGTCGCGGCGATTAGCTACGTGGCGTGCACCACCACGCAGACGTCGGGCAACCTGATGGCGCCCGAGGTGGACGCCTCGGCCGAAGAAGACGCCCAGCCCGACGCCCTCGTCACTTCGGGCAACCTCATGCCTCCGCCGGTGGCCGACGCGCGAGCCGACGCCCCCGTCACTTCGGGCAACCTCATGCCTCCCCCGCCGGTCGACGCGGGCGATGGCGGCGACGCGAGCGCCGACGCCGAGACCGACTGACTTCCGCACCGCCGCAAAAACCGGTTAGCCTCGTGGCCATGAAGCGGTTCGTGCAAAGCCGAAAGCTCTTGGTCGCCTCGATCGGTGTCGCCACGGTTCTTTACGCGTGCGAGAAAAAGGACCCGTATCCGCCGGGGAATTTGATGGCGCCCGAGCCCCACGCGATGGACGCGAGCGCCCCTCCCACGAGCGGAAACCTCATGCCGCCCCCCACGGACACCGTGGTCGTGCCCACGGCCGCGGACGCATCGGCCCTCGAGATGGCGCCCCCCGGGAACCTCATGCCGCCTCCGCCGCCGCCGGACGCGGGGCCGATCCCGAAGAAGCCCCCGCATCACCCGCCGGGCAACCTCATGCCGCCCCCGCCCCACCCCAAGCCCGCGAAACCATAGGCAAAAGAGAAGGTCGTTATGGAAGGTGAGCTGTTCGAGCTCGAGCTCTACGGCGGTGGGATCGAGCGCCGTTATCGCAAGATGCGGCCCGAGGTCGAGGCGATGCCGTGGGGCACGATCGACACGAGCGGGATCCCCGAGGCCGAGCTCATCGCGGGACGGCGCGCGTGGACGGGCGCGGCTTTCCAAGAGCACCGCACCGGAATCGCGTGCGCGGCCACCCTTCGTGCGCTCATCGAGTGCCGCGCGCCGGTCGACCTCATCGGCCTCGCGTCGCGTTTCCCGCTCGACGAGATGGTCCACGTCGAGCTGTGCGCGCGGATGGCGATGGAGCTCGGCGGCGGCACGGAGATCATCCACGATCCGGACGTGATGGTGCTCGACGCCAAAGAGGGCACTCCGCCTCTCCTTCGCGCGGCAGAGCTCGTGGTCCGCTTCTTCTGCGTCGGCGAGGCCCTGTCGATCCCGCTCTTGCGTGGCACGTGGCACGCGGCGCGGCATCCGCTCCCGAGGGCCGTGCTCGGCCGCATCGTGCGCGACGAAGCCGCCCACGGCACGTTCGGGTTTGCGTTCCTCGACTGGGCCGTTCCGCGTCTCTCGGAGGCCGACCTCGCGCACCTCGCTCGCCACGCGCGACTCGCGATCGACGCCATTTCGGCGCAGTGGGAGGACATTCGCAAGCGACCCCCGCGGGGGGAAAACGCAGGCGACGCGCTCGCGTGGATGGAATCGGGGGCGTACCTCGCCCTCGCCCGCAAATCGATGGACGAGAAGGTGCTCGCGCCCCTCCGCGAACGCGGCATCGACCCGATGGCCGTCACGACCTAACGCACTATCTCGTCGGGAACAATGTGCTCCGCCTGGGCTCTCGGCGGCTCGATGCGCGCTCGGCCCGCGATCGCGTTCGGGAATGGGCAATCCCGCCCGCGACGCACATCGTAGGTGGCACTCACGGCGCACAATTTCGCGGCCTCTCGGAAAAAGAAGCCGGGAAATCGCGGCCTGTCGTGCATCATTGTCACGATGGATACGCTGCGCTCGTCGCTCGGTTTTCGCGTCCTCGCCGCGCCGCTCCTGCTGGTCTCGCTCGCGGCCTCGGCGAACGTGCGCGCAGACGAGCCCTCCCCGGTCCCGCACGCGCCCAAGACACTTCGCCTGCCCGTCTGCAACGCGAACGAGGCGCTCGCCGTCCGCGCCGAAGGCACGTACGTCTGCAAGCTCCTGTCTGCCGTACCGGCCACCCTCGCTCCCGATTGTTCGCTCGGGAGCGCACAAGACGACGGGACCGCCACCTGTGTCCCACGAGGGACCGGACAAACCGACGCGTACTACACGACACGCAAAGATGCCCTCGCGCGCTGGCTCGACGCGGGCACCGGCGCTCGTTTGCCGACGAGCGCCGCCCCCACCGGGAAGACCTTCGAATGCGGCGCCTTCACCAAAATCTCCGCAGAAGCTTACCGCTGCGAGACCACGCCCTCGAAGACCGAAGCGCCCGTGTTGCCGACGCTCAAGTGCGGTGCGGGTCAGACGGTGACGTTCAATGCCCAACGCGAGGTCAAGTGCGCGGACCTCCCCGCCGGCCGCGTCGCGCTACCGTGCGCGGATTTCGCCTCCGGGCAGACGAGCCACGACGGGATCACGATCGACTGCGTCGCGCGGAACCAGGGCGCGATCGACGAGCCGCTCCTCGCCCGCACTCTCGATTATCTCTATCGCATCGTGGAGAATCAGCCCCCGCGCGAGCTCGCCCGGCCCGTAAAGTCGTCACTCCGCACCGGTCGAATCCCGATGTGCGGCGAAGGCCAAACGTTGGTATTTCGTGACGCCGCGCTCACGTGCGCGTCGCGTGGCGCAGCCGGCATTACCAAGACGGACGCGACCGTCCTGAAGCAGCTCGTCGAGCGTGTGATCGTGAAGCTCCAGCGGATGGATCCCGCGTTGAAGGATCCGTTCCTTCCCGGCGCGAAGCTGGGCGACAACGCCGCGATCGTATTCCTCGACGCACACCGCTGAGGAGCCGCATCCTCCACGATTGACGCGCCATACATGGCGCATCAGAAGAGGAAGCCGATCCGAAGCAAGTCGACCGAGGGCGTCACCGTGTAGCCGAACGCGTTCGCGACGCCGACGAGCGACCCTCGAACCTCGCTCGATACGCTGTCGGGGAGCGTGTCGACGTACGACTTCTGAATGGGCACTTGCACGCCGACGTCGAGGCCGAGCGTCACGCCCGACTCGAGCGTCCACAAGAAGCCGATCCGCGGATTGACGAAATAGGTATCCGCGACGGCCGACTCGGAGAGGGTGCCGAGCCCGGGAACGGAGGCAGTCGCGGTCGCCTTCATTCGCTGGTACCCGGCGCGCATCCCGATGAAGAACGCACCTTGGAACGGGAACACGCGGAGATCGCCCGCGACTCCCCAAAACGACGTCGAGAGTGGGCCGACCGTGAGCGGGGGCATCATTCCCGCCTCGACGCCGAGACCGAGCGCGCGCTCGATCTTCACCATCACCTCGAGCGCGACCGGACGCGGATAACCGAGGCCGAGCAGCGCGCCGACACGCACGTGGTCCTTGTCCTCCCACTCCCGCTCCCGCTCCTCCCCCTTGGGGCGATCGGCCGCCGCGGGGGCGACCTCGACCACCGGCGGCGACGGGCCATCGGCGGGCGGAACGAGCCCCGCGTACGCGACGCCGGGAGCAGCGAGGAGCGGAGCGACCACGAGGACGACGACGAGGGAGCGGGGGAAGGAGAGCATGGACACCTCGCTCGTCATGGGTGAGGCGGCGCACGATACGGATCACGAAATTTGGTGTCTTCGACGAGAAATACTCGACTTTGTTTTTCTCGAATGTCCGCCGATTCACGTGCATCCAACACGTATTCGGGGCGCGCGAAGAACGAGCATTACGCGCCGCGATCCCGCCGTGCTCAATCGCGCTTCGGCTCGAGCTCCGCGCGCGAGAGCACCGCCAGCTCGGCGTCGAGCCGCGTGTGGTCGGAGTCGGGATCGACGGCGCGATAAGCGACGCGGACACGCACCGCCGACGCACGCTCGGGGAGCCCTACCTTCGCCAGATCGTTCTTCACGAACGCGAGCGTCGCCTCGTGGCTCGCTCGTTTTCCGAACAGCCCCGCGATTTGCCACGCCATTCCCCACTCCGATTGGCTACGCGGCACCGCCGGGAGCAGCGTCACGCGGCCATCGGAGAAGATCGCCTCGAGCGCGACGTCGGGCATCTCGGGGCCGACCATATGCTCGAACGTGGGGTAACACGCGAACGGATAGCTCTGCGTGCGGCCGCGTATCCCCTCGACGCCCGCGCCAGCGACGAGGAAGAGCCCCATTGCCCACACCGGGAGCGTCGCGCGAGAGAAGGCGCGTCGCCTCCCGATCGGACGCGTGGACGTGAAGAGCAAGCACCCGTAGCAGGCCCACAGGCTCGTAAAGGTGATGAGGAAAAAGACGCGCGTGGCCTGGTGAAACCCGAATCCTACGCACGCGAGCGCACGACGCCACTTCGGGCCGAGCGACACGAAGCCGAACCCGAGCTCGAACGCGACCACGCCCGCCGCACCAAGCGAAACGAGCCACGGCGCCTCGTCGATTCGTATCGGCGGTCGGTAGCCGCCCCATTGTGCCCACTTCCAGTGCATCTGGTGGATCACGTTCCTGGTCGTGATCCAGGCGAAGCCGGAGGTGGCGAGCTTCCAGAATCCGGGGAAGAAATAGACAATCCCGAGGAGGCCACGCGCGAACGCGAGGGTGAGATCGTACTCGGCTTTTCCGCGAAGCGGGCCGCGCGGCGCTCTCTTTGCGAACCAGGCGTCGAGCGAGAAGCCGTCACCAGCAGGGCTCGCAGCGAGGAGCGCGAGCATCCACACGAGGTGCATGTCGTGCACCACTTCACCGGTGAGCTGCGCGACGCCGAAGAGATAGAGCGACGAGAGCGCGAAGCCTACCAGCGCGGGCCGCGTGAAGAGCCCCATGAGCGAGAGCGCGCCGCTGACGTAGAAGAGCGTCCGCGCCGCGAGCGCGAGCCCCTCCGTGACGGGGACCACCTCGGCGACGCGCACGAGCAGGCCGGGGTAAAACCGGAGCGAAGGTGGTCCCTTCGCGATCGCGAGCGCCATTTCCGGCTCCGGCGAGGCGAGCGTGACGCACGCGACGCAAGCCCGAAAGGCGCCGAGATGCCAAGCGCGAGCGCGGAGCCACATAAGACGGACGACCGTACGCCGACGGGCGGAAACAGGCTATCTCGACGGCGGTCGCGACGAGATCCGCGCGCGTCGGCCCGGGGTGAGCGTCAGCCCCGAATGGCCTCTTCGAGCCCGTTCACGTACTTAGGGAGCGCGACGCTGACGACGACGCCGAGCTGCGCCTTCTTCTTGTCGACGAGCATCCCTGCCCGGTATTTCCCGAGCGGAATGACGACCACGATTTTGTCGCCCTCGAGGTCGAGGAGGTAATACTTGTTGAGCGCCGGAAAGCCGGACTCGGCGAGCGTCTCGCTGATGACGTCGGTGATGCGGTTGAAGAGCGCGGTCGCGACGGGCTGCGAGTTGAAACCCGCGATCGGCATTCCGTCATCCACGTTCCAAACGTCGGTCGCGACGAGGCCAGCGCCGAGAGACTCCCGGAGCTTGGTGACGGCGATATTGGCCTTTTCGACGCTAATCACGTTCATAAGGGGATCCTCGTTCGTTGGGAGTGGCGGTGCCTGTAGCGCGGGCGGAAGAGGCAGCGGCGGAATCGGCGGCGGCGCGCTCGTCGGGAGACCACGCTCGTCGTTCGTTTCACGCGGCGCAGGTTCGCGCGGCGTAGGGACGGGCGCAGCCGGAGCGGGCACCGAGGAGGGCCACGCCGACTTCGGCGTTCCCGCCTGCGGCGTCGACCGCGGCCCGCTCGTGGGGGTGTCGACCACGGGAGCCTTGGCGCTCGCGAGCACCGCCACGAGCGCGGGCGGCGGCGTTGTCTCCACCTCGAGCGGGGGAGGCCGCTTCGACTTCAACAGATCGAACTCGAGCTCGATCTCGCCCGGCGCGGAGGGCGGCGCGGTGATCCTCCCTTCGCCGCGCGCCTGCTCGTCGTGGCTGCGGAGCGCATCGAGCACCACCTCGGCGAGGGGGACGACGATACCCGACTTGGGGACGTCTTCGCGCTCGACCATCTCGATGACCGCGTCGGGGAGGCCGACGAGCGCGTGCGCCGCGGCGAGACCGTCGCGATCCTCGAGCTCGGCGTGGACCAGATCGCCGCCCACGATTCCCATGTGTCCTACACGCGTCCCGGAGCGGATCGTGAGCACGCACGAGACACGTTCCATCGAAACGAGCTGCAAAAATGCGCTCGTCGCGAGCCCCTCGACCCGCACTCGTCGCACCGCGAGCTCGCTCACGATGCACTTGTGGACCTCGGCCAAATCGACCGGCTTCTGCAGCACGGTGAAGGCCCCGGTTTGCCGCAGTTGCACGCGCGCCTCGAGCGACGGCATCGCCGTCATGACCACCACCGGCACGTTCCGCTTTTGCGCGATCATCCAAGAGATGAGCTGGAACCCGTCCATCCCCGGCATGCGCAAATCGGTGAGCACGAGGTCGACTTGCTCCGACTGGAGCGCGGCGACGGCGTCACGCCCGTTCGTCGCGGTGAGAACGACGAACCCGTCGCGCTCGCCGAGGGGCCGGAGTCCGTCCGCGAGGCTCCGCACGAATAGCGGCTCGTCGTCGACCACGAGCACCGTCTTCGGCTCGGCGCTCATGCGCCCCTCCGGCTCGACGCGGCGGCCAAATCGCCGGTGTCGCTCCGCACCGCGACCTCGTCCGCGAGCGGCAACAGGAGCTCGAACGAGGTGCCGATCCCGGGAGCGCTCGTGACCTCGATCGTGCCGCCCATGCTGGAGACGAGCTTCTTCACGATGACGAGACCGAACCCCATTCCGCCGGGGCGGGTGGAATAAAAAGGAAAGAAGAGGCGCTCTTTTTGGGCGCTGTCGATGCCTTTGCCATTGTCCGATACGCGGACGTGAGCCGCTCGTTCTCCCAAAAAGGCGTCGATCGATACCTGAGGACCAAATACCCCCGCGACGGCCTCTACGGCGTTCGCGAAGAGGTTGATGAGCACTTGCCTGAACGCGGGCGGGTCGACGCGCGACGGGACCTGACCGCGCGCCGCGAACGCGGAGACGACCACGACGCCCTTCTGGGTCGCGTCGCGACCGACCCGCTCCACCACCGCGCGGCACTCCGCCGCGAGATCGCACGTCACCGGCTCGAGCGAGGCCATTCCGATGAACCCCTGCATGAGGCGCAAGATGTCTTGCATCCGGTTCGTCTCGGAGAGGATCTCGGTCAGGTACTCGTGCTGCTTCTCGGGGCTGAAGGTCTGCGCGTTGTCGCGGAGCACGGTCGCCGCCATCTTCACCGAGTTCACCGGGTTGCCGAGCTCGTGCGCTACTCCCGCGAACGTGTATCCGAGGTTGTTCGCGACCGTCATTCCCTCCGCCGCGCGCTGCATCCGCAGCTTCTCGGTGACGTCGCGGAGGATGATCCATTGCGAGCCGTCGGGTACTTCGTACACCGAGAAGCCCACGTTCTTTTCGCCGACGCGGATCCAATCGCCGACGATGAACGACGCGGAGCTGTGGCGCGACGTGCGGAGCTTTCCGCCGAACAGGCGCACCACGAGCGCGACCTCGATCGTGGCACCGAGCAGCTCGCGCGCCTTCTCGTTCGAGAAGAGCACCCGCGGCTCTTCGGTGAGCCGCACCCCCACCACGCCGAGATCGATCTGCTCGAGCACGTGGGCGAGGGCCGCCGGGGCGATCGTGCCGCCGTCATCCACCATTCGCGGCTCCACGCGCGACGAAGACTCGCGCGATGCGGCAATACACGTCCTCCGCGACGTGGCGCCGCTCCTCCTGTGGAGTCATGTAAAATACACGCAGTTGCGCGCGACCAGTGCGCGGCACGAGCAGGATCTCGTGCCCTTCGGGCGACACGAGCTTGGAGAGGCCCACGATCGGCGCCTCCTCGACGAAGCCGAGCCCGAGCGCGATCTCACGAAGAACGTCGGCGAAGGAAGGGCTCAAGAGGTCCATCCTGAACGCCAGGTGCTTCATGCAAGAGTGATCGCGCTGGAGCGGCCGCATCATGGCAGGGTGACCACCAGCTCCGAGATTTCGTCACCGCGCATTTGGCACTTGGTCTGCTCCACGTGCGCGCGATTCCTGCCACCGAGGAGCTTCATGTAAAGCTCACCGTCGAGCTTGGGCCGCTCGCCCCAGCGCACCCCCTCCGCGAGGGCGGCGATCGCGTGCGCCGATCCACCTAAAAAGTAGCCACGCGGACGATCGGCCTTGCCGTAGCGAGAGACGTAAAACGGAACCTCGTAGCTGCTCGAGGCCCGCATCACGAAGCGCTTTCGCGGCTCGTACTCGTGGAGGTACCAGTGACCGAAGCCCAAGCCGCGCGCGATGGCGAGGCAGAAGCTGACGATGTCGGCCGGATCGTTGCCGAGCGGGCCGACGAGGGCCTCCCACTCCGGCGACAAGAGCACGTTGCCGAACGTGTTGAACACGCACACCCGCCCCGCTTCGCGGGCGAGGTCCTCCGCGACGGGGGCGAGCTCCGGGCTTCGCTTCTCGAGACGCGTGATCATCTCGAAGATCGACTCGTTGTAGTAGCTCGAGAGCTGGGCCGCGACGAACACCGAGAAGGCCTGCACGAGGCCACGCTCGTCGCCGCGCACGCCCTTCATGAAGTCGGTCAAGCCGGACCCGATCTTGGCGATGCGATCTTCGTCGACACCGCGCTCGGGAGGGCCCGCAGCGGCGATGGCGGCGGCGGTGTCGATCACGGTCGGGAGCGGCTCTTCCCAGCCCCCGAGCGGACGGCGTTCGATACGAAACCTGCACTGTGCAGCCTTCGCCGCGACGCACTCTTCTTCGACCGTCCACGCCGATCCCGAGGGTAGGCCGTACGCGACCTCGGTCACGGCGGCGGCGAAACCGGACGCCACCGCGTCGGCGGGGAGCGTGCGCTTCACCTGCGCGCCGTATTTCTCGCGCCAAGAGAAGCCGTAGTGGAGGGTCGCCCCGCGCGCTTCGCCCCCGAACGCGGAGGTCGAGATGTCGAGGTTCCCGAGCCCCATCCAAGGGAAGAGCTCGCGTGCAAGCTGCACCTTCTCTACCGGCGTGGTCGCGTGGAGCTCCTTCGAGGCGGCCTCGAGGACGGACCGGAACGCGTTGCGCGCGGAGCGGGTCCGCACCTCGAGCCCCGCCTCGTCGCCGAGCGCGTCGTCGACCGTTTGGTCGTGGAACAGATTGTAGTGATGGCAGTGATAAACATACGGAATTCCTGCCAAAAACGTGAGGCTTTGCGCCTTGTCGAACGTGCGTAGGCTCTCGACGCTCATGAATGGTCCCTCATACGGCGAGCTTGGCGAGGCCGAGCAATTGACACGCGACGCGCTCGACCGATTCGACCTCGGGCGCGGACAAGGAGCTCGCGTCGCGGAGGCGATCGAGCGCGAGCCCGGTACGGAGCGACACGCGGAGCAACACGGCGTGCGGGTCCGGCGCGTACCGCTCGAGGAACTCGACGATCTTCTCGCCGCGCGAGCGCTCCGCGGGGGCAACGTCCGGCAGGGCAGCGGTGACACGATCGACGAGCCGCTTCATGTGGAGTCGCACGAGGCCGAGCGGCGCGTTGCGATCGAAGACGCAGCCCATCGCGAACGAGGGGGTAAGCTCCTTCAAGACCACGAGCGCGTCGCGCGACTCGATCGTGACCTGCATGTCGGCGGACCAGGCCGAGAGGGCGCGGAGACCTTCGCGGTTCGCGCGAATGAGGTCGCCGAAGTACCCCGCGACCTCGTCCGCGGCCCACTCCGTCGCGGAGCGACTCCACGAGTGGTAGAGTAGGCAGTCGGGCATCGTGGCCACGAAGAGCCCCACGAGCTGCGGGGCGTCGCGCACAGCTTCGTCGACGGACGGATTCATGGCTCCCTCGCTTCGCTCGGTCCCCACAGGCAAGCCAGTCGCCTCCGGCTCCTTTGCATGTTCATGGCTCCCTCGCTTCGCTCGGTCCCCACAGGCAAGCCAGTCGCCTCCGGCTCCTTTGCATGTTCATCGATTCCTCCAGGCTGGAGCGGCGACCGGGGTTCCTCCCGGAACGAACGCCCGAAAAAGCGCGTCGCGGACCTCGACGAGATCGCGCGAAGGTAAAGAGTCGGGGGTGAGCAGGCCCGCGCCGAAACGGCCCCAGTCGCTCTGCACCTCGACGAAGTGCATGACCTGGTCGTCGAGGTGCACGCTCACCCACGCGCCGGTGGACTCACCGACGGCGTGACGGAACTGCTGGAGCATGCCGAGCACGGCCGACACTGCGGCGACACGCGCGAGATCGCTGCCGGCGTGCTCCGCGACGGGTAGGCCGCTCTCGTCGGCGACGAAGACCGCGGAGCATTGGGTGCGCTCGACGACCCACGCGAGGAACGCGGCGAGGCGCGTATCGAGCTGGCTCTCGGGCGGCAAGAACGAGGGCACCGCCGCCGCGAACCCCATGCTCGGCGGGCTGAGCGTGCGCCTTTGTGGCTTCGCTTCGATCGCGACCGTAGGAGCGGGAGCGGGCGCCGAAGCGAACTGAGGATCACCGACCGCAGCGCCGAGGAGGCTGCCCCAGCGCGAGCGATCAATCCAAGAGAGAGAGCGGTTCGTCGTCACCATCGGTCGCTTCCTCCAGGCCGAGACGTGCATCCAGGTCGCTTGCAATTCGGTCGAACACGGCCGTGACGGGCGGTGGCCTTCGCTTCAAGAGCGCGACCGGCACGCCCTTCGCGCTCGCCTCCACGAAGGTGGGATCCTTCGGCACGAACGCGTCGAGCACGAGCGCCTCCGGGAAGAGAGACCACACCTCTTGCGACACTCCGAGCGAGAGGTCGTCGCGGAACTGAGCCATCGACAGCACGACGGCGGAGAGCTTCACGGGGAGCCCACGTGCGCGGAGCGAACCGAGCACCTCGAGCAGCGACGATACGGATCGCAGGGCGAGCGGCTCGGTCTGGATCGGCAGCACGACGTGCTCCGCCCACTCGAGGGCGACGCGGGTGAGCCCGCTCAGTCCGGCGGGAGTGTCTACGAGACAGACGTCGAAGCGCGACGCGAACGGCGCGAGGCAGTGCGCGAGGTCCGTGCCCGCCGCGAGCCGCCCCTGCCACTCTTCGAGCGACGCCCAGGGCACGCGCCCGATCGGGAGGATCGAGAAACCTTTCACCTTCGTGTCGATGAGCACGTCGGCGGAGGCGGTCCCGTTCACGACCTCGACGAGGCCTTCTGCCTCTTTCGCGCGGCCGGTCAGTGAATGACCGATGCCTCCTTGCGGATCGGCGTCCACGAGCAGCACACGACGACCGCGCTGGGCGAGAGCGTAGGCCAGATTGAGAGCGATCGTGGTCTTGCCCACGCCACCCTTCGGACTTGCGACCGTGACACGAATCATTCGAGGGTCCTCCACAAGGACTCGACGCTTCCGTTGCTACCTCAGCGTCGACCCCGAGCCCCCCCAGGGCCGATCGTTGAGGAAGCTTTCAAGCTACGTGGGCCGCGCTCTTCGCCGCACCTCCAAAATTGCGGCGCGCCCAAATCGCGCGCGTTGTCGGAGCGTTGCACCTCGCATTTTCATTTCGCTTGCGCGCGAAAACTATACCCAACGAGATATTTACTCAAGGCCCGTGGCTCGGCCGGAGCGCGCCGATCACTGCAGCCGTCGCGCGCTTGCCGGCCTCTTTGCCGACCGGCTCGAGGGCGGGGATGCGCGCCACGGGCGACGAGCGCGCGAGGATCGGGAGCGCGAGCACCACGACGAGCGGCACGATCGCGACGAGGCGAGCGGCGTAGCGGAGATAGAGCTTCTTGAAGCGACGCGAGACGACCGAGTTCATGAGCGACCTGCCTTTCGCTCGCCTCTCGACCGGCCCGGACAAAACGTTGCTCCTTGCGCGACTTTTTTCGGCTGCTACATCCCGAGGGCTGCTGCGAGGCCGCGCCACCCGAGCGCGGACAACCCCTCGATTCCGGGATGGTCGGCGAGACCAGAGGCACCCTCGTGCCCGCGTGTGCCTCGCCGCTTCCGTGATTCGTGCGCGTTCGCGACGCAGCTCTCTCGAGCCTGCGAGCGACGCGTTCGCAGAGGCTCTCTTGATTCCTACGTTTCCGTTTCTCCATCGAGACTCGTCCGCTTCCGCGCGCGTCGAGCACCCCGACCTCGATCTCGACATTCGTTTCTTCGCGAGCCCCGACGTCCCCGTCTCGGAGGACGCGTTCCGTCAGCTCTTCGACTTCGCCGATCTCGCGCGCGCGGCGCAGGATCTCCACGCGATGACGAGGACGAGCGGGGCGCGCTTCTTCGGCGACGAAGGCGCGGGCATCGCGCGCATCGTGCTCACTCCCGATTTCCACAAGGGCTCCGGCATTCCCGTCGGCACCGTGGTGGACGCTCGCCACATGGTCGTGCCGAAGGCGATCGGCAACGACGTCTGCTGCGGCATGCGCCTGCTCGCGACGGACCTCCCCGCCGACGCGATCGGCCCCTTCATGCCCGAGCTCACGCGAAGGCTTCGCGCTATTTTCTTCGAGGGAAAGCGGGACATTCCGCTCTCTCCCCGCCAGCGCGAGGCCATCCTCCGCGACGGTCTCCCCGGGCTCTACGACGTCCGCGAGGACAACGCGGGGGTCGGCGTGTGGCGTCACTACGACCCCGAAGAGCAACGCGCTTCGCTCGACGACGCGCACCTCGGAGGCCACCTCCACGCCCGAGGTCTGTTCGGCTTCGATTCGTTCGTGCGCTCTTCGGGACGCATCGACGGGCGCGATCCGCAGATCGGGTGCGTGGGTGGAGGGAACCATTTCGTGGAGCTCCAACGGGTCGAGCGCCTCTACGACGGCCACGCCGCCCGGGCCTACGGGCTCTCCCGTGGCAACCTCGCGATCATGGTGCACTCCGGCTCCGTCGGCGTAGGGCACGCAGTGGGAGGCCACTTCATGGACCGCGCGCGGGAGATCTTCCCGACCGCGGTTCGCGCTCCGAAGGGAGGCTTCTTCCCGCTCCCCACGAGCGGGCCCCTCGCGCACGAAGGGGCCTCGTACCTCGACGGGATGGCGAACGCGGCCAACTTCGCCTTCGCGAACCGGCTCTTCCTCGGTCTCATGGCGCTCCGTGCGATCCGTGAGGTGACAGGGCGCGGTGTCGACGCGAAGCTGGTCTACGATGCGCCTCACAACCTGATTTTCCCTGGCGAAGAGCGCTTTCTCCATCGGAAGGGCGCGACGCCGGCGGAGGGTCCGAAAGGCTCGGGTTGGCTCGGAAAACCGGTGCTCGTCCCGGGCTCGATGGGCGCTGCGAGCTACGTGCTGTCCGGCCTCGGGAACGAAGCGGCGCTCGAGAGCGCGTGCCACGGCGCGGGGCGCGTGCTCTCCCGTGGGAGGGCGGCCCACGCGGGCGACAAAGCGCAGGCCGAGATCGACGCGCTCCACGTCGTCACCCCGATCGATCCGCGCTCCCCTGCCCTCCGCAACCGACGCGACATCCTCGCGAAGCACCGCGCGAGGCTGCTCGAAGAGTCGCCGCGCGCGTACAAGGGCATCGAGCCGGTCGTCAGCTCGGTGGAAGATGCACGTATCGCGAGCCGAACCGCGCGCCTATGGCCGCTCTGCACGGTGAAGGGCTGAGCTCGCGTCGCTCTCGACGCGCGAGCCTCGCGTCGCTCTCGAGGCGCGAGCCTCGCGTCGCTCTCGAGGCGCGAGCCTCGCGTCGCTCTCGAGGCGCGAGGGTCGTCGCCGTCACGGGTCGAGGGGGAGCTTCTCTCGCGCGGCTCGCCACGGCGCGGGGATCGCCGCGTCACCGAAGCGCAGCGCCAGGATTCCGCCCACGATCGCGCACGTCGTGTCGCGATCGCCGAGCGCGCCCGCGGTCTGCCACAGGGCCTCCTCGAACGAGGTCGCGTGCGCCACGATCCACACGCAGAGCGGCACCGTGTCGGCCGCCGTCACCGCCGCGCCGTTGCCGAGCGTCTCCACCACGTGAGCGTACGGTGCGTCGGCGGAGAGGCGCTCTGCGGCGAGGAGACCGTCTTTCGTGTATCCTACAGGCACCTCGTCGGCGACCCGCGAGACGAAGGCGCTCCCGAGCTTCGGCGATTCGCGCTCGTTCCAGGCGAGGGCCGCCGCGACCGCGACCGCGACGCCACCGGCGATGCCCTCCGGGTGCGCGTGAGTGACCTCCGAGGCCTTGTGCGCCTCGGCGACGACCCGCGTCAAATCGTCGGAAAAATAAGCTCCGAGCGGGGCGATCCGCATCGCCGCGCCGTTGCCGAAGGAGCCCTTGCCGCGGAAGAGATTCGCGCTCGCGGACTTCCAAGGAGCGCCGCCGCGCACGGCCTCGAGGAGCTCGTAGGCCCCCTTGCCGTAGCCGCGGGCGTACGTCATGCGCTTCGCGAAGGCCTGCGCGAGCGCGTCGCGATCGATCTCTCCGGTCTCGCGGAGCATGTCGAAGATCGAGAGCGCCATCTCGGTGTCGTCCGTGTACGTCCACGGCGGCGGGCGAACGTCGCGTTGCTCGAGCCGCTGGAGCACGACCGCGTTTTCTCCGAAGAGCTGCTCTCCGAACGCGTCGCCGACGGAGAGACCCTCGAGAGAAAGCCGTGCACGGGCGAGCGGGGTCATTGCTCGAAGCTACCCTTCTTTTGCTCGCTGCGTTCGGATCGAGCCCACCGTCCGGCGAAAAGACGAATCTTTTCGAAGATTCCGGCGCCGAGCGCGAACACGGCGAGCGTGGAGGCACGGCGCGTCAGCAGGGGCATGGGCGCCGTTTTTGGTGCCTGCGTTTGCATCGTCGGGGCGGCTCGTCTAGGACCGAAAGCATGAAGCTTCGTGCCGAACTCTTCCTTATTTCCTCCCTGTTCTTCACCACCTCGGGCCTCGGTTGCGGCGACCACGAGCAAATCATCGTCTCGCCGTCGCCGCCCGCCGACCTCGAGCTCCGCGCCGACACCGAAGCGCACGCTGCCGCCAGGGACGGCGAGCGCATCGGCGAGGTGCTGCGCGGCGTCGCCCGGCGCAGCGACGGCAACACCGACTGGCGCGTCCAGCTCGAGGAGGGCACCTGCTATTGGTTCGGCTACGCGGGCGACGCCGGGGTCGAGAAGTTCTCGATGTACATCTGGGACCCGAAGGACCACCGCCTCGACAGCGCGCGAGGTCGGCCACCGCAGGGCGTGTTCACCCACTGCGCGGAGCAGAGCGGCATCTACCGGTTGCAGGGCAAGGTCGCCGACGGCGCCGGCCACTACGCGGTCGTCGTCTACAAGACGAAGGGCCCCGAAAAGAAGGTCGTCGTCGCGCCGGCGCCGACGGTCGAGAAAAAGTCCGACGTCGATCTCGCCGCGATCATCGAGAAGAAGGCGGCGCAATCGGCCGTCGGCGCAAAACGCTCCGGTGACTTCGTCGACGGCACCGCCGAGACGAGCGAGCTCTACACCGCGATGGAGGCGGGCAAGTGCTACTGGATCATCGGCGCTGGCGAGCCGGGCAAGGTGAAGAAGCTCTTCCTCTATCTCTGGGATCCCAAGTCCCACCGCGTGACCGAGAACAAGAGCGAATCGGAGACCACGATGGTGGGCCACTGCGCGAAAGAGAGCGGGATGTACAAGTACCAGCTCAAGGTCGACAGCGGCAGCGGCGCCTACAAGGCCGCCATCTACGTCAAATAGCCCCGCCGTTCGAAGCACGAGAGCCGGTCGATCCTCCAGGATCGCCGGCTCGTTTCGTTCGCGGACGAAGCGCTCGGAGCGGATCTTCGCTCGAGAGCCCTCCGCTCAGGTCTCCGACGTGGCGTCGCGCTGGTGGCGCTGCTCGAAGCGAGTGTGATCGCCCGCGACACGAGCGAGACGGTAGAGCGAGCTCACCAGGAGAGCGAGGGCGAGCGCGGGAAGGAACACGAGCACGTGCCAGTGCACCGCGACGAAGACCGTGGGGACGGTTCCAACGAAGGCGAGGGTGGCCGAGGTGCGAGCGTCCCGGGCGCGAATCGCGAGACCGAAGGAGGTGTCGTGGTCGCTCGGGGTTCCAGTGCCGTTGCTCATGAAAAGGAAGTGCCCACTTAGAATGACGCTGCGTCTTCGCCTTTGTGTCGTTTCTGCAACGTCTGCGTCACGCAAGGTCTGCGCAAATCTCAAAACACAACTATTTCAATCACTTACCAACGGTGGCCTCGAAGATTTCGACGCTCCGACCGTGGCCATCGAACTCACAGTGGCCTGCGCCGGGAATGACCTTGGTGTCCGTGGGAAAGCCGAGCCCGCTGAAGTAGGGGATCGCGATCTCGATGTCCCCCTTGAGGAAGTCTTGATCGCCATAGGTGAAGAAGAGCTTCGTTCCGGCTCGCTTGGAGGCGTCGGCCGTGTCCCAGGCGACGGGCTTCGCGGGCTTCTCCCCGCCGCACGCGAGCGCGTAGATGCCCGGGAACGTGTCGCCGAACTTCCGGAAGAAGCTCACCGTGAGGAACACGGAGCCGCCTGACGACCCGTAATAGAAAGCATTGCCGAGGGTCACGTCGTAGCCGGATCGCACCGCGTCGAGCACCCCCTTGAACGAGTCGGCGTTGAGCCCATCGGTGTCGGCGACAGGAGTGGCGGACGCGGAGCAGTCGGTCTGGGTGGGAGCCTGCCACCAGGCGCACTTGTTGGGGGAGAGCACCGAGAGCACGATCGCGTGGTGCTTGTCGGCCCACGGCAAGAGGGCACGCATCGCGCTGCCGCTGTTGTGGGCCGCCGCTCCGTCGCCGTGCAGGTACGCGACGATCTTGTAGGGCCCGGAGCCTCCCTCCGGCTCGGCGAGCTTCACGTCGGTGCCGCCGATCGTCGCGTTGCAGAACGTGCGCGTCCCGCCGAGGCTTCCGCGGCTCGTGCAGGAAATACCGCCGCTCCCTTTGGTGCTCGCCGGCGCGACGACAGCCGCGTCGCCTGCGTCGGCGACGACGGCTCCATCGGGAGGGTTCGAGGCGTCCGCCGTCGGGATCGCGGCGTCTTCTTCGGGGGTGCCCGCGTCGGGGGTGTCCCCTGGGGTGGAGCCCGAGCAGGCAAGGAACGCAGGGACGAGAAAGAGGGCGGCCAAAGAACGAGACATCCACGAATCGTAGCAGCTCGTTCTCGCCCGGTGCAGGTCACCCGTCGCTCGAACGGGAACTTCCGCCCTCGCTCGCGGTCTCCCGAGCCCCTTCGCCTGCGGAGCCGAGATGATCACGCGCCTCTTCGCCCCCCCATCCCGTTCGGCCCTCCTCCCGTCGCGCTCCCGAGTCGGCGCGACCTCGCCCCGCGTACCGCTCGCGATCGCGATGTCGGTCGCCTTCGGATCACTCGCGGCGCTGGTTTGCCACGTCACGAACGTCGCCGCGATCGACCGCGGACAGCTCGTGATCACCGTGCTCCTCGCGTGCGCGGCGGGCGCGCCCACCACCTACCTCGCCGCCGCCGTCCGAGGAACGAGCCGAGACGGTATCCCCTCGACCAAGCCGTTCTTCGTCACGATCGTGAGCGGCGCGCTCCTCGGGGCGGCGAGCCAGACGTACGTCGCGCTCCGCCTCGCGGCGTGGGAGCAGCTCTGGCTCTGCGGCATTCCACTCGGACAAAATAGGGTAGTTTGGATCGTGATGGGGGCCCTCCTCGGCGCCCTCGCGGGCGTGGGCGCGTACGTCGCGATCGCGATCGGGCTCCGCGCGCTCGAGGCTTTGCCGCCCGTGCTCGACGCGGAAGAGAAGCTCGGGGTACCGGCGCTCGCCACCGCGACGCTCGCCGCGACGTTGGTCCTCGCGATCCTCGACGCGGAGGAGCTCGTGCCTGCTTCGGCCGTCGCGGGGCTCGGGCTCGCGGGGCTCGTCGTGCTCGCGCGTCGCGACGCTGCGAGGCGCTCGTTCGTCACGCGCGTCTTCGGGGGGACCGAGCCAGGCGTCGAAATTCTCTCGCAAGCGAGCGACGCCGAGCGCGGATCGCTGGCCCGCGTGTGCGACATCCCCTACGGCGATCGTGTGCTCGTGGAGCGCACCGAGCAGACCTACCGCACCACCGCGCGGGGCTCGGCGATCATGCTCCTCGCAGAGACCCGAGAAGAGACGCTCGCGCCGATCGTATCGCGCCAGCGGGTCGCGACGTTCGCCGCCATCGGCTGCATCGTGCTCTTCGGCCTCCGAATCGCGAGCCTCGAGATCTTCCACCACTGAGGCTCCGAGCGCCGCAATTCGGCCATCGGACCCGAAACTCGAGCCTCGGGCGCACCGGGTGACAGCGCGTGCGAGGTCCTTGCCAGGCGTCCGAAAAAAGTGAGACGGTGGGCCGCGTGGGAGGAGCCATGCCGTCGGCGTTGGATGAAGGTCGGGAAGTCGTCGAGACCGCGTTGCGCACTTTGGGGTGCCCGCCGGACGAGGCCCTCGTTTCGAAGCCGGAGGCGCTCCCTTCGTGGACGATGAAACGCGGCAGCGCGAAGGTCGTCGTCGGCCTCGTGCAACGCGAGACCATCGGCGAAGACGCGCTCCACCTCCGCGTCGTCGCGCCGGTCGTCGTGTTCGCGGAGGAGAAGCGCGAGGCACTCTTTCACCATCTGCTCAAGCTGAACGCGGCGGGGCTCTCCTGGTGCGCGTTCGGGATCATCCACGACAGCATCGTGCTCGTCGCGGAGCGCCCCACGAAGAACCTCGAGGCCGAAGAGGTCGTGGAGACGCTGCGCCACGTCGCCGGGCTCGCAGACAAATTCGACGATCGCTTGGCTGCCGAGTTCGGCGGCAAGCGCGCATGTGACTTCTGAGAACCGTGGTGCCTTTCATGCGAACGTCTCTTGTCGAGCTCCGCGACGCAGCGGCCATTTTACGCGCTTCCAGCGTCGGGAGCTTGCCCGCTCCGCCGGCGCGATCGGCGCGCTCGCTGGACTCGGCGTCGCCCCGCGCGCGCGCGCGGGCGCTCGTCCTCGGAGCGGCTAGCGCGGCGCTCGTGCTGGGCGTCACGGCCCCCGCGCTCGCGGTCGAGCCCGAGGTCACCGCCGACACCGCGGCGCAGTTCTACGAGGTCACGAGCCCGGACGGGCAGCGTGTGCTCACGCGCCGCCGCTTCACCGCCACCCTCGGCGTCGCGGGCACCGACCTCCTCAACAAAGACAAGCTCCGCGCGCAGGATCCGCTCGCCCCCGAGCTCCTCTTCCGTGCCCGCGTGCGCTTCGACTCCGACTACGGCGCCGGCGGCGAAGAGGCGAACCGGCAGTCCCCCGAGACGCTCGTCCCCGGCTTCAACCGTGGGCCGATCGACCTCATGTACGCGTACGTCGAGGGCCGCAGATTCTTCAAGGGTGTCGCGGGGTTCAAGCTCGGGCGCCAATACGTCACCGACGTGCTCGGGTGGTGGTCGTTCGACGGCGCGACCGTGCGCGCGACGACGCCGTTCTTCGTCGCGGTCGAGGCCTACGGCGGCCTCGAGCAGCGCGGGGGCATGCCCCTCAGCACCCCGCGTTTCGAACGCGACGGCATCATGCGCGGCAGCCGCACGAACTTCGACCCCGCCGCGTGGACCTCGTTCCAGCCGGCGCGCGTGGCCCCCGCGTTCGGCGCCGCCCTCGAGTCCACCGGAACCAGCTTCGTGCACACGCGGGTCACTTATCGACGCGTGTACAATACAGGCGCCTCGAACGTCTCGATGTACGACGACGGCCTGCGCAGCCCGGTGCAGTACGACGGGACCCGCGTCTCGTCCGAGCGCATCGGCTACGCGTTCGACGGGAGCCTGCCCAACGTCGGCGGCGTGAAGGGCGGCTTGGTCTACGACCTCTACGTCAAAAAATTCAGCCAGCTCTACTTGTCGACCGACGTGTACGCGACGCAGAAGCTCACCCTCAGCGCGGATTTCGACCACTTCCGGCCCACGTTCGACGGCGACAGCATCTGGAATTTCTTCGTCTCCGGTCCCACGAACGACATCGGCGGCCGGCTCGCGTACCAAGCCAACGACCACCTCGGGATCTCCGGCGGAGGCCACGTTCGGCTCTTCAACAACCAGACCGAGAGCGCTACCGACGACACCACCGAGCCCCGCCTCGGCGCCCCCACGAGCCCGAACGGCCTCGCGAGCGGCAACTACTACCCGGAGGGCGCGTTCTACGTGAACGGCGGGGGCAACGTCGCCGCGAAGTACCGCTACACCCGCGGCAACGTGAGCCTTCGTGGCGCGGCCGACGGCGGCGGCACCGGCGGGCGCGCGGGCGGCGACGTGTACGCCGATCATACGTTCCAAAACCGGTACCTCGTGTCCGCGCGGGCCGGCGCCTGGTACTGGAAGGACAGCCTCAGACCCGATAGGAGCGCGACCAGCTTCGGTTACGTGTTGGGTGCAGGGTACATTCTTTCGCCGCGGTCGCAGGCGATGGTCGAATTCGAGCACGACGTGAACCGCGTCGTCGGGAACCGCTTCCGCCTCATGCTTTGGCTCACCTTGGCGGTGACAAAATGAACCGCCGAACCTCTGGATTTTCCTTCGTTTCGCTCACGTTCGCGCTCGCGCTCGCCCTCCTCGGGGCGCTGTCGATGGCGTTCGCGGATCCGCAGAAGCCCCTCGCAGACGCCGGCGCCCCGACGGCGACGTCGGCCTCGCCCTCGCCATCGAGCTCGGCAGCGATCGTGGCGGCGGGCGGGCTCGTGGTACCGGGAGAGTTTGCTTCCGGTCACGCGCCGCTCCCCGCGAACGCGAAGGTGCCCCTCAAATGGCTGCCCGCGGGCGCCTTCGATCCGGACACGGGACCGAGCGTGGGCATCTACCCGCCGCAGTCGCTCACGATCCGGTTCAACCACAAGCTCCACCAGACGAAGGTCGGCACCAAGTGCACGACCTGCCACAAGGGCGCGACGACGAGCCAATCGGCCCAAGATCACCTGGTGCCGACCGGCGTCACCTGCGACGACTGCCACGGCTCCGACCACAAAGATCTCGCCGCCGTGAAGGCCGGCGACGACCTGACCGGCCAGTGCGCGTTTTGCCACGAGGGCTACAAGCCGAGCGACGGAAACCGCGTCGCGAAGCTCGTTTTGCCCCGCGCGAACATGATCTTCAACCACAAGAAGCACGCCGACCGGAACATCAACTGCCAGCAGTGCCACGGCGAGGTCCAAGAGCTCGAGCTCGCGACGCGCGATCAGCTCCCCCGCATGCGCGGCTGCTTCGGCTGCCACCAGTTCCCCGACGCAGCCGCGCAAGGCATGGCGAAGGGCAACTGCGAGAACTGCCACATCACCGGCGGCGGCACGACCGGGAACAAGATGAAGATCGCCTTCCCCTCCGGCACGCTCGCGCCACCGCGCTGGATGCACAACGCCGCGCACACCCCGGACTTCATCCAGCGCCACAAAATGGTCGCCGCGAACGACTCCCAGTTCTGCGCCAACTGCCACAAAGAAGACTTCTGCACCGGCTGCCACGATGGCCGCGTTCGCCCGCGCAGCATCCACCCGAACGACTACATCTCGATGCACCCGGTCGAGGCGCGCCTCGCGATGCAAAAGTGCACGAGCTGCCACCGCGAGCAGAGCTTCTGCCTCCAGTGCCACCAGCGCCTCGGCATCACCATGAGCGGCCCGAGCGACGCCCGAAACGCGGGTCGGTTCCACCCCCCGAAGAACATCTGGAGCGATCCGCCGCGCAATCCCGGGCACCACTCACAAGAGGCGAAGCGCAACTTGAACGCCTGCGTGTCGTGCCACATCGAGCGTGACTGCGTGGCCTGCCACGGCGGTCAGGGCATCGGCGGCGGCTTCAACCCGCACCAGGGCGGCTTCCTCGCGAGCTGCAACACGCAGTTCTCGCGCAACCCGCGGCCCTGTTTCGTTTGCCACGATCCCCAGGACGCGAAGCTGAATCAATGCCGATGAGCCGCCCCACCGAGCCCACCCCTACGTCTGCCGCGTCGATCGAGGCGGACGACACCATCGGGACCGTCGCTGCGTCGTCGCGCGCGGATTCGCCCCCGTCTGCCGCTGCGGGTCCCCGCGCGCCCGATGCCTGCGCGAGCCCGGCGCAGCAAGAAGTCGAGGGGGTCGAAGGCGTCGAAGGGAGTCCGCCGGCGCACTCTACCGTCACCGACCTCGCGCCGAACGCGACCTATTTGTTGCCAGACCCTTCCGCGGGGGGATATAGCCTATCCCCCCGGGGCCGTCCCGAGGGTCGAAAGGAGGCGTCCCGTGAAAGAGCTCGTCCGGTATCTTTTGGAGAATCTCTACCTGGACTTCCAGGGGGAAATCTCCCTCGATCAGGTCCGACAGTTCTTGCGAGGGGACGACAGCAAAGAGGCGAAAGCCCTCCTCCAGAAGCTGATCGAGGACAAGGGTGTGGACGACCTGCTGCTCGCGACGGCGGACGTGCTCAAGGAGCACCTCCGGACCGGGATCAACGAGCAGGTCATCAAACAAGAGCTCACGAACTACAGCGAGAGCTGAAGTCGAGCGCACGCGCGCGCGGCCTGGGCTTCGTCCTCGCCGCGGCGCTCGTGGGTGCAGCCCTCGCTGCGGCGTGTGACGCGGGCACGTTTCGGGTCGATCCCGCGACGCAGCCCGCGTTTGCGTTGGTGATGCTCGGGTCGAACGTGGGCGAGAACAAGCCGATGCCCCTGAACGGCGCGGTCCAGCTCTCGTTCAGTCGTTACCTCATGCCGAGCAACGTCACGCGCCAGGCGTTCGTGCTCACCGCCGTCGGTGGTGGAGCGGTGCCTCCCCCGATCGTCGCGTACGATCCGGTCGCGCGCACGGTCACGATCCAAAACCCGAGCCCGGGTCGCCCATGGCTCGCGCAGGACCAAATCTACAAGCTCGACATGAACCCCGAGCAGGTCCTCGCGATCGACGGCGGCAAGCTGGAGGGCCCGCTGAGCCTCACGTTCCGCGTCGGCCCGCCCGCGATCGCCGAATACGCCGAGCCGAAGGTGAACCTCTGCACCGATATTTTGCCTATTTTTACGGCAAAATGCCTTGGCAGCGGGTGCCACTCGGGGTCGCAGGCGGCCGCGAGCTTGGTCCTCGATACGTCGGTCGGCATCAAGGTCACCGCCGTCGGAAGGGTCGCTCAGGGCGCGAACACGGGCGCGCGCGCAGCCCCTTCGGCGCCAGGCAAGGTGTTCGGCATCGACATGCCGGTCGTCGATCCGGGGAACCCATCGAATAGCTGGCTCCTCTACAAGGTGGTCATGGCCTCGCTCCCCACCACGAGCCCCACGGTCGCCAACTACGTCTGCACCAAAGCCACGACCGCGAAGGCCGAAAGCTACACGCCGCTCGCTCCCTACAGCGAGGCCCCCACCCAGGCAGAGACGGACGTGCTCTCCAACCTCGTGCTCGGCCGCGAGATGCCGTTCCCCGTCGCGAAGCCCGCCGTTTACGAGGAGCTGCCACTGACGTTCCAAGAGCGGGAGAAGGTTCGGCTCTGGATCGCGCAGGGCGCCGACGTGCCCGAGTGCGGCGGTTGTGGTGTTCAGCTCGACGCGGGCGCTCCAGACGCGACGACCGACGGTGCGCCTTCGAGCG
This sequence comes from Myxococcales bacterium, assembly GCA_013297655.1. Lineage (GTDB taxonomy): Bacteria > Myxococcota_A > Polyangia > Polyangiales > Polyangiaceae > JAAFHV01. The sequence continues at coordinate 44,898 of JAAFHV010000011.1, read as the reverse complement.
ACGCCGGCACCGACTAGCGTCGCCTCGTACCCTCGCCTTTCGGGCCTCGCCTTTCGCGCCTCGCCTCGTTGAGCCTCGCCTCATTGCGCCTATTTTCGTGCGCAAGAGCGAGCTATCTCGTTCGCTGGTGCGGCCGCCGCGGAAGGCGCTGATGCCTCGGAGGGGCGCATCTTTCGTCGCCATGCGGGAGCCAGCTCCCACGGGCCGACTTCGGTGGTAAGAAGGCGGTCCCGACCCCTTTAGGAGCAAAGCCATGTCCCTCGTTCAGAAGCCCGCGCCCGATTTCAAGGCCACCGCCGTGCTCGCCGACGGCAGCGAGAAAGAGATCTCGCTCTCGGACTACAAGGGCAAGTACGTCGTGCTCTTCTTCTACCCCTTCGACTTCACCTTCGTGTGCCCCACCGAGATCCTCGCGTTCTCGAACCACATCGAAGAGTTCAAGAAGCGCGGCACCGAGGTGCTCGGCGTGTCGATCGACTCGGCCCACGTGCACCGCGCCTGGCGCAACACGAAGACCGAGGACGGCGGCATCGGCGCCATCACGTACCCGCTCGTCGCGGACGTGAACAAGACCATCGCTCGTGATTACGGCGTGCTCCTCGATGGCGGCATGGCCCTCCGCGGCACGTTCCTCATCGACAAGGCCGGCAACGTCCGCCAGGAGACGGTCAACGATCTCCCGCTCGGCCGCTCGGTCGAGGAGACCCTCCGCTTGGTGGACGCGCTCCAGTACACCGAAGAGCACGGCGAGGTTTGCCCCGCCGGCTGGCAGAAGGGCAAGACCGCGATGAAGGCGAACCCCACCGGCGTCGCCGCGTACCTCAAGGAAAACGCCGCCAAGCTCTGAGCCTGAACGAGCGCGAGCGCGTAAGCGCCATTCGCCTCGCAACTACATGGGAGGACACGGTTTTTCGGAGCCGGGTCCTCCTGTTCTTTTGTTCCCGATTTGTCGCCCCGAAAGGTGCGTGCTCTACTTTTCGACATGAAGACGAGCAGCCTCGTGGGAATCCTCGGCCTCCTTGGCACCATGCTCACTTCTGGACACGCGTTCGCTTTGGCGGACGCCCTCGACGCCGCGTACAAAGGCTCGAAGGACCAAGGCAAACCGAAGGCCTCGGGCGAGGTGGTCAAGCTCGACGACACCGCCGTGAAAGAGAAGCGCGCCGCCGGCGGCTACAGCTACAGCGACAAGGGCCCGAAGCGCGCCGGTGCGGCGAGGCCCCGCGCAGTGCGTTCGGGGCCCTCGGCTACGTTTCCTTCGTTCACCGCGACCGACGGCGGCGGCTCGAGGATCGTGGTCCACCTTTCGGGGAGCGTACCGGTCGAGGAGCGCAAGGCCGCCGGGAGCGTGACGTACATCTTGAAGGGTGTGCACGTGAACCGCTGGAACGACACGAACCCGCTCGTCACGGTGCATTTCAACACGCCGGTCTCGCAGGCGCGGCTGGTCCCGCACGGCGGCGATTTGCACCTCGTCGTCGACTTGCGCGCGGCCTCGGCGCCCACGTTCAAAGTGAACCCGGGCCAACAGCAGGGCGCAGGAGCCGCGCTCGAGATCGAGTTTCCGAAGGGCGATTTTGCGACCGGCGAGCGCGCCGCGGCAGCGCCGGCGAGCGCACCCGCGACGACCCCCGCGCCGAAGGCCGTCGCGCCCGTTCCCACGCCGAGCCCCGCCGGCCCCAAGCCCTAAGCGAGCCCAGCCCACGCTCCTCGCGCGGCGCGATCGAGAGATCGCGCCGCGACGCGTTTCAGCGGCTTCGTGCGCAGCGAAAACCGAGCGCCTCTTGGGTTCCATCGCTCGCGAGGCGGAGGGATCGCGCGCGGGTGCCCTTGAGGGGAGCCGCGTAGGTGGCGCCTCGAACGACGCGCCCGAGCCGACACGTGCCGGCCGGCTCGCACGCGCACACCTCCGTCGCGGTGAGCTCGGCCACGTTGCCCGCGAGGTCCATCGCTCCCGATCCCGCACGATCGCCCGCCGTCGCGCCCACGTCGCAGGGGGAACTGCCGGCGCACGTCGACGGCGCGAGCCCTTGCGACGCGAGCTCGTACTCGGGCTCCGTCGGCAGGCGTTTTCCCTGTTCCGCGCAGAAGCGGTCCATCGTCGCCGGATCGAGCCCGCGCGCCGGCCGGGAGGCGTTTCCCGGGATCGGCCCCATCGCCGCGACGCACGGGCCGCAGCGGTTGAGCGCTCCGATGCTCACCTCCGTCGAATCGAGGCAGAAGCTCTTCACGACGACACGATGCGAAGGGGCCAAGAGCGCACCCTCACCCGCGGCGGCAGTCGTGAACGCCTTCCCGACGACGAGGACCTCGCCGTCTTTGCACGTGGGGGCAGGGCCGGTCGGCTCGCCCGCCTCGTCGACGTAGGCGGTCTTCGTGCAGGCGCTTTTTTCACCCGCGGCGGCCGGAGCGACCGAGGCGATGGACGCGACGACTCCGGACGACGCAGGCAGAGGCGCTTCCGGAGTCGGCGCAGGAGCGGGAGGCGCCGCGCGCGAGCACGCCGCGACGAGCGCGACGCTCCCGCACGCGAGCCGGATCCGGGTGGCTACTTGCTCTGCGAGCACAAGCTCACGTTGGTCGACGAAAGGATCGGCTGGTGGGGACGATCGTTCTTCCCGACCGCTTCCTTGAGCGCTTCGATTTGCTTCTTCGAGGCCTTGATCGGCTCGACGAGGACGTGGAACCGCACCGTCATCGAGCAGGGCGGCGTCGTGAGCGAGCCGTCGTATTGCACGTAGCTGCGGTTCGCCGGAAGGAGCTTGGTGAGGTCCACCGTGACGCCGCTCACGTCTTTCGCGGTCTCGTGCGGACACTTGTCGAACTTCGACCACACCTTCGCGAGCTCGGCGTTGTCCTCCGCGCTCTCCTCGAACATCACGCCGACGACGGCGGCGAAGGGCTGCCCAGTCGCGTTCGCGGTGGGGTTCACGTGAACGAAATGCGCCTCGAGAGGGTACTCCTTGTTGCCGATGTTGTGCTCGGCGGGCGCATGGAAATGGAACTGCGCGAGCTCGTAGGCCGTCGTGTCGACGACCAGCTTTTGCGAACGGTCCATCCCCGCGAGCCAGGTGTGGCCGTTGTGGTGGAGGCTCTTCACCGTCGCGCCGTCTTTCCATTGGAGCTCGGTCCCGAGCTTGAACGTGCCCGGCGCGAGCACGCCGGAGTCGACCGTTTCAATCGCCGGGATCGAGATCGGAGACTGCTGCTTCGTCTTGCTTGCGCAGTCGGGGAACGCGACCGCGCCGTCCTTGAGCTTGAGCTCGCCCCAGAACTCAGGACCGACCGTCTCGCTCTCTTCGTAGCTCCAGTGCGGATCGTGCCCGAGCTCCGCGCACTCCCCGTGACCACCGTCGTGGCCGCTATCCTCGCGGCTCGCGTCGGCCTCCGAGGTGCCGCCGTCGACATCTCCGTTCGTGAGCTCGACCGTACACGCCCCGAGCCCCGTCGCCGTGACCAGCGCGAGCGCCGCGACCAGCACTACCCCTTGTTTCACCATTCTGCCTCCAAGCGCGGCGCAAAAACGCCACGCTCTCAGCGAACCGCTCGCGGAAGTGCCGTTCAAGCAACGACCGCGTAAGCTAGCGCTCGTCACGGTTCACCGCACAAATAGCCAATGCACACGAGGAGTTGGGCTCGACCTGGCGCGACTTACGTAAGCGTTACGTGGGCCGGTGACGAGCGGGATGTCTGTTGGCAACCCCTCCCGTTCCCCGGAGCGGCGGTCGGCGCCGTCACTTCATGAAGTGCTTCGGTACGCGACTGGATCGTGACCCCGGGGCATTCTTGGATCGATGCCTCACCCACTTCTATAAGTAGGTAATGATTCACATTTTCGCCTTCCATTGAATTTTCCAGGGGATGCGCATCCGAGGCGGGCGCGACCGGCTTCGGCCCCACACTTGCACAATGCATGGGTATCCACGCCCCGCCCCATCGGAGGTCCCATGTCCACGTCGTCGCTCGATTCTCACGCCCTCGCCGCTCAGGTTCTCGTCGCCCTCGCTCGCGCCGCGCAGAAGGGACGGAACATCACCGCCGCCGATCTCGCGGAGACGCTCCAGGTGCGAAGGCCCGATGTTCGCGACGTGATCTCGCGCCTCCACGCCGAAGGACACGTGGACGCGCTCCGGATGCGGCTGTCGCTCTCGGGCCTCGCGCTCGCGAAGGCCTTCTCGGCGTGCAAGGCGAAGCCCGTGCGGCGGGAGGCTCCCGCCGTCGTCACGTCGCGCGCGGCCTGATCAGCGCACCCACGCGTTGCGCGTGTAGTTGCCGCGGCCGGTGGCCCACAAGACGCAGTTCGTCTGCGCGGTGGGCACGGCGTAAATTTGAACCTCGGCGGCCCCATCGGGGTCCTTGAGGCTCACCAGGATTTCGAGCTTCCCGTCGCCGTCCACGTCCGCGATCGTCGGCACCGCCATCGAGCCGCGGCCAGGGAGCTTCACCTCGTGGAGCTTCTTCCCCGCCGCGTCGAGCACGAACAACGCGAGCGACTTCCCCGCTGCCCCGTAGGTCGCGAACACGACCTCGGGGGAGCCGTCGCCGGAGAGATCGGCGATCGCGACGCCGGCGGTGAACACGGCCGGATCGGTTGTGAACCCGGTGGCCCACAGCGGCTTCTTGGCTGCGCTCACGGCGTGCACTTTCCCGTCGAACCCGGCGAAGACGATCTCCTTGCCCTTCTCGGCGGGCGCGATGTCCGCGATCGAGACCTGGTTCGTCTCCCCGACCAAGTTGCCGCCGAGGTCCTCCAGGCCGCCGAGGTACTCGGGCACGTGCAGCGGCGTGTCCCAGCCCGCCGCGCGCGACGCGTCGGGGTGCACGACCCAAAGGCCGACCCCGAGCTGGCGGCGGTTCTGGGCCGCGTTCTGCACGCTCCCGAGCATCACGATGTCGAGCTTCCCGTCCTCGTCGACGTCGGCGATCGCGGGCGCGGTGTTCGTGAAGTGGGCTTGGAGCGAGGTGGCCTCCGTGTCGGAGTAGCCTTGTCTCGCCTCCGCGAGGTCGTGCAAATAGCGAACGCCGGGAGTCTTCTTTTTGTCCTCGTAGTCGGCAGCGCAGTCGAACGCCTCGCCAGTGCCCTTGTGGAAGCTCGCGTACGCGTTGTCGTGGGGAACGACGACGTCTTGTTTCCCGTCGCCGTCGAGATCGGCGATCGCCAGGTTCTGGTCGTAGGCGCCAGCGAGGTAACAAGGGCTCGGTGCGGCGCGGCCGGTGCAGCCGCTCACGGTCGCGGCGTTCGGTGGAAATCCAGCGACGCGAGCGCCGTCGCCCTTCCAGGCCGCGACGACGTCGGCCGGGTTCGAGCGACCAGTAGACGCGACGATGTCGGCCCTGCCGTCGCCGTCGAGATCGCCCGCCGCGATCGCGCGCATTTCGTCCGTGAACGTGACGGGAAACCCAGCGACCCCGGCGCCAGCGGCGTCGAAGACGAACACCTTGTCGCGCGCCGCGACGGCGACCTCGAGCTTCGCGTCGCCCGCGAGGTTCGCGACGACCACGCTCGACCAGATGCGACCCCCGCCCGCGCGCGCGGTCCATTTTTGCGCACCATCGGCGCCGTAGACGACCACGTCGGAGTTTCGTGTGACCACGATCTCGAGCTTGCCGTCGCCGTCGAGGTCGACCACGGCCGGCGAGCCGAGCCAGCCGCTCTCGCCATCGGCGCTGAGGGAAGATTTCACCGTTGGTACGGCGACGGTGGCCGAGCCGCCCGTGCCTGGTTTGCACGACGCCTGCGGGGGCTCGGTGCCACCACCACCGCCGCCCTCGGGGTTGCCACCCCCGCCGCCTCCTCCGCCGCCGCCTCCTTCGTTTCCACCAGGGCCACCATCGCTGGTGGTGCCAGGCTCGTCGCCTCCGCACGAAGGAGCGACGACGGCGAGAGCGACCAGGGCAGCGGGGAAAAGGGAACGCAGGAAGAAAGCTCGCGGCATGCGACCAGTATACATAGCGAGCCGAGCGGCGCATTCGCCCGTGCTAACCTCGTGCGATGGCGCGTGGTTCGTTGGGCTCGGCGTTCGGTACGCTCGCCCTCGTCGGATGTGGCCTTTCGCTCGCGGTCGACCCTACGAGCGCGACTCCGCCGCCCGAGCAAGACGCGGCGGCAAGCGTGACACCTCCGACCGCTGCAGATGGGAGTCGGCCAGACACCTCGCCCCCCACCGCGACCTTCGACGTCCGGCAAGAGCGGCCCGTCCCACCGAGCGGGGTCGTCGCGCTCGCCTTCGATCCGGCAGGCGCCCTCGTCGCGCTCGTCTACGACGCATCCACCACCAACGTAAGCGCCATCGACGTGACCACCACCGCGACGCTGTTCACGAGCCCCGAGCCCAACGCGCCTTCGAGCTTGGTCGCTCTCGGGAAACGGGCGGCGTCGCCGCTCGCCCTCTACGCGATCCCCGCCGATCGCGGGCTCTTCGCGTTCATCGAGAGCGAAACCACGTCGCGCGTGTACGGCGCGAGGGTCGACGCGGGCCGTGCTCATGGGCGCGACGGGCACGTCTTCGTCGGGGCCATGTCGAGCTCCGGCACCAAGATCGTCGCATGCGGCGCTCGGTTTCCGGACGTCGAGACCGACTGCGACAACCCGGCGACGGTGTACGACGGGCAAGAGCTCGGGGGCTTCGCGGTGTCGCCGAACGGCCTCTTGCTCGCGGGCCTCACGGGCATGGGCGATGCCGCACGGATCGCGCTCTTCTCGCGCATGGACACGGCGAGCGCGTTCACGACGCCGGTCCCGATCACGCTCGCGCCGGGCGCAGCCGGGAAGGTCGCGGAGATCGTCGACGTAAGCGACGACGGCCTCCGGTTTCACGTCCGCGGCCCGTGCCGCACCACGAGCGACGCCACGTGCCTGCTCACGATCGGCCCCTGAAGAACCCGAGCGACGCAAATTCACTAGGAGATTCGATGCGATACGAGTCGATCCCGTTGGCCCCCGGTGGGGAAGGTTACGGCGGTCACGCGGCTGCGTTCCGAAGGAACCGCCTCGGCACATTGAGCCGCCTGGCCGACGCGACCGACCCGATGCAGCGGCTCCGCCCCGGCCTCCCGATCGCGCGCGCGTGCGTCGCGATCGATCCCGATCTCGTGCAAGAGATCCTGGTCGAGAAGGCGAAGAGCTTCGACAAATCCGACATGCTCCGGTTCTCGCTGTGGAACCTCGCTGGCGAGGGTCTCTTCACGTCGAACGGGGAGCTGTGGCGCCGCCAACGAAAGACGATGGCCCCGCTCTTCACGCCGAAGGCCCTCGCCGCGTACGCGAGCGACATGGTCGCCTGCTCGGTCCGCACCTGTGCGACCTGGAAAGACGGCGAGACGATCACCCTCGCCCACGAGACGACGCGCCTCACGATGGGGATCGCAGCAAAGACCCTCTTCGACGCGGACACGTTCTCGGAGGCCGACGAGATCGGCGAAGCCCTCACCGTCGCCCTCGACTGGACGGGTTGGGTCATCGGGCAGCCGGTCGCGCTCTTGCACGTCGTGGCGAAGCGGCTCTTCGACGAGCTGGCGACGCGAGGCCCCGCGCCGACCCGGCGAGGCGCAGGAGCGATCGCGAAGAAGCTCACCGGGCCGGTCGTCCTCGCCGGAGCGCGCGGCAAGCCATTCGCCGAGGCGATCCGCTTCCTCGACGAGCACGTGCAAAAGATGATCGACGACCGTCGCTCGTCGACATCGACCCGCCACGAGGACTTGTTGGCGCGGCTCATCGAGGCGCGCGACGCAGACAGCGGCGAGGCGATGAGCGATCGCCAAGTGCGCGACGAGGTGCTCACCCTCTTCGTCGCCGGTCACGAGACCACCGCGACCGCGCTCGCGTGGACGCTCTACTCCGCGTGCCGCACCCCGGGGGTGCTCGCGCAGATGCACGCCGAGGTGGACGAGGTGGGCGACTCCCCTACCCTCGCCGATCTTCCTCGTCTCGGGCTGTGCCTCCGTGCGTTCAAAGAGGCGCTCCGGCTCTACCCGCCGGTCTACATGTTCGGGCGCGACGCGACGAGCGACGTGACGATCGGCGAGTGCCGCCTCCCGCGCCGCACCAACGTGATGATCTCGCCTTGGGCGATGCACCGATCGGCCGCGATTTACCCGGATCCAGAGCGCTTCGACCCCGATCGCTTCTTGCCCGAGAACGAGGCGAAGCGGCACCGTTATGCGTACCTTCCGTTCGGCGCCGGCCCTCGCGTCTGCCTCGGGAATCACTTCGCCTACATGGAGGCTCAGCTCGCGCTCGCAGTGCTGCTCCGGCGGTTCGAATTCGAGCTGATGGGGGACGACGAGCCAGAGCCGAGCGCGACCCTCCGGCCCCGCTACGGCATTCGAATGCGCGTGCGCCGGCGCACCCCGGCGTGAGACCTGCTGCGTGTCCGAGTCAGCGTCGTGTCGTGCGCGCGAGCCGAGCGCGTACGACTCAGAAGCCCTTCTTCGTGTACGCCTTCACGCCGCGCGCGGAGAGCGTGCGCGCCCTCGCCTCCGCGGCCTTCGGATCTGCAAAACGACCACCGAGCACCACGTCGAAGCAACACGCGAGGCCGACGAACGCGCGGCTGTCGTAGCGCTCGGCGTCCTTGATGCCGAGCTTGTCGAGCTTCTCGAAGAGGGCGCTCGCGTCGGTGTCGGCGCGGGTCGCGTCGGCGAGCGGGAACGCGCCGGCGATCACGAGCCACGGCTTGTCGTCTTTGACGCGCGTGACGAGCTTCTGAGCGGCGGGGCCGGCGAGGACCACCTTCGCGTGGGCGCCCTCGATCTCGGGCCCCATGCTCGTGCTCACGATCGTGGGTGAGCTCGTGAGGCGCAGCTCGGGGACGACATACGGCTCGCCACCACTGGGAGACTTCGCGAGCCGCGTGCGCCCGGTGAACCGCCCCGTGACGTCGGCGTTGGCCCAGTCCGCGAGCGACACGTCGGCGCCTCCCTCGTCGTGAAGGTCGATCCAGCGGAGGCCCGTCTCTTCGGTGACGGTCTCGATGCACGGCTCGGGGCAGGTACACGATGGGCCGCAGTGCCACACGCGCAGGCTCACGATCTCGGCAACCCCGGACTTTCCCTTCGCGATCCGGTTGTCGAGGAAGCTCTTCTTCGGATCCTCGGGGCCCTCGGCGGGGGTGCCGTTGGAGATTTTTCCGCGCGACGCGCCCGCGTCTGCCTCGATCGGCGGGTCCGGCTCGACGACGGGCGCCTGCGAGGTGGACGGAGCAGCGAGCGATCCACTCGGGGTCGCGTCGAGCGGATCGGGGGTCGCTTTCCCGCGGCACGCCGGAGCTGCGAAAACGAGAAAGAGCGCTACCGCGCCCGCGCCCACGAGCCCTCGAAGCCGCGCGCCCTTCGCTCGGCGCTCCTTCATTCGGCGACGACCACGCGATTCCGACCGCCCTGCTTCGCTGCGTAGAGGGCCTTGTCGGCGCGCTCGTAGAGCTTGTCCGCGACGCCACCGCTCGTTCCTTCGAGGCCTGCGCACCCGAGGCTGACGGTGGCGGAGAACGACTCCTCCTTGATGAGGAAACGAGCCGCTTCGACCGCCGCGCGCACCTTCTCGGCGACGACCTTCGCCCCCTCGACGTCGACCTCGGGGAGCAAGATGCCGAACTCTTCGCCGCCGACACGACCGAAGATGTCGTGCTCGCGGATGCGCGGGCGAACGAGGCCGGCGAGCTGACGGAGCACGGAGTCCCCCGCGACGTGGCCGTACGTGTCGTTGATCTTCTTGAAGTGATCGATGTCGAACAGGACGAGCGAGAGCGGGCGACGGTACCTCTGCGCGCGCGCCGCCTCCCGCGGGAGGGCCTCGCTGAAGGCGCGTTTGTTGTGCGCCTGGGTGAGCGCGTCCGTCATCATGAGGCGGTAGATTTCCTCGTGATATCGGGCCTCTACGTCGTTCCCCATCATGTACTTCAAGATGCTGCGGCCGATCTTGATCTGCACGCCGTTCTCGAGCGGGTGCTCCTTCACGAGCACGTCGTTCACGAAGGTGCCGTTCGTGGAGCCGAGATCTTCGATGTGGTGACGACCGTCGCGACGGAAGATGCGCGAGTGCTTGCGGCTCACGCTCTCCTGCGGGATGCAGAGGTCCGCTGGCTCGACGCGGCCGATCACGAACGGCTCTTCGCCGAGCTGCATGCGCCGGCCCATGTCCGGGCCGTAAAGGATGACGAGGAACGCCGCCCCGTCGGGCAAATCGGGCATCGAGCCGCGATTGCCGAGGGTAAAGGGTGTCTTCAGCGTGGAGAGCTTTTCCCGCACGAGAGGAGAGTAGTTCGTACCCACCTCTCGCTCCACCCGAAATCGCCGCGGCCGCCTGCACCATCGTCGCGCCGCACCGCGAAAGGGGTCACGAGTCGCCGTAATTTACAGCTCGCAGGGGCCGTCGCTTGCGTTATGCACGTGATTCAGCGGGCCATGATCGTCGCGAACCGCAGCGCGGCGCGCACGCGTTCGACCGAGAGGCCCGCGCGACCTGCGATCGCCGACGGGGTGGGTCGCGCGCCCATCTCGGCGGCGAGGGCACGCGCGGCGGCGAGGACGACGGCGAGGTCGGCCTTCGGGGAGTGGCTCACGTCCGCGTCGGAGATCGTTCGCCCCTCGCCCTCGAGCGCAGCGAAGAGTGACTCGACGTCGTCCGCGGAGGCGGCCACTGTCCCGATCGCGCCCGCGACGTCGTCGAGGGTGAGCACGCGCGACTGCGCGCTGCGCGAGAGGAGCTCTTGAAGAACGAGACGGAGCGCAGGACGAAGGGCCATTCGTATCCTCGAAACGACCGAGGGCACCGAACAGTTCGATGACCGAGGATTTTCGCTGAGTTGCGAGCCGTGCGAGGCGCGACGACGACGCTACAGGGCCGCGGCCGCACGTCCCTGACGAGGGACGGCGAAGCAAATCGGCGAAAAGCCGACCGAATCGAACGGCTCGGTGCTCTAGGGACCCGTGCCGATTGGCAGGGCCCCCGAGAGCACGACGGCCCGAGATCAGACCGTGATTTCTTTGAGCTGGATGCGCGCGCGGTCGGCGATCCCGAGGCCGAGCTCGCCCGCGGCCTTGATGTAGAGCGGTGCGCGGCGGTCTTCCGCGAGCGTCTTGAGGCCGAGCTCGGCGCGGTACTTCTCGACGACTTCCCAGCCGATCGTGTCGAGGGCGACCGGATCGGTGGAGGCGTAGACGGCCTCGTGCGGCTTCACGTGCTGCGGCATCTTCCAGAGCGGCCCGCCGTTGGCCATGACCTTGAAGCCGTCGAGGATGGAGAGGCGCACGCGCGACTTGATGACGTCTTGCGCGTACATGAGCGCGATCTGGGGGCTCGCGTTGTGCACGTGGAAATCGTGCGGGTTGACGCTGCAGCCGTGGGTCATGTTCTTCAGCGCGCCGGTGAACCCGCAGATGCTGTGGTCCTTCACGAGGGCGAAGTTGAAGGCGGCGGTGCACTCGGTGAGCGGGCGCACGAACTTGGTGCGGGTGCCGGTGCCGGGGATGAGCCGCTCCGCCATCGCGACCATCGCGGGGTTCTCTTTGTCCCCGTCGGGGCCTTTGATTTTCCCGTTCTGGTGAATCGCGACTTGCACGCCGGCCGGGAGGGCGGCGGGGGTGATGCGCGTGCCCGAGAAGAAGCCGCCGTACTGCTCGAGGAGCGTGATTTGGTTGGCGGGCACGCCGGCGGCGACGAGGGCCTCGACGAACGGGATCACGAGCTCCTTGTTGGTGCTCATGTTCTCGCGCGCGATGCCGTTCACCTTCACGAGGACCTTGTCCTTCGGGTGCACGAACTCCTTCACCGCCGAGAGCAGATCCGCCTTGCCGGTGAGCTCCGTGAGCACGCGCGTGAGCATGGCCTTCGCGTCTTCGGGCTTCGGGTAGAGCTGGTTGGCCTGGAGGCAGTCCTTCTTGGACACCTTGATGACCCGGCCCGGCGCTTGGAAGGGACGGAAGCCGTCCGGCGGAACGGCGGCGAGGCTCGGGCCTTCGGCGGCTCCCGCTGCCTCGGCGACGCCCTCGAGCGCGAACGGGGCGACGAGCGCCACGCCGGCTGCACCGAGGAAGGCTCGGCGCGTCGCGCCAGCTTCGGGGGTGAGCGAATCTTCGATGCGGGCGGTCTCGGTCGTTTCGTCGGTAAGGCGCATCACGCTCCTCGGAGGAAAACGGCTCGGGCACGTACGCCCGCGCCTTTTGTTTTCTCTTACGCGCTTTTGGAAATGGGGCAAGAACCGCGAAACCCGCCTCGACCGAGAGCACCCTTTCCATCGAACGTGCCACGGAAATCCGCGCCACCGTCCCGGGACGCCCCTCGAACCGTCCGCGGACACTTCCGACTCAAAATTACCCAATCATTTCATAGAACAAGACTTGGCATTGCGCTCGCTAAGGGGATGGCGTGCCCCAACGAAATGGGGCGAGGAGAAACAGCCATGGATCAGCAGCGCAGCAGCAAAATGAAGGTCGTCTACACCGTGGTCGATCGCGGACAGAAGTCGTATTGGGTCCGCGTCGGCGTGGGGTTCGAGAACCAGGATGGCTCGCTCAACCTGAAGCTCGACGCCGTCCCCACCAACGGCACCCTTCAGGTGCGCGAGTGGGAGCCCAAGGAGGACCGCGACTTCGGGGGCCGTGAGGCCCGCCCGGCCGAGCCGAGGTTCGCATGATCGTGCGGTCGACCCTCGCCGGAGCAAGCGCTCCGGCGGGGGCTCCCCCCTTTCCTCCACCGCGTTCTACGCCTTCCCCGCCGTCCAAAGCCCGCCTCCTCGTGACGAGGCTCGGCGAATCGCCTTGGGCGCGGCCTGCGCTGAAGGTGCTCGGTGCGTTCTTGGCGCTCGTCGTGCTCTCCGCGATCGGGGGCTCGGCGCTCGCGGGCGCGAAGATGCCTCAGGAACCGGCGCCGACGACGATGGCCCTCGCTCTCCCCGCGTTCGACGCCGGCGCGACGGAGCCGAAGGTCATCGCCCTCGCCGAGACGATCATCGAGGTGCCGCGCGCCGACTCGGGCGCGACGCCATCTCAACCGAGCGCGCCGAGCTCCGGACGCGCGACGCCGGAGAGCCCGGTCACCCTCAACACCGCGACGATGGAAGACCTCCGTCGCCTCCCCGGGGTCGGCCCGAAGAAGGCCGAGGCGATCTTGGCGCTCCGCACGAAGCTAGGGAAATTCCGCCGCCCGGAAGACCTCTTGCGCGTGAAGGGCATCGGCCGCGGCACGTTCAAGAAGCTCCGTCCCCTCGTGCGCGTGGACGAGCCGGAGAAGACCCCCTGACCCGAAGCGAGCGAAGCCCTCCGAGCCTGCCGTGGCGCATGCTCGGAGGGCATCCCTCGTTCGAAAAGAAAAGGCGACGCCGGCGAGACGTGGGCGAAGGTCCGTCGCTGTGCGATCGTGATGGGAATGCTAAGACCACGGACGTGCCTCGAGCACCCTCGCGCGCGAGCCGGTTCGCTCACGAGGGCGACGAGACCCGCGCGAGTGCACCCGCTCCCGTGACCGCCGACGCGCCAACACGCTCTCCGCTCTTCGCCACGCCGCCGCACGCGTACGTGTCGCGAGCGCTCACGGCGGGGTCGACATGAGCGCCGCAGCTACGGCAGAGACGGCGCGGCGCGTGCGTCCTGGCGTTTGCGGCATCTTTACGCGCGCGAACGAGGAGCTCGTGGTCGAGCCGCGCGACCCTCGCCCGGGGAGCGTCGTTTGTGTCGCCTCGGGGACACGGCTCGCGTTCCGACGTGTGCTCGCGATCACCGACGCGGGCATGCGGCTCCGCGCCGACGTCGCGCCCTTCGAGGATCGTTGGGACGGGCCCATCGTCGGGTGCGTGAGGCCGCGCACGCTCGATCGACTCGTCGCGATCGACGCGGAGCTGTTCACCCGCGCGAGCTGGCGCGCGGCGATCACGTTCGCGCACGCGGCTGCGGCGAGGCGAAGGGTGGCACCTGCACCTACGAGACCACGGGCGACGTCGTTCACCACCCGCGAGCTCACCGTCGACGAATGGCCCCGTGTGCGAGCTTTTTGGAGGGCATCGTGCGGCGACGAGCTCCCCGTCGAAGCGCAAACGAACCAGAAAGCGATCGGCCTCTTCGACGGAGAGGCGCTCGTCGGCGCGAACATCCACCTCGTGCTCGGGGCGACGTCGTACTCGGCGTACACCCTCGTCGACCGCCGCTACCGCGGACTCGGGGGCGGCCTCGCGATGATCGAACGCGCGACGTCGCTCGCGGTTCGGATGGGGCTCGAGAGCGTCTATGTACACGTAAACGCGAGGAATCTTCCGTCGCTCCGCGCCTACCGCCGCGCCGGCTTCGTGAAAAAAGGCTGGTGGTCGGACGCCTCCGATCCGCTCGCGTCGGCCGAGCGTCAGTGGCTCGTCCTCGAGACCGATCTCACCCGCCGACGCTGACGCCCAGACGCACGGACTCCGAGTCGACTACCCTCGCCCGCGGTGGACTACCTCGCGCCGGCCTACCTGCTCGCCTGGGCGAGGGCCTTCGTGCTCACGCAGCTCGTCGAGGCCCCGATCTACCGCAAGGTCACGCCCGTCCCGCTGTGGGCCGCGCTCGCGCCGTCCGCGATCACGCACCCGTTCGTGTGGTTCGTCTTCCCGCGCCTCCAGGAGCGAGGCGTTTCGTACCTCGCGATGGCTGTCGCGGCGGAGACGTTCGCGTGGCTCGTAGAGGCGGCGTTTCTCGTCCTCGTTCACGGCGTCCCGCTCCGGCGGGCGGCCCTCGTGTCGCTCCTCGCCAACGCCGCGAGCGTAGTGGTCGGGCTCGTTCTCCGTGCGATGGGCCTCTTGTGATCACGTGCATTTTGCATACGTAGGGCTCGAATTTCCCTAAATCTCCCTGTTCCGAGGTGGGGTCCATCTCTGGTACGGTCGCCCCGTGAGCCGTATCGCCGTCGTCGGAGGGGGAGCCTGGGGAACTGCCATCGCCGCGCACGCCGCGCGCTGGAAGAACGACGTGACCCTCTGGGCGTACGAGGAGGACGTCGCGAAGGACGTGAACGAGCGCCACGTCAACTCCGTGTATCTTCCAGGGATCCCGCTGCCGGAGTCGCTCCGCGCCACCCACGACTACGCGAAGGCGGTCGCGGGGGCATCGCTCGTCGTGCTCGTGCCTCCGTCGTCGCACCTCCGCGCGATCACGAAGAACGTGGCGCCTCACCTCGGGAAGACCGCCTCGGTGCTCGTCGCGACGAAGGGGTTCGAGGAGGGCTCGCTCAAGCTCATGAGCGACGTGGTCACCGAGACGATCGCGGGCCTCGGCTGGGATCGCCTCGCGTTTCTCTCCGGGCCGAACTTCGCGAAGGAGGTCGCGACCGGCCTCCCGACCGACTCGGTCATCGCCTCGCGCGACCTCGCCTGCGCCGAGGCGATCCAGGAGATTTTGCACGCCCCCACGTTCCGCATCTACACGAGCACCGATCCCATCGGGGTGCAGGTCGGCGGCGCGGTCAAGAACGTGCTCGCGGTCGCGACCGGCACCTGCGACGGGCTCGGGCTCGGCCTCAACGCGCGCGCCGCGCTGATGACACGCGGCCTGTCCGAGATGGCCCGCCTCGGCGTCGCGATGGGCGCCGATCCGCTCACGTTCATGGGCATGGCGGGGATGGGCGATCTCGTCCTCACGTGCACGGGCGACCTGTCGCGCAACCGCACGTTGGGCCTTCGGGTCGCCGAAGGGGTCGATCCCGCCGTCTACGTCGCCTCGCAGCGCAGCGTCGCGGAGGGGTATCTCACCTCGGCCGCCGCGCACGCCCTCGGGAAAAAGCACGCCGTGGAGATGCCCATTACGGATCAAGTACACGCGGTCCTCCACGAGGGGCGCTCGCTCGCGGATGCGCTGAAATCGCTGCTCGTTCGTAGCTCGAAGTCCGAGCTTTACGGCATCGCCCGCGGGTGAACGTGCGCGTGGGTGCCAAGGTCGCCGCGCTCTTCACGCTGCTCGTTAGCTGCCGCGTGGGGAGCGCCGATCCGATCGACGCGAGCCCCGCACCGTCACCGTCGGGGCTACCGAGCGGCACTTCCTCGTCTTCGTCGCGCACGAAGGCGCACGCGCCCCCCGAGGTCCACTCCCACGAAGAGACCGTGGTCGAGGGCGAGCGGCTCGTCGTCGACACGTTCACCTTCGCGCTCGCGGACGTGAGCCTCGCCCTCGTCGACGTCGGGGCGACGCGCGATCTCGGGGCGACGCTGAAATCCGCGGACGACGTGCTCACCGTGAACGCGGGCTTCTTCGACGAGCACGACGCGCCGGTGGGCCTCTCGCGGTCGAACAAGGCCCAGCTCTCGGCGTTCGCGCCCAAGCTCTCCGGCGGCGTCCTGGAGGTGCATCACGGCGTCGCGACCCTCCTCGAAACGGAGACGTACGACACCGCGCGGGCGCCCGATTTTGCGGTCCAGTGCCGCCCACGTCTCGTCGTCGCCGGCAAAGCGAACGTGAAGAGCGACGACAAGAAACGCGCCGAGCGTACGTCCGTCTGCATCCTCGGCAACGGGAAGCGGCTCTCGTTCGCGATCGTCAAGAACGAGGAGAAGGGGCCCTCGCTCTTTGCCCTCGGCCGCTACTTCGCCCAGAAGGGCTGCCGCGACGCGCTCGCCCTCGACGGCGGCCCCTCCACCGGCGCCGTTTACGCAGGTCCGAATGGCAAATTGGAATGGCCACTACGCGGCCCCGTTCGCCAAGCCATCGTGGTCACTCGCCGAAAGACTCCATGAAACGAACTTCGTCTTCGCACGTCCCGCTCGTCGTCATCGTCTTGCTCGCAGCCTGCGGAGGGGAGCCCGCGCCAGCGAGCGTTCCGCCGCGCGACCCTGCCGGCCCCGTCGAGCGCCACCTCACGACGCGGGGATCCCATCGCCTCGCGCCCCACGCCTACGGCCGCAGCGGAGACCGCGTGATCGTCGGGGGCGATGCTCGGTACACGTTGTCGACCTCCGTCGATGAAGTGGGAAAAAAGCCTCTCCGCGGCGCCCTCGTCGACGCCGACGTAGACGACACGGACAGCGAGGATCCCCTGCTTTGGCTCCGCGCCGGCTACCGCGACAAGGGCGGAGCGATGCACCCGCTCATCGCCGCGCCGGAGCGCACGACCTGCACCGACGAAAAGGGGCACATTCACGAAGGCGTGCGCGTCGAGGGCCCGGTCGAAGGCGCGACTCTCACGACGACGCTCTGCCCGACGTCCTCCGCCGACGGTGGCCTCGTCGTCGTGACGGAGGCGAAGAATCTCCCCCCCGACGCGGAGCTCGCGGACGACCTCGGGCCCGGCCCTTCGCCCGTCGTCCTCGATCGTGGCGGCGCGGAGTGGGAAGGCACACACGAGGTCCGCGCGCTCGCGGTGGTGGGCCCGAAGACCAGTTTTGTCCTCGTCCCGCGGGTGCCCGCGAGCGCGACGCGCACCTTCGTCCACATCGCCAAAGAGGTATTCCCGTCGCCCGTCATCGTGGCCTATCGCGGAGCCCGCGCCGAGCGGCGTCTCGTCGTGGAAAAGACCGACCCCGTCCGCGCGCTCGCTCACGCCGGCCTCGCCACCGAGAGAGCCACCTTCGCGCTCGGCGGCGAAGCGGGCAACGTCACGTTCCTCGACGGAGAAGGGCGCGACATCGCGCGGCTCGCGATCCCTCCCGACGGGCTCGTGGTCGACGTCGCGAAGGGCTTCGCCGCGCGCGCCCGTGTCTCCGACACGAAGGGTGTTCCGTGCGCCACCGACGCGACCACCTCGCCCTCCCTCGCGAAGGCCGCGTGCCCGAAGAGCGCGCGGATCGGGTTCACCGTGCACGCCGACGACCACGTGCCCGCTCCGTTCCATGCCCTCGTGCACGGCGAGGAAGGCACGCCCGACCCCACGCTGGTGGACCTCGTCCCGCAAGACGGCAAGCTCCGCAGCGTGTCGGCGAGGAACAGCGTTTACGCGCTCGACGGGCGCGCCGACGTCGAGGTCGCACCCGGGAAATACCAGGTGATCGTGACGCGTGGCCCCGGGAGCACGATCGACGAGCGGCACGTCGTGCTCGCGCCGTCGGCGTCGCTCGACGTCGCCTCGGAGATCCGCACGGTGCTCCCGAAGGGCGCCCTCGGGGCCGACTTTCACCTTCACGCGGCGCCGAGCCCGGACTCCACGGTGAGCCTCGCGGAGCGCATGGCGACGCTCGCGAGCGAGGGCATCGGGTTCGCCGTCG
Source organism: Myxococcales bacterium (assembly GCA_013297655.1). Taxonomy (GTDB): domain Bacteria; phylum Myxococcota_A; class Polyangia; order Polyangiales; family Polyangiaceae; genus JAAFHV01. The sequence continues at coordinate 26,746 of JAAFHV010000011.1, read as the reverse complement.
CGACCGATCACAACCGCGTGACCGACTACGGGCCAGCGAAGGACTCCCTCGTCACGGTGCCTCGCGCGCTGTTCCCCGAGCTCGCGGTCGGCGACGAGATCACGTCGGGGGGCGGCTCGCTCTATGGGCACTTCAACGCGTTTCCCCTCGCGCCGCTCCCCGCCGGGGTAGCGCCGGAGGACTACACGATTCCTTACTTTGGAGTCTCGCCGAAAGACCTATTCGCGGGGGCACGTCGCAAGGGCGCTCCGATCGTGCAGGTGAATCACGCGCGAATGCCGCCCAAGATTGGCTATTTCGACCAGGTCGGGTTCGTCGCCAAAACGGGCGAGGCGGGACCGAATTTCGCGGACGACTTCGACGCCGTCGAGGCGCACAACGGGCTATGGCTCGAGTCGCCAGAGCGTGTGCGCGAAGGTTTGCTCGACGTGATCGGGCTCGCGCGCCGGGGCAAGCTCTGCGCCGCGACCGGCAACAGCGACTCTCACAAGCTCTTCCTCGAGGAGCCGGGATACCCGCGGACCTACGTGATGCTCGGCAGCGAGGCTGGCACGACCGAGGCGCGTGTCGTCGCCGCGCTCAAAGCGCGGAGCACGGTGGTGAGCTCGGGACCGTACCTCGAAGCGACGATGGACGGCGCGCTCCCGGGCAGCGTGGTTCACCCGAAAGGGGCGAGCGCGGAGGTCCGCGTGACGGTGATCGCGCCGGCGTGGATCCCGGTCGAGAAGGTCACCTTTCTCGTCGACGGAGAGCCGGTACGTACGTTCGACGTGACCGCCAAACCGAAGAACGGGGTGCGCTTTCGGACCACCGTTCCGGTGCGCTTCGACAAGGACGCCACGTTCGTCGTTTGGGTCGAAGCGAAGGCTCCTTTGCCGCGCGTCTTGCACGAAAAAGATGCTCGTGCCATCGCCTTCACGACTCCTTTTTACGTAGACCGAGACGGCGACGGCAAGCTCACCCTGACGCGTTGATCATGGGGCAATTTTGACTGCGGTGCGCAGACCTCGGCCCTCGCCGTGGCGCATTGCCGGAGCGAGGACGATGCCCGCAGGCGCCGACACCGCGCCGTCACGAAAACGTGAACGGATGCGTGCACGGACGCGACCAAAGACTTACCGATGTGGAATGCGGCCGTCACTTCGCCGCTTCACCCTGTGAGTCATGCGAAAGCGCCTCCTCGCCATCCTCACCGTCGCCATCGTGCTCGCGCCTCCGGGCGCCGGTAGAGCGCGGGCGTTCGCGCGCACGGGCGAGACCGAGTCCGCGTTTTCCATCGGGGCGACCCGCAGCCGCGCCGACGCACCGGTCGAATATCCCGTGATCGTCGTCGCGATCGACGGCGTCCGCCCCCGCGAGATCTTCGACGGCGAAGATCCTACGTTCGTGAAGAGGCGCCCGCTTCGCTCTGCGAAAGAGCTCACCCCCAACATCCATGCCCTCGGCGTCGAAGGGCACCTCCTCGGAAAAGACGAGCGCGTAACGGCGTCGGGCCCCAACTACGTTTCCCTACCTGGCTATACCGAGATGTTCTCGGGAGCGCGCGCCGTGCACTGCACCACGAACGAGTGCGGTCGCACCCAAGTGCCCACGATCGTCGACGCGATGGCAGACCACGGGCAGCGCGCGGCTGTGGTCACCTCGTGGGAACGCATTTGCCTCGCGGCCGCCATGGACGAGAGCAAGCTCGACGCGACGTGCGGGCGAAACCACGGCACGCTCGACTCCGAAGGTGACGGCACGCTCGATTCGCTCGTCGACGCCGCCAAAACGATGGGCCCCGGTCCCGGCCACGACGACTACCGCCCCGACGCAGCGACCGCCGAAATCGCGCTCCGCGTCCTCGAGACGAAGCACCCCGACTTCCTCTTCGTCGGCCTCGGCGACACCGACGAGCACGCCCACCAGGGAAACTACGACGGCTACGTAAGCGCCCTCACCCAAGCCGACTCCTTCGTGGGAGAGCTCCGTGGCCGGCTCGGCTGGCTCGGCGAGCGCGGACAAAAGACGACCATCATCGTGGTGACCGATCACGGGCGCGCAGCGAACTTCCGCGACCATGGCGGCGCGACGCCGGAGTCTCGCTTCGGCTTCATGCTGGTCTCTGGTCCGCTCGTCGCACGAGGCACTGGCCCGGGCACCGACGTATCGCTCGGCGACGTGGGTCGCGGCGCGGGCAAGCTCCTCGGTCTCCCCGCCGAGAGCAACGCGTTCAATCGCTGGATCAGCGCGCGTTTGTAGTCTGCGTTCTCACGTTTCACTTCGTTCGCGGGACGCGCATTGAGCGGACTTCGACCCCGCGCGTAGTTGCTAGAGCGAGCGAGAGACGCTCTCGAGTGTTCGCGTCTTAGTGCCTGCAGGTTGGCTGCAGGGCTGGCCGTGACCACTCCGAGGCTCCGTGCTCGCCTATCTCTGCGCGGACGAGATCGGAGTGCCCCGGCGCTGGACGGTTTCCGCACACCCTGTCCACAGGGTTGTTGAAGGTGGCAAAACGGCAACGTTCGCGATTCGAGTGGGCGGCGAATTCAGTGTCATTGTGTCGATATCGGCGCGTCATCTGCCTGCGGCACGCCCGCGCGTATCTCCTTGAGCGAAAAGGCCTACCGCGACAAGCGCGCGGTTCCGTGACGCGAGCCGAGCGGCCGCGGGCACGCGGTCGGGCTGGGTGCGGAGGCGCACCGCGAGCTCGGCCGCGCGTTCGGCCGCGCCGTTCAGTTTTGGTCAGCTTGGCGTACGTGGTCGCGTGGGCACGCATGAGCGCGACGAGGTCGTCGAGGTCCGTCATTCCGTCGGCCGGCTTCGCTTTGTTCGCAGCTTCTATCGATACACTGACGCGAAGAAGCACGTGGCACGAGCGCGTCGCCCGCGAGGTCGGCCGGGATGGGCACGACCGCGTGCTCGACCGCGCTCTCCTGCGCTCTCCTGCGCGCTACTCCGCTTCGCCACGAGCCTCGTGTGCGCCTCGCGTGCGCCTCGCGGGTCGCGCGACTTCACGCCGACCGCACGCGCGCGACTCCGTAGCGTCATTCGCGGTCGTAACAAACATCGCCATGGCGCACCTCGCGTTTCTCTCCGATACGCGGATGGCTCACGAGACCATCCCGCTCCCGTCCGTCGACGTGACGGTCCACACGGGCAACTTCACCGCGACCGGCACTTGGGACGAGACCCTCGCGTTCCTGGAGTGGTTCGGCGGGCTCCGCGGACACAAGGTCGTCGTCCCCGGCCGGTTGGACGCCGTCGCGAGCCTGCAGGTCTCGCGCTTTCGGGCCGCATGCCGCGGGATGGGGGTCGATCTCCTCCATGGCAAACCGCTCGAGCGCGCAGGCGTGAAACTGTGGGGCATGGGCGCGACGGTCGGCGAGGACAGCTTGTTCATGTCGCTGCCGTTCGTCGACAAGCTCGACGTCCTCGTCACGCACGACGCGCCTCGCGACATCGGCGACTTCGATTGGTTCGTCGGCGCGACGGGGAGCGCGTTCGTTCGCAAGATCGCGCTCGAGGCTCGCCCGCGCGTACATGTCTTCGGCGGCGCGCCCGCCTCAGCCGGCACGTACCCTTGCCCGGACGGGACCGGAACGCTCTTCGTGAACGCGGGGATCGGCCGCGTGGGGCGGCCAAAGCCGATCGTCGTCAACCTAAACGAGCGCGTCGCGCGCGAGGATTCGCGCGGTGCATGAGCTCCCGTCGAGAGAGCGGATCGGCCTGTTCCTCAGGCAAACACCATCACTCCAATCGTGGCGGCCGCGACCGGTATGGCTCGCCAATTGTCGTAAGTTGTCGCTACCGGTCGTCGTTCGACTCAAGCCCTAGAGAAATCGCGCTCTCGTTGCTTGTCAGGTGACTCGTCTCACGCATGGTTCATGGGCGCGGCCGGTCGCCGAAGATCCCCCGAATGGGCAACGGGCCGCGTGTGAACGTCGGTGCGCGCAGAGGACGAGAACGGCGCCCTCCACGGACGGGAGCGCGAGCGCGGAGAGAGTTGCGCACGCATATCCGCGCGCCGGGACCGAACCGCTGTCGCTTCGATCCGCGCTCCACGATGTCTCGCTGCCATCGGCGCCGAGGAGCTTTGCGCCGTTTAGGCATGCTGGCCGTCCGCCACGTGCCCGAGTGCCCCCGTAGGTCCTCGCTGACCCACGAGGCGTACTCGGGAATGGGAGGGAAGTTGGCACGCGTCGAGCCACGATTCGAGCTGGCTGCGAAGCCGGCGGTTCGAATGACGAGCTCATGGGTTCGCGGACGACGACGCTACGAGCCCGCAAGTCGCCGACGAGGGCGACTGGCCTCTTTACAAAGCAACGGGATGCTGGCTAGCGCGTGACTGTCGTCTCGTCGTTCCACACCGCGGTCGCCGACCGAAGGTCGTGCGTCAGCGGACCCCCAAGCAAGTATCGGAGCGGCGCGAGCGCGGCGTTCAAGAACACCGTACCCTCCAGTTCGCCACGGAGATGACGGCCAGCCTCGTGGGTCGAGCCGCAGAAGACGTGAGCGCGTGGCCGGAGCTCGTGCACGCGACGCAACAGCGCCAGCGAGCCGCGCGGGGACCGGAACGCGCGACGGTCGCCGATGCCGAACGGCGCCTCGTGCGTGAGGAGCAGATCGAGGTCCATGCGGTGGGGCGGCGGCGCGCCGGGCCCACCCCAAATCCGAAGGCCAGCCACGGTGGCGCGATCGCCGGCGAGGTACACGATCCCATTCTTGGCGCACGCCGCCTCGAAGTCTCTTCGTTGATCGCGCGCGGCGAGGTCCGCGGCGCCGGCGACGAGGACCTTCATCCCTGGCAGCGCGCCAAACCATTCGACGAACCCGATACTCTCGCGCAGCGTGCCACGCCGCGAGAAGTTGCCAGCGTGCACGGTAAGAACCGCGCGCGGAACGCGAAGCCAATCGTGCCGCATCTTGGTGTTGGCGAGGACACAGAGCTTCGGCATCGCGTCTCCGGGTGGGCGGGCGCACTCCGCGCCCTTCGGCCGCAAGCAGGCTACTTGGCAATGACGGGCGCGCCGCAACGACTTGGCGACATCGTGTGACGATACGGCCGCGAGGCCGCGACATTCGGTCATCCGTGGCCCCACCGCTTTGGTGCGAACGGCGAACGAAGCTGGCGTGGGGTCCGCGCGCTGGTGGCATTCTTGAGCGTGAGCTGGTCTTTTCTCGGCATTTGGATCGCGCGACGTCGCCCTCGACACGACGAGCTCTCGAGGTTCTCGCCGAGTCGTAACCACGCCGTCACTCGACGACGCGACAGTACCTCTTGCGGGGGGCGACCCCTGCCGAGACAAAATCTCGCGTATCAGGGCCGGGCGCGCGGGCGTGCCTGGCCTTTTCCTTTTGTGGCTTTTCCGCTTCGGCGTGAACCCGACAGACACAGTTTCGTCGCCGACAATTCTTGCGACAGAGGCGCAACCGTAACCTTTCGCATTTAAATCGACGCCACTCGATTCCTTTCGTTCTCCCCTATGGCGATGCTGTCGCCGAACCCAAAAGGCATATCCTCATGCGCTCTCTGAAAGCCTCCGCCCTCGCCTTCGCGCTCGCGCTCCCCGTCGTCCTCACGTTCGGCGCTTGTTCGGACGACGGCGCGCTCCCGGTCGACGCCAAGAAGGACGGATCGACGTCACCCACGTCCACGACGCCCGTGGAGCCTTTGCCGGACGGCGCGATCCCGCCGAAGCCGAAGAAGGTCGAGACCCTCAAGGGCGAGATCACCACCGCGATGAGCCTGAGCGCCGTCAACGACTACATGCTCCAGGGCCTCGTCGTCGTCAAAGCAGGCGCGACGCTCACGATCGAAAAAGGCACCGTCGTGAAGGGAGAGGCGCAGAGCAAGGCGATCCTCCTCGTAGAGGCAGGGGCCAAGCTCATCGCCGAGGGCACCGAGTCGGAGCCGATCGTGTTCACGAGCCAGGCCGCGCCGGCCGACCGTCGCCCGGGTGACTGGGGCGGTCTCGTCATTCTCGGCAAAGCGCCGGTGAACGTGCCCGGTGGCAAGGGCAACGTCGAGGGCATCCTCAAGACCGTGAGCGGCACGCAATACGGCGGGACCGATCCCGACGACTCGAGCGGCGTGCTCCGCTATGTCCGCGTCGAGTACGCGGGCGTGATCCTCGCGCAGGACAACGAGGTCAACGGCGTCACGTTCGGCGGCGTCGGCCGCGGGACCAAGGTCGACCACGTGCAAGTGCGCCAAGCGCTCGACGATTGTTTCGAGTTCTTCGGCGGCACCGTGGACGCGAAGTACCTCGCCTGCCAAGGCAACGAGGACGACGGCTTCGACTGGGACAACGGCTATTCCGGCCGCCTTCAGTTCCTCGTTTTGCAGCAGTCGCCCGGCCACGTCGGGGAAGACAACGGCTTCGAGGGCGACAACGACGCGCAGGGCTCGGGCAACGTGCCCCTCTCGAACCCCACGATCTACAACGCCTCGCTCTTCGGGAAGAACAACGACGCGGACAACGTGCAGTACGGCCTCCTCCTCCGCAAGAACACGCGCGCCACCTTGAAGAACCTGTTGGTCGCCGGCTTCGAGTCGTCGATCGACGTTCGTGACACCTCGACGCGTGACGGAGTGACGCAGAACGCGCTCACCCTCACGAACAGCCTCTTCTGGAACACCAAGAACGCGGCGGTCCTCGAGAACCTGGCGTACCCCGAGACCGGTGAGGCCGCGCCGAACAAGGACAACGACGGCGCGTTCGACGAGATCGCGTGGCTGAAGACGCCCGCGAGCAAGAACACCTGGAACGTCGACCCCGCGATCTCGGCGCCTTACGACCAAGAGAAGCCCGTCTTCGGCCCGGCCAAGGCGTTGACCGAGACCGCCGCCGCGCCTCCCGCGGACGGCTTCTTCGACGACAAGGCCGCCTACGTCGGCGCGTTCAAGGACGCGACGGACAACTGGGCGACGCGTGGCACGTGGGCCGTGTGGTCCGCGCGCTGACGGTGGCGTAAACGATCAACACGCGCGCTCCGTCAAGGGGCGCGCGTTTTGTTTTGTAACCCCGGGTTGACGCAGTGCACGGGCGTCCTTATAACGCAGCACGTCATGGAAGCACATCGCCTCAGTTCGCAGGTTCTTTTGTTGGTTTTTGCCGGAGCCGCGGGCGCCTGCAACGCGGAGCGGTTCGAGATCCCGGATCCGCCGGCAGAGACCATGAACCCGACGCCGGGGCCGCAGACGAGGCCGCAAGAGGACGGGCCGGTAGCACCACCGGCGGCGCCCGCGCCATCGCACTGCCCGTCCACGCCGCCGCCGGTGCGCACGGTCGGAACGCTCGGTGGACTCTCGGACTTCGACTTCGACGAGACGACCCTCGTCCTCGTCGGCAAGACTGGGAT
>JAAFHV010000011.1:0-19395 GCA_013297655.1 Myxococcales bacterium | reverse complement strand
CGGTGCCGCTCACGGGTGGTCCCCGTGGTCCCGCAGGGTTCGCGGTCGCGGGCGGGCGCGTCTTCTTCGACGACGCTCGCGCGGCGCACGATCACGACCTCGCGAGCGTCTCGCTCCGCGGCGGGGACACGAGGACGGAAGCGACTTACGGCCCGCTCACCGCAGAGGCGACGTTCCTCTCGCTCCACGGCGGCGAGTCCGTGTACGGGCTCTTGCGCCGCACGCCGTTCGCCGGCGCTGGTCGGTTCGAGCACATATTTCTAGCGCCACCTGCGCGCGCGGAGAACCACGCCCGCGTGGGCAGAGTCACGCCGAACGTGCACACCAACCGCGGCGCGCGCGTGACATCGATTCCAGCCGAGCGCCCCAGCGTGTTTCGAGGGGAGCCGTGGTCGTTCGAGGTCTTGGGAGCGAATGTTCCCAAGCCTGCGACCGAGCCGCAGACGGTCGGCACGAGCCCATTTACCGCGCTCTCGGGCGTCGTCCACCCTACGGTCGTCATCCGGCGCGGAGAGCACCTCGAGGCGTGTCCCGTCATCGGCGGCCGCTGCGAGCGCTGGATCGATCTTGGCGCGGTGAGCGGAACGTTCGCGCTCGACGACGACGCACTTTACGTCGGCAACGAATCCGGGGTCTTCGCGTGCAGCCTCGCCGGTCTGGCGGCGACGGACGCGTGTTCTTTCGCGCAGCTCACGGACGAGCCAGCGTCGGCTCCGCTCTACGTCAGCGTGAACGAGCTCTTCTTCGCGCACGGAAGCGACGTTCGCGCCGTTCGGCTGGAGAATTAGGGCTCCGCCACGAGCTTGCGAGCGACGATCAACGGTCTGGCCCGACTTTGAGCTTCGGAGCCGCCGCCGCGTCGCCCGCGGTGGGCGAACGAACGGCGCTGATCGACACCGCCTCTTCGGATCCCGATGGGCTTGGCGAAGGCGACGCTCCCGGCGTCGAGTTGCTCTCGGCGGCTCCGAGGGCAATCGCAGCGCCAAGCGCCGCGAAACCCGCAACGAAGATCGCGGCGAGGGCGGGGACGAGCTTCGTCGAAAGGCGGCTCGGTGGCTTCGCCGGAGGCGCTTCCACGACGGCGCCCGAGGCCGTCGTCCCTAGCGCAGCGACCGTGAGATCGGGCGGTGGGGGCGCGCTCGACGGGAAGAGCGGCGCCGTGGCCACATGTTCGATCGGTTCGACGATCGGGTTTCCGATCGGAACATCGGGTGGGTTCGGCGACCGGGCAGGAACAGGTGCCGCGCTATCCGGCGCGGCGGGCGGAGCCGAGAGCCTCGTCGTCGTGTCGCCGTCGTCGCGAGGCGTCGGAACGCGAGGTAGCAGCGCTGGCGTAGGCGCCACGACCGCTGGCGGCGCGGAGGACCGACGCCCGGGAATCGTCGAAGGCGTCATCATGACGACGTCGACCGGGCGAATGTTCGTCAGGTCTTCCTCGAGCAGCTCGTCGACCGCGTCGGTGAGGCCCGCGACGACCGACGGTGCGCTGGGCTGGCGCTTCGGCGGTGGTTGAGGCAAGGGGATAATTTCGCTCTTGGTCTGCGCCTCCGCTTGCGGGGGCAAGGCCGGGCGCGGCGCGACGAAGAGCGCCGTCGCCGCTCCATCATCGTCTTCGTCGCCCTCCACCTCGAAGCTCGGGACCCGGAGCGCCTGCGTGCGCGCGGTCTCGATACGCATCCGCACACAATGGGCGACGTCGCGCCGCGTGACCTTCTCACCGAGCGACACGATGGCCGCTTCGAGGTCGGTCCCCATCGCGCGCGCGTTCGGGTAACGCTCATCGGGCTGGCGGCGCAGCGCGCGCTCCACCACGCGCTTCACGCACTCGGGGAGGAGCGGGTGGTCCGGCACCTTTGGCTCGGCGGAGAGGAGCTGCACGAGCGTCGCGACGTCGTGGTCTCCCGAGAACGGCAGCAAGCCCGTCGTGACCTCGAGGAGCGTGACGCCGAGCGACCAAATGTCGGCGCGGCGATCGAGGGCGGTGCCACGCGCGTGCTCGGGAGACATGTAGCGGACCTTGCCGCGAAGCACCCCGTCGGTCGTCTCCGAGGCGAGGCGCCCGCGCGCCTTCGCGATCCCGAAGTCGATGACCTTGACCCGCCCCGCGATGCTGACGAGCAAGTTGTGCGGCGAGACGTCGCGATGAACGATGTGGAGTGGCTTGCCGTCGTCGGTGCGCGCCTCGTGAACGGCGTGCAGGCCGTCACACGCTTCCATGCAGATTCGCAGAATGACGCCGATCGGGAGCTCGCCTGGCGCCTGCCCGAGCGCACGCAACGTGAGCCCTTCCACCCATTCCATGGCGAGGTACGGGACACCGTTCTCCTCCCCTGCGTCGTAAAGCTCGACGAGGTTCGGGTGCCGCACCGCGCGCGCGATGCGAGCCTCTTCGACGAAGAGCTGCGACAGCTTGCTGCTGCTCTTCGCCGCGATCACCGTCTTCACGGCGACGAGACGACCAGGCGCGACGGGATCGCGCGCCGCCCAGACAGCGCCCATGCCGCCCCGAGCGACCTCGCGCTCGAGCCGGAAACGACCGACCGTCGCACCGGTCCTGAGCTCCGCCATCATGGGGAGAATACATGCGAGGTCGACCAGAACCAACGACGGTCTCGCGCGGAAGCGAGCCCCGCGTCAATAGCGGTACGAGGCCGTGAGCCAAGCGTTCGTCCCGGTCAGGTAGCGGCTGGTGAGGAACACGCCGCTCTCCCCTTGGCTGAACCGTACCGGTGCGTTGAACAGGTTTTCGAGCGAGAGCTTGAGCTCGACGTGGTCCCCGATGCCCTGCCCTACGCTGGCGTCGACGAGGTGGCGAGGCTGTTCGAAGACGTCGGGGAGGCCATTTTGGCCTACCTGCGAAATACGTGCGCCATACACGTTGTACAGAATACGCGCCCTCGTTTTCGTCGCGGCGTGCTCCCAGTCGAGCGCGAGGTTCACGACGTAAGGAGATTGCCCCGCCAGAGGCCGGGTCTGGGTCGTTTGGATGCCTTGCGCGAGCGGGTCGAGCTCGACGCGCGAGTGCACGAGGGTGAGGTTGCCGAGCACGGAGAGCTCGCTGAGAACGCTGTTCAAGAACCCGAGGGATTTTCGCGCCTCGAGCTCGACCCCGGCGTTGACGGCCCCCTTCGCGTTCGCATAGCTGAGCACGCCGCGGCTCGTAGGCAGGATGATGGGCTCGATCGGCGACGCGAAGCTCTTGTAAAAGAACGAGGCGGAGAGGACCTGCGCGTCTCCCGGAAAGAACTCCGCGCGCGCGTCGAGGTTGACGATCTTCGCGCGGTCGAGCTCGGGGTTTCCGAGGATCTCGCGGGCTCCGAAGAAGTCGCTGAAGATAAACGGCGCGAGCTCCCGAAGCTGCGGCCGGGACACCGTGCGCGAGACGGCAAAGCGGAGGTTCGTCCGCTCCGATGTCTTGAGGGTGACGTTCGCCGAAGGCAGCACGTCGACACGCTCGAGGCGGGAGCTCACGGCCTCGCTCGCGTCCGCGGCGAACGGATCGTAGGAGTCGATGGTCTGCACCGAGCGCTCGAGCCGCTGACCGAGGACCACACGAAGGCGCTCGTGGAGCGCGACGTCCGCGAGGAAGTAGCCTCCCACCACGTCGTAGCGGGCGGCGTACGTATCGGTGGGCCGAGTCCACTCCTCGAGCTCGAGCGCGGAGCCCACGTTGTCCGGCGTAAAGAGCTCGTTCGGCGGTCGGCGGAAGACCTCCGGCCCCGCGCTCCGCGCACGCAAGAATCGAAAGCGCCTCGCCTCGAAGCTGCGACCGCGCAAAGTGCCCGTGCCCCCGAGCTCGACCTTGATCGGACGTTCGCCCTCGCGCACGGGGTGTTTGTAGGCGAGCGAGAGGGTGCGTGTGGTCTCCCCCTGATTGGCAAAGAAGTGCTGCCCGCTCTGCGTTCCTTCGCGAAAAGAGAACCCTTGCTCGGCGTCCGCGACGTAAACCGATTCACGGAGGTCCGGCTCGCTCGTAGTGGCGCGCCCATAGCCCAAGCTCCAGTCGATCTCGCCGATGCCGAAGGGTCCGACGCGGTGCTCTCCGCGGAGCTGACCGTAGACGAGCTGACGCGCGACGAACCGCTGCCGCTCGTCGCGGACGGTCGCCTGCTGCTCGTCGTTGAAACCCGTGATCCGGCGCGCCTCCGCTTCGCCGTTGCGCGACAAGAGCCCCGTCAGCGAGATCGAGTGATCTCTCGTCGGCTTCCACTCGAGGCTACCGTATCCCGCTGCGGTGACCGTGTCGGTGCCGGTGTCGACACGATAGTCGTTGAACCGGATGAGCTCCGTCGGGCGCGACGGATCGACACCATACGTGCGGAGGATCTCGTCTTTACGGCGCTGGAAACGGCGCGTGTACCCGAGCGACGCGACGTAGCCCAAGGTATGGGACCCTAGCTTTAGCGTATCGCCGACGAGCAGGCTTCCCGTGCCGTTCGGGAGCGACACCGCATCCCCCAAGCCGATCGGAGACGACAGCGCTCGACCATAGTCCGTGAGGTTCGGATCGACAGTGCCATCTTCGCGAATGCGCGTAATCCGCTGAGCAGGGAGGCTCGGGGGCAGCTTGCGCGTGCCGTCGTCGACCCCGAGCCAATCGAGGCTGCCTCCTTCGTACGATGGCCGCCGCGCGAACGTCGACTCGCCATTTAGCCCGATGCCGAGGGTCGCGAGGAACGTGAATTTCTCCGGCGCTTTTCGCGTGCGGATGTCGAGCGTCCCGCCCGCGAACTGCCCCGGCAGATCCGGCGTGTAGGTCTTCTTGATGGAGAGATCCGAAATGACGAGAGAAGGAAACATGTCGAGCGGAACCGACGTGCGGTCCGGCTCGGTGGAGGGAACGGGCACACCATCGACGAGCGACGTCGTGTAGCGATCACCGAGGCCGCGAACGACGATGTAGCGACCATCGATGACGCTCGCCCCGACGACGCGCTTGACGGCATCGGCGGCAGAGCGGTCGGGGGATCGCGCGATGTCTTGCGCTCCGACGGCGTCCGTCGCTCCGGCCGCGTTGCGACGAAGGGCGACCTGGCCGGCGGCGCTGTTGCGGTCCGGCTCGTACTCGACGGGAGCGAGCTCGTCGACCGCGTCTTCGTCCGGATCGAGGCTGACGTCGATTTTCGTGAGCCGTCCCGCGAACACGCGGACGTTCCGCACGCGGGCGGGCTTGTGCATGTCGGCGGTCACGCGAAGCGTGTGCACCCCGGGCGTGAGCGCGATCGCGAACTTCCCGTCCGCGTCTGCGGAGACGATTCGACCCTGGTCGGCGACGCTGACCTCGGCGCCAGGTAGGGGCGTGTTGTCGGCGCGGCTCAGGACCCGTCCCTCCAACGTGATCTTCGCGGGAGGCTCTACGCGAGGCGTGGCCTCTTGAGCATGCGCGATCCCCGGCCGAAGCGTGCATGCTGCAGCCAAAACGATGGCGAGAAGATTCACGCCGCGGGCAACGCCGCGACCCTCGAACGACAACGTATTCATAGAATTCCTAGGGCGTTCGGCTCAGTCGACCGTCTTCTCGGTCAAGATCGAGACGGTCGTGGCTCCGTGGGCTCGTGCCGTATCCATCGTCCGCACCGCGATTCCGAAGGGCGCGGCGTCGTCGGCGTCGAAGTACACTGTCTTGTCCCCGCGCGCGGCGAGCGCTCGCTCGACCATCGTGCCGAGCTCCGAATCGGCGACCGGCGCGCGATTCAGCAAAACGCGACCGTCCGAAGTGACGGTGAGCACGACCGGCACTTCTGCAGCTTTTGCAGCGACCTTGTCGTCCGATTGTTTTGGAAGCGCGAGCGAGAACTTCTTCGACAGCAATGGAGCGACCACCATGAACACGATGAGAAGAACGAGAACGACGTCTACGAGCGGCGTCACGTTCATGGCGGGGGTCGCGCCTTTTGCTTTGGATCTGCCCGCGTCGAGGGAAATGCCCATTAGCTCTTCTCCTTTTTCTCCACGAGCAGCGCACAACCAGGAAAGCCTTGTTTCTGGACCCGCGCGAAGAGCGATCGGACCTTGCCGTAGGGCACGGTCGCGTCTCCCTTCAGGACGACCTTTCGCTCGGGCGAAGCGCGATGCAGCTCCGCGAGCCTTCCTTCGAGGTCGTCTGCCGAAACGAGCTCCTTCTCGAGGTAGAGCGCTCCGCTCGCCGCGAGCGTGACGGTGACAGGATCCATCGAGGCGGACTTTTGAGCGTCGTCCGGGCGAGTCACGCTCGGCAGCTCGACCCGTTCTCCGTGCTCGAGCTGCGGAGCTATCACCATGAAGACGATGAGCAGCACGAGCACGACGTCGACGAGCGGAGTGACGTTGATCTCCGGAAGCACTGCCGCTTTCGCCGGCGGGCGCCCGATGGGGACGAGCGATGCCTTCTTCCGACCCGTCTTCACTCTGCCGCCTCGGGAACGGCTTCGTCCTGGCGGTTTTCGAGGTCGTCGATGAGCTCGCCCGTCGCGCGCGCGAGGGTGCCTTCCAGGCTCGTGATCGACGCGTTGAGCTGATTGAACAAGAGCACCGACGGGATCGCGACGAGGAGGCCGAGCGCGGTCTCGACGAGGGCCTCCGCGATGCCGGCCGAGACGGCGCCGAGCCCGCCGGATCCGGTCGAGGCGATTCCCTGGAACGCCGAGATGATACCGACGACGGTGCCGAGCAATCCGACGAACGGAGCGACCGAGCCGATGCTCGCGAGGACCGAGAGGCCGCGACGCAGCTCTCCGCTGACCGCCTCTTTCTGGCGCTCCGATTCACGACGCACGAGCTCGATCGCGTCGACGTGACCCTTTTGACCGGAGAGCTTCTTCAGCGTCGGGCCGATGAGGCGCGCGAACGGCGATTGCTCGTGCGAGGGTGCAATGCCGACGAGCCCCGTGAACTCGCCCTTCTCGAGCATGGGGAGCGCGCTCTGGAGAAAGACACGCGTCGCTCGCGAGCCGCGAAAAAGCGCGATCCAGCGCTCCACGGCGATCGCGATCGTCGTCGCTGCCATTCCCAAAAGGAGAGCGGCGATGACTTTGCTCAGCGGTCCCATGGTGGACCAGATGTGAAGCGGGTTCAGATTCATGGCTATCTCCTCTGGTTTCTATTCGCGCTCAAGAGCGCGGCCGGAATGGCACTTTCGCAAAGCGAGTTACGCGAACGGCTCGTCCGTCGAGCGTCGCGGGAGCGAAGCGCCAACGCGACACGGTCCGGACGACCTCCGCGTCGAGCAGCGGATGGCCCTTCACGACGACGACGTCGGCAACCGAGCCGTCCTCGAGAACGGTGAACTTCACCGTCACCACCATTTGAACGCCCGCCTTGCGCGCTTCTTCGGGAAACGGCGGCGATGGCTGCGAAATGGCGTGCGGCGGAACGATGGCTTCGCTCGTCTGAACCATCGGCGCGGGTGCGGGGGCGACGGTCGGCGCCGGCGCGGGCTTCGCGACCACGGGGGCTCCGCCGCCGGTTCCAGTTCCCCCGACGACACCATCCGGGCTCCCTCCGGGCACTCCCGGGAGCTCCGAGACGGGAGCGTTCGGATCTCCCTGTTTCGGGGCTTCGGTCGGTATCTCTTTCGGCGCGAGCGCTTCCGGTCGGCCGAGAGGAGGAGGATTCCAGTTTTTGGCCTTCGGCGCCGGCTTCGGCTCCACCTTCGCGACCGGCTTCGGCGCTTCGACCGGCTTCGGCGGAGTGAAGACCACCGGAGTGCTCTCGTCGACTGCGCGCTGCTTGATCTCCTTTCCGTAGACCACGCCTAGGACGAGGAGCAAAACGAGGACGACTGCCGCCGATGCGTATCCGACGAGGAGACGACGAGCGGAGAAGTCTTCTGCCTTGTTGCGTTCGAGGGCTGCGAGCGACACGAGCTGCCGATTACGAGCCGCGCATGACAACGAGGTGAACCGTGTGCAGCCAACACGAAAGCTGCGCGTGACGTTCCCGAGCACACGCGCGAAGGTCACGCGTTCGCCGCGAACGACACGCGGACGTCGCATGGTGCACGCGCGTTTCACATTCTGCGCGGCGCCGGCCCACTCGCAGACCCTCCGAGACGCGTCGTGAAATGGACGGCGTGCGAGCCGAGCTGGCGGCGCATGGTCGAGGTGATCGGGTCGAGCGCGACGCGGGAGACGCTCACGAGAGTCGTCGCGTCGGCCTCGTTGCCGTCGCTAGCTGCAAGTGCCGAGTGCGACGACGCTCTCGTCGAGCCGACACGTCGCGAAGCAAACTCCACCAGACGTCTCGGCTAACGCGCCGACTGAACGAGAAAGGAACATCTTCGTCACGTGGACGACACACGAAAAGCGTTTCATCCGCCCGCAAAACGGACGGCCGCGGGGGCTCACTCCCGCCCCGGTTCGTATTGCCCAAGGATCCAATGCCGAACGTTCTCGTTACGGGAGCGCAGTGGGGCGACGAGGGGAAGGGCAAGATCGTCGATCACCTCGCGGCGCGTGCCGATCTCTCCGTCCGCTTCGGGGGCGGTGCGAACGCGGGCCACACCCTGGTCGTCGGGGGGAAGAAGATCGTCCTCCACCTCGTGCCCGCCGGCATCCTGCACCCGCGGTGCAAAGGTCTCGTCGGCAACGGGTGCGTGATCGATCCCGCGAGCTTCGTGAAAGAGATCGCCGAGCTTCGCGCCGCCGACATCGAGGTCTCCGAGAAGCGACTCTCGATCTCGGATCGGTGCCACGTCGTCACCACGTTCCAAAAGATCTCCGACGGCATCACCGGCAAGGCGATCGGCACCACCGGTCGTGGCATCGGCCCCGCGTACACGGACAAGGTTCGCCGCGCTGGCGTGCGCCTCGCCGACGTGCTCGAGGGCACCCACCTGCCCCTCCTCGCCGCCCAGCGCGAGCACTACGCCAAGCTCCACGTCGGGACCGATCTGCCCTCGGAAAAAGCGGTCGCCGACGAGCTCGCCGCCGTCGTGCGCGAGCTCGCTCCCTACATCGGTGACGTGGCAGAAGAGACCCATCGTGCGATGAAGGACAACCGCGCGATCCTCTTCGAGGGTGCCCAAGGCGCGCTCCTCGACGTGGACCACGGCACGTATCCCTTCGTCACGTCGTCCACCACCACGGCCGGCGGAGCCTCGAGCGGTGTCGGCGTATACGTCGACCTCCACAAGCGGGTCGCGGTGCTCAAGGCGTATACGACGCGGGTGGGCAACGGGCCGTTCCCGACCGAGCTGTTCGACGAGACAGGCGAGAAGATTCGCGCGATCGGCCACGAGTTCGGCGCGACGACAGGGCGCCCGCGTCGCTGCGGCTGGCTCGACCTGCCCGCGCTCCGGCACGCGTTTCGCTTGAACGGCGTGACCGACATGGCCATCACCAAGCTCGACGTGCTCGCCGGCTTCGACACGATTCGTGTCGCCACCGAGCACCGCGCCGGAACCCCGGTTTACCGTGATTTCGAGGGTTTCGGCTCGCTCGAGGGCATCACGGCCCGCGACGCTCTGCCCGCGGCAGTGACGAAGTACCTCGCCTTCCTCGAGGCCGAGCTCGACGCGAAGGTGTCGATCTTGTCGCTCGGCCCAGACCGCGATCGCACCCTCGTCTTCCGGGAGATCCTCGGAGCATGAGCGACGCACGGCTCGCAGATCTGGATCGGAAAGAGATCGCGTCGGCCTCCGCTGCGGCGTGGGCCACGCGCACCCAAGCCTTCCGCGAGGGCCTCCCTGGCGAGTGCGATCCCGAGCTTCGAGCGCACTACGCGCAGGCCTCCCTCATCGACGGCGCGCGCATCGCGACCACGACCGACGGCATCGGCACCAAGATCGAGATCGCCGAGCGCACCCGCATTTACGACACGCTCGCCTTCGATCTCGTCGCGATGGTGGTGGACGACTTGGCAGCGGCGGGGGCGACGCCGCTCGTGCTCACCAACGTGCTCGACGTCGATCGCATCGATCCCACCGTCGTCGACGGGCTCATGCGTGGGCTCCACGATGCGGCGAAAAAAGCCCGAATCGCCGTCACCGGCGGCGAGATCGCGGAGCTCGGCTCGCGGGTCGGCGGGTTCGGCGAGGGCATGCACTTCAATTGGTGCGCCACCGCGGTCGGCCATTATCCGCCCGGCCGAATGCCGATCACCGGCGCGTCGATGCGCGCCGGCGACGTGGTCGTCGCGCTCGCGAGCCCGGGCTTTCGCTCGAACGGGTTCTCTCTCGTTCGACGCATTCTGGAGGGCACGTTCGGCCCTGCCTGGCATACCCAGGAAGCGTTCGGGCGCACGTGGGGCGAGATCGCGCTCACGCCTTCGGTCATCTACTCGCCCGTGATCTCGGAGCTCCTCGAGACGAACGTGGCCGTGACCGGGCTCGGTCACATCACCGGCGGGGGGATCCCGAACAAGCTCGGTCGCGTGCTCGCGCGCACCAGCCTCGGCGCGAATCTCACCGATCCGTGGGAGGTTCCGGAGCCGGTACTCGAGGTGCAACGCCTCGGGAACGTGACGGATTTCGACGCCTACCGCGCATGGAATATGGGGCAGGGCTTCATGATCGTGTGCCCCGAGCCGGAGGTCGCGCGCGTGTTCGATGCGTGCGCACGGCACGGACATTTGGCCCGCATCGCCGGGCGCCTCGACGACGACCGATCCATCCGCGTGCGATCGCGCGGGAGGGACGGCGGAACCCTCACCTACCCGTTGGAGCAATCGAAATGAGCCTATCCCCCGCGAACGTGGTGACCATCGCCGCCCGAGCGGGGGCGAAGGATCCGCGTTCGGAGAAGATCGCGCAGGCGATCGCGAGCCACCTCGGAAAAGCGCCGAAAGGCACCCGCGCGCTCCGCGTGCTCGCCTCGGCCGACAACGTCTCCGAGAAGGCGCTCCGCGGGTTCGCGGAAGCCGCGATCGCCGATCCGATCGTGGACGAGGTCGACGTGACCTCCTCCTACGGAACCGGCAAGGTCGGCAGTTATGTGCATCTCGCACGTTTGCCGGGGCTGACCGACGACGAAGGGCGAAGCGCAGAGCACGCGTTCGCCCTCTACAGCGGCGAAGCCCTCCCGGTCTGGTCGTTCCATGCGCAGGAGCTCGTCGTGTTCGACGAGGTCGTCGCCGACGAGACGCTGCGCGCGATCGCGCACGAGGTGCTCGGGAACCCGAACGTGCACGCGCTCTCGTGGGGAGCGCTTCCGTTCGTGCCCCGCCCGCCGGTCCGTGCCCGCCTCGACGCGGACGTTCGGGTCGACGTCGTTCCGCTTCCAGAGACCGACACCGCGCTCGCGGCCCTCTCGAAAGACCGCAGCCTCGGGCTCTCGCTCGCGGAAATGAAGGCGATCGTGGCCTACTTCGCGTCGCCGCCCGTTCGTGCGGAGCGAGAGCGCGAGGGCCTCTCCCCGAGCCCCACCGATTGCGAGCTCGAGATCTTCGCCCAGACGTGGTCCGAGCACTGCAAGCACAAGGAGTTCAACGCCATCATCGCGGTCGACGATCGCGAGCGCGGCGAGGCACGCGAGGTGCGCTCGATCTTCAAGAGCTACGTCGCCGATCCCACCCGCGAGGTGAAGGCCAAGCTCGACGCGCGTGGCCAAAGCTTCGTCGTGACCGTGTTCGACGACAACGCCGGCATCGTGAAGGTCGATCCGGACACGAACCTCACCCTCAAAGTGGAGACCCACAACTCGCCCTCCGCGCTCGACCCCTACGGTGGAGCGATCACCGGGATCTTGGGGTGCAACCGCGACGCGATCGGCACCGGGCGCGGCGGCGGGAGGCTCTTTTTCAACACCGACGTTCTCTGCTTCGGGCCGCCTTCGTACGACAAGAAGCTCCTCCCGGGACAGTTGCATCCTGCACGTGTCTTCGAAGGCGTTCACGCCGGTGTGCGCGACGGAGGGAACAAGTCGGGGGTGCCCACGTTGAACGGCGCGCTCGTGTTCGACGACAGGTTCGCCGGCAAGCCGCTCGTGTTCTGCGGGTCGACCGCGCTCGTGCCCGCGCTCGCGGCGGGTGAGCCGGCCCACACCAAAGACGTGCGCCTCGGCGATCGGATCGTGACCGTCGGCGGCCGAGTCGGCAAAGACGGCATCCACGGCGCGACGTTCTCGTCCCACGAGCTGAAAGAGGGACAAACGCGAGGCGTGGTGCAGGTCGGGAGCCCGTTCACGCAGAAGCTCGTCGCCGATTTGCTCGAAGAAGCTGCCGCGAAGGGCCTCGTCGTCGGAGTGAACGATAGCGGCGCGGGCGGGCTCTCCTCGTCTGCCGGCGAGCTCGCGCGCACCACCGGCGGCGCACGCATCGACACGAGCCGCGTGCCGCTGAAGTACCCCGGGCTCTTGCCGTGGGAGATCTTCCTCTCCGAGTCGCAAGAGCGCATGACCCTCGCGGTGCGGCCCGAGAGGCTCGAGGCGTTCGTCGCGCTCGCGAAGGGCCGCGGGGTCGAGGCGGCCGACATCGGCACCTTCACCGATTCGGGTCGTCTCGAGGTCGTGCACGGCGACACGAAGGTCGCGTTCTTGGATCTCGGGTTCCTCCACGACGGCGCGCCGCGGCTCTCCCTCGAGGCCACCGTGCTCGCGCCGTCGCGCACGCCCTCGCGAGCGTACGACGGCGATCTCGGCGCGCTCCTCACGCGCGTCCTCTCCTCGCCGAACGTCGCGAGCCGCGAGAGCGTGGTGCGCGCTTACGATCACGAAGTGAAGGGAAAAACCGTGCTGAAGCCCTACATGGGCGTGCGCGGAAAGGCTCCTCAAGACGCGGGCGTGATGCTCGTTCGCCACGATGGGCACGAGGGCATCGCGGTCGCGAGCGGCATCGTCCCGCGCTACGGCGATCTCGACGCGCACGCGATGGCGCAGAGCGCGTTCGACGAGGCGGTGCGCGCGCTCGTCTCGGTCGGAGCGCGCCTCCCGTGCGACGCGGAGGGTGCCTACGAGCCCTTCGCCGGGTGCGACAACTTCTGCGTCCCGGACTCGGTCTACGACGCGGACAAGAACCCCGACGGCAAGGAGAAGCTCGGCAAGCTCGTGCGCATGGCCGAGGGCTTGGCCGAGATGGTGCGCGCGTTCGAGATCCCGATGGTGTCCGGCAAGGACAGCATGAAGAACGACTTCCGGGCGGGAGGGACCAAGATCTCGGTGCCGCCCACCTTGCTCGTCACGATGATCGCGAAGGTGCGCGACGTGCGCCGCCTCGTGACGTCGGAGTGGAAGGCCGAGGGCGACCTCGTGTTCCTCGTCGGCGAGACGTTCGACGAGCTCGGGCGCTCGATCGCGAGCGAAATCCTCGGCGATTCCGGCGGTTTTGCCCCCATCGTCCGGATCCCCGAGACACGTGCGCTCTACACGAAAATGGCGGAGGCGCACGCAGCGGGTCTGCTCGTCTCGTCGCACGACCTGTCCGATGGCGGCCTCGCCGTGGCGCTCGCAGAGTCGTGCATCGGTGCGGATCTCGGGGCCGACATCGTCCTCCCGAATGCGGCTCACTCGCCCTACGTGACGCTCTTCTCCGAGTCGAACGCGCGCTTCGTCGTGTCGGTAAAGCCGGGCGACGAGGCGGCCTTCGTGCGCATCTTCGGTCCACGTGCGGTGCGCCTCGGTCAGGTCGGTGGCGCGGGCCTCCGTGTCCACGCCGCGTCCGAGACGCTCGTCGATCTTTCGCTCGAATCGCTCTCTTCTGCTTACGAAACGAGGCTTCGATGACCGCGCTCGTCGTCACCGGGTTCGGTCTCAACTGCGAAGAAGAGACCGCCCACGCGTATCGAACCGCCGGGCTCGACGCGACGATCGTGCACGCCGCGGATCTCTTCTCTGGCGACGTGTCACTCGCGAAGGCGTCGATCGTGCACCTCTCGGGAGGCTTCTCGTTCGGCGACGACCTCGGCTCCGGGCGCGTGTTCGCGAACCGCCTGCGCATGCAAAAGCTCCCCTCCGGCAGCACGCTCGTGCGTGAGCTCTCCGCGTTCACGAACGACGGCGGGTACATCTACGGCGTGTGCAACGGCTTTCAGATCTTGGTGAAGTCGGGGCTCCTCCCGAACCTCGGCGGCGATCACGCGCCGGAGGTGACGCTCACCCACAACGACTCCGGCCATTTCGAGGATCGCTGGGTGGTGTGCGGCGCGCCGGAGTCGCCCTCGCCTGCGTTCCGCGGAAAAGAAGATCCGTTCGCGTTTCCGGCGCGTCACGCGGAGGGCAAGCTCGTCACGCGGGATGCTTCGATTCGCGAGGCGCTCGTGACGAAGAAGCTCGTCGCGCTCACGTACCTCGACGGTGCGCTCGCCCCCGCGGTCGACTACCCCGAGAACCCGAACGGGTCGGAGCTCTCGTGCGCGGGGCTCACCGATCCCACCGGTCGTGTGCTCGGCACGATGCCGCACCCCGAGGCCTTCTTGTTGCCTCAGCTCCACCCCGCCTTCCACACCCGCGCGCGGCAAGGGCTCGCGAGCGACGTGGGCGACGGTCTCGTCGTGTTCCGGAACCTCGTCGCCGCGGCGACACGCGCACGCGCTAGCGCCACAAAGGACCTCTCCTCATGAACGTTCAAGTTCGTCGTGCCCTCCTCAGCGTGTGGGACAAGACCGGTCTCCTCGACCTCGCCAAGGCCCTCGTGAGCCACAGCACCGAGCTCTACTCCACCGGTGGAACCGCCGCGATCCTTCGAGAGAATGGCTTCGCGGTGAAAGACGTCACCGAGCTCACCGGGAAACCGGAGGCGTTCGGTGGGCGCATGAAGACGCTCTCGTACGAGATCTCTTCCGGCATCCTCTTCGACCGCGAGCGCGACGCGGCAGAAGCGACGAAACTCGGCACCGTGCCGATCGACATGGTGGTCGTGAACCTCTACCCGTTCGCGGAGTACCGCGACAAAGGGCTCGCTCTGCCCGAGCTCATCGAATACGTCGACATCGGCGGGCCGACGATGGTGCGCGCCGCGGCGAAGAACTACCGCCACGTCGCCTCGGTCGTGTCGCCGGACGACTACCCCGCCCTCGTGAAGGAGCTCCACGAGACCGGAGGCTCGCTCTCCCTCGAGACCCGCACCCGCCTCATGCGCGCCGCCTACCGAACGACGGCGTCGTACGACACGCAGATCGCGGAGCACCTCGATCAGGTCGCGAACGAGCCCTCCCGCACCCTCTCGTTCGATCGTGAGTCGACCCTTCGTTACGGGGAAAACCCCCATCAGAAGGCCTCCGTGCTCGTACGGCGTGGCGCGGGCACGAAGTCGCCGACCGAGCTTTTGCTCTCCGGGAAAGAGCTCTCGTACAACAACCTGCTCGACGTGGAGGCCGCCCTCGCGGCTGTGCGCGGGCACGGCGAGAACGCCTGCGCGATCGTGAAACACGGAAACCCGTGCGGCGTCGCGATCGGGAAATCTCGCGCGCGGGCCCTCGAGCTCGCGTGGGCGAGCGATCCGGTCTCCGCGTTCGGCTCCGTGATCGCGTTCGGTGGCCGCGTGGAGCGCGCCGACGTGCTCCCGCTGATGCTCGACGCGGAGGACAAGGGCAAGCGAAGGTTCGTCGAGGTCGTCGTCGCGCCGAGCTTCGACGAAGAAGCTCTCGTGTATCTTGCAACGAACAAGAACCTGCGCGTTCTCCCGCTCTCGGCGGACGCGATCTTCGGCGCGAAGGACATGCGCCTCTGCCTCGGGCACCTCCTCGTGCAAGACGCGGACGACACGCTCTTCACGAAGCTCGAGACGAAGACGAAGGCCCCCTTCGAGGCCGACGTCGCCCTCGCCGAGATGGGCTGTCGCGTCGTTCGCTCGATAAAATCCAACGCGATCGCGATCGTGGGCAAGAACGAAGAGGGCGAGCTCCTGCTCCTCGGGATGGGCGCGGGGCAACCGAACCGGGTCGCCTCCGCGCGCATCGCGGTCGAGCGCGCGCACGCGACGTTGCGTGCAACCTACACGTCCAACGAAGCCGCCTTCACCCGCGCGTGCGCCGAAGCCTACGTCGTGTCCGACGCGTTCCTCCCCTTCGCGGACACCCTCGAGGTCGCCGCTGCGGGAGGCTTCCGCGTCCTCCTCCAGCCCGGCGGATCGATCCGCGACGCCGAAGTCGTGGCCGCCGGTGACGCACGCGGCGTCGCGGTGGTGATGACCGAGACCCGCCACTTCCGTCACTGAGAACGAACCATGCAGGTCCTCGACAAAGTGCGGAGCCCTCAGCTCGAGAAGCTCCACCAAGGCAAAGTCCGCGACAGCTTTCGTCTCGACGACGGCACGCGCCTCATCGTGGTCACCGATCGCATCAGCGCGTTCGACCTGAAGCTGGAGACGCCGATCGCGGGCAAGGGCGAGGTCCTCAATCGCCTCGCCGCGTTCTGGTTCGACAGCACCCGCGACATCGTCGAGAACCACCTCGTCGAGGTGCTCACCGAACAATCGTCGATCGTGCGCGAGGCGATCCCGATCCGGGTCGAGATGGTCGTCCGCGGGTACATGGCAGGCTCGATGACCCGCGCCTATGCCGCGGGAAAGCGTGAGATTTCGGGGGTAAAGCTGCCCGAGGGCTTGCGCGAGAACGAGAAGCTCCCCGAGCCGATCGTGACGCCGACGACGAAGGAAGAGTCGGACCGCGAGATCACGCCTGCGGGCCTCGTCGAAGAGGGCCTCGTCGACGCCGCGCTCTACGCGCAGATGGAAAAGGTGGCGCGCGCGCTCTTCGCGCGCGGCTCGGAGGTGCTCGCCTCCAAGGGGCTCCTCCTCTGCGACACGAAGTACGAGATGGGCCTCGTCGACGGCAGGCTCGTGCTCATCGACGAGATCCACACCCCCGACTCGTCGCGGATCTGGGACGCGAAGAGGCACGCCGCGTCGCCGAAGGACGCGCCGCCCTTGGACAAGGAGCACGTGCGCACGTACATGCTCGGCGTACGCGAAAAGACCGGAAAATTCCCTCTCGCGCTGCCCGACGACGTGCTCGACGAAACTCGTGCACGGTACACGGATCTCTTCCGTCGGGTGACGGAGAACGAGCCGTCGCGCGCGCTCGATCCGGCGGCGCGTCTCGTCGAGGCGCTCGTCGCGAAGGGCCGCATGCTTCCGGGGTTCGTCGCCGTGGTCGGCGATCGCGACGCGGCCTTCGTGCGACGTGTCCGCGACGCGGTGGAGCGCCTCGGCGCGCGCGCGTTCGTGCTCTCGCCGGAAGATACGCTCGCCCAAGCGAACGCGGGCGCCTACGTCGGGAACCTCGAGCCGGGAGCGGTCCTCGTCGGTGCAGGAAGTGAGGGGCTCGTCGACGAGCTGCTCGCGAAGACCGACCTGCCCGTGCTCTCCGCCTCGGGATCGGCAGCAAAATCGGCGCTCTCCGCGGTTCGCGCGCTCAACGCACGTGCTTTGAAGCCTGGTGTCGCGGCCGCGGCGCACGTCTCGGACGACGCCCGGTCGACGAAGGAGACCCCGTGACCATGAACGACCACTCTCGCGCGTACGCCATCTCGCCCCTCGACGGTCGTTACGGAGCCCGCCTCGCCCGCCTCGCGCCGTATTTCTCCGAGCATGCGCTCATGAAGGCGCGGCTCCGCGTCGAGGTGGAGCACGCGATCCTGCTCGATGAGACCGGCCTCTTCGGCACCCTCGACGAGAGCGAGCGCACCCGCCTGCGCAACACGTGGGAGGGTTTCGACCTCTCCGCGTACGACGAGCTCAAGGCGATCGAGGCCGAGGTTCGTCACGACGTAAAGGCCTGCGAGATTTTCCTGAAGCGGCGCGGTGAGCTGAAAAAGCCCAACCGCGTGCATTTCGGGCTCACCTCCGAGGACGTGAACAACCTCGCCTACGGCACGCTGTTCGACGCCTTCCTCGCCGAGGTGGAGCTCCCCTTGGTGCGCGACGTGGGCCTCTCGCTCTCTGCGTTCGTGCGCGAGCACGCCGAGACCGCCTTCCCGGCGTTCACCCACGGGCAGCCGGCTTCGCCCACCACCGCGGGCAAAGAGATCGCCGTCTTTCTCTCGCGCCTCGTGCGCTCGTACGAAGCGCTCTCTCGCGTCCGCATCTATGGAAAGCTCAACGGCGCGACCGGCAACCGCTCCGCCGTCCGCGCCGCGCACCCGAGCTACGACTGGGCCTCCTACGAGAAGCGCCTGGTCGAGAGCCTCGGGCTCGTGCCCAACCCCGCGACCACGCAGGTCGAAGATCACGACGCGTGGGCGCGCTGGTTCAACGAGGTGCGGGTCACGAACAACGTGGTCCTCGATCTCTGCCAAGACATGTGGCTCTACGTCTCGCGCGGGCTCTTCGTGCAAAAGGCCAAGGCGGGCGAGGTGGGCTCTTCGACCATGCCGCACAAGGTCAACCCCATCAATTTCGAGAACGCAGAGGGCAATTTGCAGCTTTCGAACGCGGCGCTCGGCTTCCTCGCCGACAAGCTCTGCCGCTCGCGGATGCAGCGCGATCTCTCGGACAGCACCGTGAGCCGCAACGTCGGCACCGCGCTCGGTCATCACGTGCTCGCGTTCGAAGAGGTGCTCTTCGGGCTCGGTCGTGTGTCGCTCTCGCACGAGACGTGCGATCGCACCCTTCGCGGGCAACCGGAGCTGCTCGCCGAGCCGATCCAGACGATCTTGCGCCTCCACGTCGACGACGATCCGTACAAGCGCCTCCTCGAGCTCACCCGTGGCCGTGCGCTCGGAAAGGGCGAAATCGAGGCCTTCGTCGACGCGCTCGACGTGAGCGACGAGGTCAAAACCAAGCTCCGCGCGCTCGACGTGACGACCTATGTCGGCGACGCGGCGCTCATCGCCGGCGACATCCTCCTCCGCGCCGAGGAGGCGTTCGGGTCGTGAAGGTCGCCGTCCTCGGGAAAGGGGGGCGCGAGCACGCCCTCGCGCTCCGCCTCGCGGCCGACCTCGGCGCCAGCGCGGTGCTCGTCGTGCCCGGAAACGCGGGAATTCCAGGGTCTACGGGGGATATCCCGTCATCGCAGCTCGCGAGCGACCTACGTGCGCGCGGCGTGTCGCTCGTGGTCGTAGGGCCCGAGGCGCTGCTCGCGGAAGGTGTCGCCGACACCCTCCGCGCGGAAGGTTTTTCCGTCGTCGGCCCCGGCAAAGAAGCCGCACGTCTCGAGACGGAGAAGACGTACGCGAAAGATTTTTTCCTGCGTCACGGGCTCCCGACCGCGCGCTCGGTGGTCGTTGCCTCGGCGAGCGACGACACGCAGCTCGCGGAATTTCCCGGCGCGGCGGTGGTGAAGCTCGACGGCCTCGCGGAGGGCAAAGGCGTCATCGTGTGCGACGACGCAGCGGGTACGCGCGCGGCGGTGACCGAGCTCCGCGAGCGCTTCGGGCCCGACGCGAAGCTGCTCGTCGAAGAGCGACTCGAAGGTCCCGAGCTCTCCGTGATGCTGCTCGTGTCCGACGGCGTCGCGGTCGTCTTGCCAGAGTCACGCGACCACAAACGCCTCCTCGCCGGCGACCTCGGCCCCAACACCGGCGGAATGGGTGCATTCTCCCCGGT
>JAAFHV010000108.1 GCA_013297655.1 Myxococcales bacterium | reverse complement strand
CACCGGTGCCGTACTCGATCACGAGATCGCCCGAAGGCCGGAAGCTCGTCTCGTCCGCGGTGAACGTGACCTCCTTCGGGCCATCTCCGCGCCGGAGCTCGTAGCCGCGGACGCGCACCTCGTCGGCCTTGTCGAAACCGACCACCTTCGCGTCGACGTGCATTTTTTCGATCACGAGGTCACTCGCGGTCGCGTGCGGGAGCGGGTAGGTGTACCTGCGCACGCCGGACGAGGGCGCGACCGTCTCGGTGTACGCGATGACGACCCGTCGCGATCCGCGCTTCGGGATGGGGAATATCTTGAGCTCGAAGCGACCGCCGCGCTTCCACTCGAGGAGCGCCGGATCACGCCACGGACCAGGCACCCACACGAGCTCCTCGCGTGGCTTCGGGGCGGTCGGCGCGGCGTTGTGGATCACCCCACGCCAGATCGCCTGCGCGCGAGAGGCGTCGACGAACTCGCCTTCCACGAGCTTGCCATCGACGTCGAGAGCGAGGCGCTCGATCTGCGCGCCGGACGGAAGAGGGAAACGATAGAGGCCTTCGAGCTCGTCGTCGGTGTCGTTGCTGAAGACCTCTTCGATCTCGGTTCGGGCGACGGCGCCCGCGATGCGGACCTTCACGTCGTGGCGCGAGAGGCGAACCGCATGGTCCTTTTCGTCCGTCTTTCCAGGCTTTTTCGCGCGAAGCTCGCCGAGACCGGAGGTCTCTGGCTCGGTGTCCTCGTTGTGGACCACGAGGGCCTCGCCGAACGCGGAGCGCTTCGCCATGTCGGTCGCGGGCACCACCTCGGGGCGCGCGGTCTTCGTGAGCACCGCTTCTTGTCCCGCGAACACCTTGGCGCTCCCGCCGCCGCCGACCACCTCGACCTCACCACGAAGCACCTCGACGTTGGCGCGCTCGGGGGTCTGCGTGAGCACGAGCCGCGTGCCGATGACCTTGACCTCGCCGGACTCCCCCGTGAGGCGGAGCGGCGGAGCGCCGTCGACGTGAGCCGCTTCGACGATCGCGCTCCCCTCGGTGAGACGTAGGCTGCGCGGCTCGGACCCGAGGGTGATCGAGGTGGAGCGGTCCATCACGAGCTCCGAGCCGTCCGAGAGCGCGATCCGCGCGCGGGTGCGGGCGTCGGTTTGGAGGGTGGTGCCGACCGCGAGCGACTCGCCTTCCGTCGGGACGCGCGACCCCCCGCTCGTGCCCGAGACGGTGAGCCCCGCGGTCTTGTCGGCGGCGCTGCGCACGACCTTGACGACCTTCGCGGTGAGGGCGGCGGAGGCCTTCGCGGAGGGGTGGCTCTGGTGATCGGCGAGGCGGAGGCCCCCGTAGCTGCCGAGGAACGCGCCCAAGATCGCGACAATGCCGAAGATTTTGGTGCGCCGGCCGATGGCGGTCTCGGGGGTGTCTCCGCCCTCGGGCTTGCGGTCGGGGGTGCGCTCGGTGCGGCTCGTCGGGGCGATCGTCATGGGGCCTCTCGCGTGGGAAGGCCTGAGACGCGCGAACGGCACGAAAGTTTCATAGCTCGGTCGGTGGTGCCGGATCTCCCTCGCCACCCCCACCGCAGCCGCGCCGAACCTCGCGCTGGCGGGCGCGACGAGCGGGGCAAGGCTTTCAGAACGGGAGCTTTTCCTGCTTCATCGGGATCGGCGGGTTCTCGAGATCGGCCTCTTTCAGCATCGTGCGCTCCCGCGCGATGTCGGCCTCGAGCAGCTCCGGGTTGTCGTATGCGAACGCGAGCGCATCAAAAAGACGCGCGGGACCGAGGCTCGGGTAACGTCGGAGCAAGGTCTCGGCGCTGGCGCCACCCTTGTGCCACGCAAAGAGGCGCCGCACCGCGATCCGCGTCCCGCGAACGAACGGCGCGCCGTCGTCGGTTTTGATTTCGACGTGGGGGTGCGGAATGCGCACCGGGGGCAGCACGGCCATCCCTCACCGTACGGACGGACCCCGATCCGGTCAAATTCCCGGCATTTTGGGGCACGACTGCGCGGGCGGAGGGCCAACTGGCGCAGGCGGCCGCCTTCGGAAATCCCCCGCTCCGCTCGACTTTACGCGAGACGAGAGGCGCGCTTCCGAGAGTATGCTCACGGCTTCGTAAGACGAAAGGAAGACCCATGCAGATTGCACTCATTGGCCTCGGGAAGATGGGCGGAAACATGGTTCGGCGGCTCCTTCGTGGGGGCCACGAGGTGGTCGCGTACGATCGCTCGGCCGAAGCGGTTGCCGCCGTCGTGGCCGAGGGCGCCAAGGGCGCGAGCTCGCTCGCCGAGGTGGTGTCGAAGCTCTCGGGGCCGCGCGCGGTGTGGGTCATGGTCCCCGCCGGTGATCCCACCGAGGCGACGATCAAGGAGCTTACGGGCCTGCTCTCGAAGGGCGACATCGTCATCGACGGCGGAAACTCGAACTTCCGGGAGTCGGTTCGCCGCAGCGGCGAGCTCGCCGAGAAGGGCCTCAAGTTCCTCGACGCGGGCACCTCCGGCGGCGTGTGGGGCCTCGCGAACGGCTACTGCCTCATGGTCGGCGGCGACAAGTCCGCGTTCGACCACGTCGAGCCCGCCTTCAAGACCCTCGCCCCCGAGCAAGGCCTCGCTTACCTCGGAAAAGCAGGCGCCGGCCACTTCGCGAAGATGGTCCACAACGGGATCGAGTACGCGATGATGCAGTCGTACGCAGAGGGCTTCGAGCTCCTCGCCGCGAGCGACTACGGCTACGACCTCGGCGCGCTCTCCGGCGTCTGGAACCGCGGCTCGGTGGTGCGCTCGTGGCTGCTCGAGCTCGCCGAAAATGCCTTCAAGAAGGACCCCAAGCTCGAGGGGCTCAAGGCCTACGTGAACGACTCGGGCGAGGGTCGCTGGACGGTGAACGAGGCGATCGCCCTCGCGGTGCCGGTCCCCACCATCGCCGCGTCGCTCTTCGCGCGCTTCACGTCGCGCCAAGACAACTCCTTCGCGATGCGCGTGCTCTCCGCCCTCCGAAACGAGTTCGGCGGCCACGCCGTCAAGAAGGCCTGAGCGAAGACATGAGCGAAAATCCCCTTCGTCGCGGCCTCGCGGAGACACGCACCGTGGGTCCGTTCGCGGTCGTCATCTTCGGCGCGTCCGGCGACCTCACCAAACGCAAGCTGCTCCCTGCCCTCTACAACCTCGCCCTGAGCCGCACGCTCCCGAGCGGGTTCGCGGTCGTGGGCGTGGCGCGGCGGGAGAAATCGTCGGAGAAGTTTCGCGCCGAGATGAAAGAAGCGATCGGGAGCTTCTCGCGTCGAAAGCCGATCGACGAGGCGGTCTGGGAGGACTTCGAGCGCGGCCTGCACTACGTGCAAGGTCCCTTCGACAAGGCCGAGACCTACACCGCCCTCAAGGCCCAGCTCGACGCCCTCGAGTCCGAGCGCGGGGCCAAAAATCGCCTGTACTATCTCGCGGTTCCGCCATCGGAGTTCGGTCACATCGTCTCGCATCTGCGGGAGGCAAAGCTCATCGAGGCCCCGGGCAGCGGGAAGGCCGTCACCCGCGTCGTGGTCGAAAAGCCGTTCGGCCACGACCTCGAGAGCGCGCGCGAGCTCAACGCGACGATCGCCTCCGCGTTCGACGAGTCGCAGGTCTTCCGCATCGACCACTACCTCGGCAAGGAGACCGTCCAAAACCTCCTCGTGTTCCGCTTCGCGAACAGCCTGTTCGAGCCGGTCTGGAACCGCGAGCACGTGGACCACGTCCAGATCACCGTCGCGGAAGAGATCGGCGTCGAGGGGCGCGGAAAGTTCTACGAAGAGATCGGCGTCACGAAGGACATCGTCGAAAACCACCTCATGCAGCTCTTTTGCCTGACGGCGATGGAGCCTCCGATCTCGCTCGCGGCGGACGCGGTCCGCGACGAGAAGGTCAAGGTGCTTCGCTCGCTCCGCCCGATGGAGCGCTCCCTCGTGCAGGAGAACGTGGTCCGCGGACAGTACGCGCGCGGCATCGTGCGCGGCGACGAGGTCTGCGGTTACCGCGAAGAGCCCGATGTCTCCCCCGCCTCGCGGATCGAGACGTTCGTCGCGATGCGCATGTTCGTCGACAACTGGCGCTGGGGCGGCGTGCCCTTCTACGTCCGCGCGGGAAAACGCCTCGCGCGGCGCGTGACGGAGATCGCGGTCCAGTTCAAAAAGGTACCCCACAACCTGTTCCGCGCGCCGGACGGCGGGGTCACCCCGAACGTGCTCGCGCTGCGCATCCAGCCCGACGAGGGCATCGCGCTCCGCTTCATCACGAAGGAGCCCGGGCAGCACACCATCCTGCGCGACGTCGCGATGGACTTCCGCTACGGCGCCGCGTTCGGCTCGAACACCCCCGAGGCGTACGAGCGCCTCCTCCTCGACGCGATGCGAGGCGACGCGACCCTCTTCACCCGCCACGACGAGGTCGAGGAGCAGTGGGCGTTCATCGATCGCGTATTCGAGGCATGGCGCGCGGAAGCGAGCGCCCCGCCGCCGCTCTACGCGTCCGGCTCGTGGGGCCCCGAAAACGCGGACGACCTCCTCGCGCGCGACGGTCGGCGCTGGAGAAAACCGTGACGGCGCCCGCGACCGCGGGCAAGGTCGTCGCGCAAATCGAGCGCGAGCTCCGCGCGATCGGCGAGGGGCGCGCAGACGGGAGCCGCGTGCTCTCGATGAACCTCGTCGTCGTCGCCGAGTCGATCGAGATCGCTGCGCGCTACACACAAGTCGTCGACGAGGTCGCCACCACCCTGCTCGCGCGCGCGATCGTGGTGGGCCTCGATCCGGCCGCTCGCGAAGGCGCGCTCGAGGGCAGCGCGACCAGCGTCGAGGTCGACAAGGCCACCTTCACCGAGCGCGTCTCCCTCACCGCCCGCGGGCAAACGTGCCTGCGAATCCCTAGCATTCTCGAGGCGTTACTCGCCCCCGAGGTTCCGATCGTGCTCGTGTGGCTCGGCCGCTTGCATCCCCACGACGCCGTCTTCGCGCAGATCGCGGAGCGGGCCGATCGTGTGCTCATCGACTCCGAGTTCACGTCGGTGCAGAGCCTCGTCGGCCTCGCCGGGTTCGCGAAAGCGCACCCCGAGATCCCGGTCTCGGATTTGGCGTGGACGCGGCTCGAGCCCTGGCAAGAGCTGCTCGCGCGCTTCTTCGATCAGCCGGAGCACCTGCCCTACGCCTCGTTCATCGAGCGGGTCACGATCGCGCAGGCGTGCGACCCGGGCTCCGTCGTCGGCTCGGAGGCCGCGCTCCTCGTCGGCTGGCTCGGCACCCGCCTCGGCATTACGTCGTACCGCGCAGGCGGTGCCATCCGCTACGAGCGACCGGACGGCCGCGAGGTCACGTTCGAGGTCGTCTCCGTCCCCCGCCCCGAAGGCGTGGCCCCCGCCACGGTCGCCGAGGTCGCGCTCGTCGCCACGCGCGACGGGAACACACTCACCGGAAGCGTCGTCCGCGATCTCGCGAGCGGCGGACAACGAGGGCGAACCACCGACGCGGACGTCGTCACGTGGAAGCTCTCCACCACCGAGGGGGTCTCGCAAGATCAACGCGTTCGCCTCGGCACGAACAAGGCAGCCAAGTGGCTCGAGCGCACCCTCCGCCGCCCGTCGGCCGATCCTTCGCTCCTCGAGTCGATCGCGTTCGCCGAAAAGATCGCAGACGATCGCGTGAGCGACGCCCAGCCCGCCCACGCGCCTTGAGGTCGAAGCTCTCCCGTTCAGGCGCTCGGCCGGGGAGCTAGAGCGCGGAGCCGCTTCATTCGTTCGGCCTTTCGCCGATTTGCGTCGCCGTCCCTCGTCAGGGACTTGCGGCCCTGTAGCGTCGTGCTCGTTGCTCCTCCTCGGCTCGAGCCGTAGGACTCGTCCCTCGTCAGGGACTTGCGGCCCTGTAGCGTCGTGGGCCTCGCCTCGCACGACCCTTGGAAGTCCCTGACGAGGGATGGCTCGCAACTCGGCGAAAATCCTCGGTTATTAAGCGGTCCGGCGCTCTAGGCAACGCGCGGACGCGCTCGCCGGGCGAGGTCGACGAGCATCCAGATCCAGGCAAAAAGAAGCGGGATCATCCGGAGCGCGTGGAACTTCCGCGGCGCGGTGAGCACGGCGAGGAGCGGAGCTTCTCCCTTCGTGACGACCGCGTAGAACGGCCCCGGAGCGAGGAACGCGAGCGCGACGAGCAAGCGTCGCGCCCACGTCCAGCCACGCGAGTGCGGCTCGCTTGCGCACCAGACCGCGACGCCTACGCTCGAGATCACGAGCGTGCAGTACTCGCTCCGGTGGTTGAACAGCACCATGAAGACGAGCAAGATCGCCATCGCTGCGCGACGCTCGCGGGGCTCGTTTCGTCGGAACGTGACCGCGACGAACACGAGCAAGACCAGGAGCGCGCCGACCGCTTGCACGTACGCGTTCGGCCACCCGAGACCGAGGCCGTCGCGCACGACGCCCATCAGCGACCACCCCCGATTTTCGACCGCTTCGTGGGTGAGCAACTTCTTCCACTCCACGTGCTCCATGCGCACGACGGGCCAACCCACCACCGCGATAGGAGCCAAGGTGAGGCCCACGACGCCGAGAAAAAATGCAGGGATCGCGCGCCATCGGCGCCGATCGAAGAGCACGAGCCCCATCGCGAGGAGGGGGAAAATCTTCACGACTGTGCACGCCGCGAGGAGGAGCCCCGCGAGCGCGGGCCTTTCGTCCTCGAAGGCGCGGAACGCGAGCAACATCCCCCCCGTGATGAGCAGGTTCGACTGATCGCCGTCCGTCACGAACACGATCCCGAGGAGCGCGACCGTCAACGCGACGCGCTTTTCTCGGTCGTCGTCGACGAGGCGATCGATGCCATAGAACACGGCGACGAAGTTCCCCACGCCCCAGATCCCCGCCGCGACGGAAGCCGGTAGCCAGGTGAACGGCACGAACAAGAACGCGAACGCGGGGCTGTATTTGAACGCCGTGGTCGCGTACGCGTTTCGCCCGGCGAGGAGATCGCGCGCGGCGGTCAGGAAGATGTCGAGGTTCTTCGACTGGCCGGTCGCGAACGACACCATGCTCGCGACGAGCCCGAGGCCGGCATACATCGCGAGCAGCACGCGACGGGGCGGCCAATCTTTTGCCCACGGCATGTCGACACCGGGTGCTATAGACGACCGACGCCCGTGATGCATCGGAAAATCGTGGGCAGGATCGTCGACGCGGCGAGCCGCTATCCCTTCGTCGTTCTTGCCATATTCGCAGTTCTGTTCGCCGTCCTCGGCACGTAC
The DNA here is from genome assembly GCA_013297655.1 of Myxococcales bacterium. GTDB lineage: Bacteria > Myxococcota_A > Polyangia > Polyangiales > Polyangiaceae > JAAFHV01. The sequence continues at coordinate 21,757 of JAAFHV010000108.1, read as the reverse complement.
GCGCAGAAGCTCCAGAACAACGTCCGCACGGACTTTCTCGAGCTGCTCCCGCGCGACAGCCCGCGCTTCCGTGCGTTCGAGCACCAGCTCGGCCGCGTAGGCGGCGCCGCGAAGCTCGTCATCGTCGTCACGAGCCCCGACCGCAAGCAGAACGAGCGCTTCGTCGACGACCTCGCGAGTCGCGTCGCGAAGCTCTCCGACGAAAAGAAGGCGTGCGCGAAGACGTGCGCCCCGAACGACGGCGAGTGCCAGCGCCGGTGCTTCGATCCGGTCGCGTACGTGGAGTCCGGCACGAAGGACGTGCGCGACTTCTACGACAGCCACAAGTGGCTCTTCGCCGATCTGAAAGATCTCGAAGATGCGTCGCGGAACTTGGACCGCCAAATCGCGATGAAGATCGGGCTCGTCGAGAACCTCGACGACGACGCCCCGCCTTCGTCTCCCGGCCTCGATCCCAAGCCGGCGCCGAAGGTCGCCCCGAAGCCCGCCCCGAAGCCGCTCGCCACGGGCGACGCAGGCGCGGGCGACGCAGGCATCGCGACCGCGAGCCAACCCGCGGCACCGGGCGGCCCGGCAGACGCGGGCGCAGCGGACTCGGGCGCAAAATCCGCCCTCGGCGTCACCGAGTACCTCGACCGCTGGGACGAGCGCGCGAACCGCAAGGACACCTTCCCCACGGGTTATTTCGCGACCGACGACGGCCACGCGCTCGGCCTGAAGATCGTCACGAACACCACCTTGGGCGACGCCCGAGGCGACGCGTTCCTCGTCGAGGTGCAGCGCATCGTGGCCGAGATGGGCGTGAAGGAGCACTTCCACCCCGAGATGCAGGTCGGCTTCACCGGCGACATCGGGAACGCGAGCGACGAGAAGAAGGCTCTCGTCGACGACGCGACGAAGGCGTTCCTCGTCGCCCTCGGCATCATCCTCCTCGTCCTCGTCGTGTACTACCGCTCACTCTGGGCGCTCGTCGTCATCTTCGTGCCCGCGTTCTTCGGCATCGTCGCGGCCTACGCGTTCGCCTACGCCGTGTTCGGGTACATCAACACCGCGGGCGCGTTCCTCGCGGCGATCATCCTCGGCAACGGCCTCAACTATCCGGTCGTGCTGCTCTCGCGTTACCAAGAGTTCCGCGCGCGAGGCATGGATCCCAACGAGGCGAAACGCGAAGCGGTGCTGAACGCCCTCCGCGCCGAGCTCGTCGGCGCGATGGTCGCGAGCATCGCCTACGGATCGCTCGTCGTCACCCGCTTCCGTGGCTTCAATCAGTTCGGAATGATTGGCTTTATTGGCATGATCACGGTCTGGGCCGCGATCATCCCGCTCGTGCCGGCGCTGCTCGCGGTCAACGAGAAGGTGCAGTCGTTCCTGCCAAGGCTCCTTCGCGAGCCCGCGCCGAAGCTCCGCGCCGACGGGAGCCGCAGCGTCGTCACGAAGATGCTCGCCGACGTGACCACGCGCTACCCGTGGCCGTTCGTGGTCTTCGGCGCCGCCGTCACCGTCTTCGCGGCGACCCGCATCCCCTCGTACATCGGCGATCCTTGGGAGTACGACTTCGGCAAGCTCGGCTCGCGCGCTACGCACCAGGTCGGCGGCGCCAACCATTGGTCGAACAAGGCGAACGAGGTCTTCGGCGGCAAGATGAACATCGCCGGCGCGCTCATGCTCGCCGACACCCCCGAGCAGGTCCCCGCCCTCAAGAAGCAGATCCTCGAGAACGACCGAAACGACCCGCAGGGGCCGCTCTTGGCCGACATCGCGACGATTTGGGACCTCTTGCCCGGCACCCCGGAGGAGCAGGAAAAGAAGCTCGAGCAGCTCGAACAAATCCGCGATCTGCTCACCCCACGGGTGATGCAGAGCCTCTCCGAGGAGGAGCGCAAGAAGGTCGAGCGCTTCAAGCCGCCGAGCACCCTCCACGTGCTCACCGTGAAAGACGTCCCGCCCCTCCTCAAGCGGCCGTTCTCGGAGAACAACGGCAACGTCGGCACCGTGGTGTACGTCAAGATCCGGAACGACGTGGTGCTCGCCGACGCGCACTATCACCTGCGCCTCTCGGCGACCTGCGACAACGTCCGCCTCCCGGACGGAACCGTCGTTCAGACCGCGACCACCTCATCCATCTACGCCGACATCATCGACAGCATCCGTCGCGACGGTCCGCTCGCGTCGGCGGTCTCGTTCTTCGCGGTGCTCATCGTCGTCATCGTCGCGACGCGAAACTGGCGCGGAGCGACGGCCGTCATCGTGTCGCTCCTCATCGGCGTCATCTGGCTCGCCGGCGCCGCGGCGTACCTCAACGTGCGCATCAACTACGTGAACTTCATCGCTTTTCCGATAACCTTCGGGATCGGCTGCGAGTACCCGTTCAACATCAGCGATCGCGCGCGGCTCTTGAATTGGAACGTGCGCGAGGCCGTGATCCGGTCCTCTGGCGCGGTCATCCTGTGCAGCTTCACCACTGTGGTCGGTTACGGCTCGGGCATGTTCTCCGACTTCCAAGCGCTCGAGTCGTTCGGCAAGCTCGCCGTCATCGGGGAGCTCGCGTGCGTGTTCGCGGCGGTGCTCTTCATGCCGTCGTTCCTCACCCTGCTCCAGCGCAGCGAAAAGAAGACCGCCACTGCCGGAGGCCTCGACGCTCCCACAGACGACCACGCCAAGCAGGAAACGCCCCCCACCGCGCGTGAAGGCGAGCAGACCGAGGAAAAACAGGCCCCGCCCGGCGACGAAGTCTGACCGCGTCGTCGATCGCGAGGGCCGCGACGATGACCGCCGCGCACTTTCCTTGTCCTTTGCGCCCGTCCTCGTAAGACTTGCACCATGCTTTTCGTTCGGACGCTCCTAGGGCTCGGTGTCATCTCTCTCGTCGCGGCCTGTTCCTCGACAGAACGCGACATTCCGGCCGCAGTAGGTGTTCCAGCGACGGCCGGGCCATCCACCCCCACCACCACGCCGGACAGCGGCCCCACGACCGATGCGGGCCCCGTCACCGATGCGGGCCCCGTCACCGACGGCGGCGGCACGTGTTTGCCCACCGCGACGTTCAGCCTCGATGGCGCCTACGGCGGCGTGCTCGCCGTGCGTGGCACCCTCACGTTCCCCGCCCCGCTCCCGCAGGGTCGCGCCGTCACGGTCTCGTTCCAGGCCGAGGTCGGCGGCGAGATCCGCCAGCAGACCTACTCCACCCTCGCGATCTCGGATCGCTTCACGTACCGGGTCGGCGGCCTCATCCCCGGCCGCTACATCTTGCGCGTCCAGGCCGACGCGACGAACAACGGCTCCGTGACCGACTCCGGCGATTACGACGGGTACTTCAACGGAACGCCGGCCGGCCCGCTCCTCCTCCGTGCTGACGCGGTCGCGGTCGAAGTCAAGGACGTGTGCCGCGACAACCTCGACTTCGGCGCCGGCGTGAAGCTCTGACCGTTCCGAGCTTGCATAAGGGCGAAAGACCCGAAAGAATTGAGGAACCGGCGCATTGCCGGGACCTTCTGGCGTCCGCCAAAGGAGCTTCGTGCCGATGACCTTCGCTCGAACGGCCTTCTCGATCGTCTTCCCCCTTGCCGCGACCGGGCTCTTGCTCGGGACCATCTCGAGCACCGGGTGCGGAGGGTCCGACGCCCCCACCGACGCGTCGTCCGACGTCGCCGCCCAGAACGCGGAGGCCTTGTTCCGCGCGATCGAGCCTAGCCTCGTGAACCGGTGCGGCGCCAAGGACGGCGTCTGTCACATCAAGGGGGTCTACAACGAGGCCCCGAAGTGGCTCGCGGAGCCCGATCACTACGCGTCGATCCGCGCCTTCCGCGGCATCTTGCCGATCACGAAAGATCCGGACGACAGCACGATCCTCACCCAGAGCGCGCACGACGGTCCCTCCCTCGAGAGCACGCCCGATCTCAAGGCGAAGGTGCGCGAGTGGATCGCGGCCGAGGTCGGGGCCGAGCGCCTCCCCCTCTACCAAGCCGTTCTCGTTCGTCGCGGGGGCGAACGTCATCGACCTGAAAGACGTCGACCCCGCGTTGGCCGGGTCCGCGCTCGAGCTCGTCGCCGATTTGTCGGGCAACGTGCTCACCCTCACCGGCATGAAGCTCCTCGCGGGCCCCGCCACGAACGTGAGCGTAGAGGCGCCGTTCCTCGTCCAGATCCCGAAGGTCGGACGCGTGCGGATCGATCCGAAGAATGCCGGCTTCGAGGGCAAGCTCGACGTGCCGGCGGGCACCCGCAAGGAGTTCTTCCTGCAGGAGCTCGTCGTCCTCAACGTGAGCGCCGACACCCGCTTCAAGCTCGTGTTCACGAAGGTGAGCACCTCCCCCGGCAAGGCGCCGAACCGCGAGTGCACCGCGCTCGATCTCTTCAAGAGCTCCGCGGTCCCCGCGTTCCGCCAGTTCATCGACACGGTCCCCGATCCTCAGCTCGACGCGGCGAGCTTCCCCGACGGCGGCGCGCCGCCCGCCGCCTGCGTGAGCTGCCACACCGGCGGCGAAGACTCCCCCGACGCGAGCGAGACGCCGACCGAGGTCGTCGCGACGCAAGCGATGGACCTCCGCTCGCTCGATCGCGACGACAAGGTCGCTTGCGCTCAGGCACGGGCGTGGATCAACTTCGGGAACCGCGAGGCGAGCTTGCTCCTCACGAACCCGCAAGGCAAAGGCAACACGCTCCATCCTCTCAAGGGCGTGCCTGCGAACCACCCGGTCGTCGAAGGCATCCGGAAGTGGGTCGCCGCCGAGCAGCCGTAGGCCAGGCCGAACCGCTTCCCAGCGCCGCGGCGTGTGCGAGCTTTCGCACGTGCCTCGGCGCTTCGTCGTTTCGGCGCGTCGCGTTCGCCGGAGGGAACGTGACCGAAATCCCCGCGCGCGACGGACTGTAGCGCCGAAGCGTCCGCATGAGCCCGAGCGCGCCGCGCACGGGCAGGCCGCGACCATCGCCGCGACGAAGTGGCCGCGAGCCAACGAGCGCTCAGCGAACGAGAGCGCGGCCCTGGTCGCGCGCTCGCGCCGCGCTCACTTGGGGACGATCTTGAGGCCCTTCGCGACGAGGCCCTGGAGCGGTGACAGATCCGAGAGCGCGGCGCCCTCCGTGTAGAGGTACTTGAGCTTTTGGAGATCGCGGAGCGGCGAGACGTCGGTCACGAGCGTGTGCCGAATGCTGAGGCGCTCGAGCTTCTTGAGCTTGGAAAGCGGCGCAAGATCGCTCACTTGCGTGTCGTCGATTTCGAGCTCCGTCAGGTTCACGAGCGACTCGAGCGGCGCGAGCGAATGGATCCGCGTGCGGCCGAGATCGAGGCGATCGAGGAGCACCAGCTTCTCGAGCGGCTTGAGATCGGACACGTGGTTGATCGACGCGCGCAAGGTCTCGAGGCGAGTGAGGTGCCCGATCGGCGAGAGATCGTCCAGCTCACCGGGGCCGAGGAAGAGCTCCTTCAGCGCCAACGTTTTCTGGAAGACGCACGAGTCGAGGGAGCCCGAGGTGTCCTTCACGAGGTTGAGCGATTTGATCGTGCCGAGCTCGGACATCTTTACCGGCTCGCCCGGCTTCTTGCCGAGCTTGCGGCGAATCTCGTCCGCGAGCGCGGTGTCCTTCGTCTCGAGGTCGGGGCCCGTCCCGCAGACCACCGGAGCCTTGGGCTTCGGCGGCTCGGCAGACGCGACGGGCGCGCTCGCGGAGGCTGTCGGTGCACTCGGTGCGCTCGGCGCGCTCGCGGACGGGGCCGGCTTCGGGGGGTCTTTTTTCGGTTCGTCGCACGCCACGAGGGCGGAGAGGGTGAACGTCGCGACCACGAGACCTCGAGAAAACACGCGCATGGGCGCACTTTACCCAGACCGCGACGGCACGAGGAAAAAACCCGCGTCTGTCGAGCGACAGCGCCCCTCGCGGCGCGCGAAACGGGAGACAACACGACCGCGAACCAGTACCGTGGCGCGCGATGAGCTTCGACGTCTCCAAGGTCCTGGGCGCGGAATCGTTCACTTCGCAAGAGGCCGACACGATCCTGGAAATCGCGTACCTCACGGGCGCGGCGAACGGCAGCCTCTCGCGCGACGAGCTTCGGTCGTTTCGGCGCCTCGCCCACACGCTCGCGGAACGCACGGACGCGGACGCGGTCACCCCGCCGAGCGGCACCCCCGCGCGCACCTCCACGTTCCTCTCCTCGAGCGACGGCACGGTCACTTCGCTCGAAGATCTCCTCGAGCGCTACGAGAGCGCGAACGAGGGCCTCGACACCCCTATCCGTATCGCCGCTCTCGCGAAGACGCTCACCACCGAGCACGCCCGCCGCGCGGCCTATCGTGTCGCCTACGCGCTCTCGATCTCCGACCTCGAGAGCAACGAGGACGAAGAAGAGTTCGAGGCCGATCTCGCGACCGCGCTCGGGCTTCGTGACGAAATCGCTACCCTCCGCAACGAGGTCCTCGGCGCGGTCGACGACGAGCCCGCCTGATCTAGCGGTGGGCTGACCGCTGGGCCGCGCGCGTCGTCCTGGAAGCGGGTACGCCTCTCCATCGCCTGCGTGAGTCGCGGTTCCGGATGCGATGGAGTGCCCGCGATCACCCGGCATCGCCGAGTCACCCGTGTCGATGCATCGCTTCGGTCAGCCCGCGGCGCGGCGCGCGGCGCTCGTTCGAAACGACGATGCCCCGTCCGCTCGCGAGCGCCCGGGGCATGTTCGTGCAGGAACCTCCGTCACTTCGCGGGGGCGGCCGTCTGCGCGGCTTCCGCCTTCTTGGCGCGCCAGGCGGCGAGCTTCTTCGTGCGGCGCTTCTTCTGCTTGTTACGGACGGGGGGATCTTGCGCGGTGGACATGGCGCGGAACCTACATGAGCTGCTCCGCGCTCGCAATCCCCACGTTTTTGTGCGCGGAACGATTTTCGGCGCGCGCTCTCCCCGCCGGAGCTCGTCAGCGCGGGAGGCTAGGCATGTGGGCGGAGCCGTCGTCCGGGTTCGCAGCCTCGATGAGGCGGAGCCAGGTCTGGACCTTCCCTGCCGCCGCCGCGTCCCAACGCATGCGCGCGAAGCGGACGAGGAGCTGCGGCGTGTGATCCCCGCAGCGCGTTTTGTCGCCAAACGCGGCCTTCGCGCGGTCGAGCTCGAGGGCAGCGTCGGCGAAGCGGCCCTCGCGTTGTGCGAGCCAGGCGAGGGTCAGGTGGCGGTGCTGCCGCGGCTCGGCCTCGTCGAGCACGATCTTCTCGCACTCCCGGATCAGGGTCACCGCGTCGGCGCCGCCCTCGGCGAGAGCCACCTGCGCGAGCAAGAGTCGCGCTTCGAGATCGCCCCACGGATCTTGGAGGCGCTCGAAGATTTTCGCGGCCGTGGTGGCGTGTTTCTTCGCGGCTTCGAGGTCTTCCGTATCGATCCCGATCATCGCGAGGAGGCGCTCGCACGCCGCTTCCCCGCGCGGGTTCTGGAGCTCACGGAAGGCCGCACGCGCCGCAAGCGTTCGTGTCTTCGCGGCCTCCATCTCGCCGCCGCGGTGGTCGGCGTGCCCGAGCACCACGTCGCACTGGGCGAGCCCGAGGCGGTAACCCATCGCATCGAACGCGTTGCGGGCCTCGACCAAGAGCGCGCTCGCGCGGCGGAACCCACCGACCGCGGTCTCGATCATCGCGAGCAAGATGAGGCACTGCGCGCGGCCGAGCGAGTCGCCGACCGTCTCGGACCTGTCGCTCGCCTCCCCCAGCACGCTCCGCGCGCGCGCGTGCTCGCCGAGCAGGTAGTCAATTTCTCCAAGAACAACGAGGGCTTGCGCGTAGCCTCGCGCGTCACTCAGCTCCTCGAAGCGGCTGAGGGCGAGCGCCACTTGCATGCGCCCTTGTGCTGGCGCGCCCTGGTCGGAAGCAAGGTGACCGAGGAGCCGCAGCGCGTGTGCTTCTCTCGCGCGATCGCCCGCTTGTTCGAATGCGCGGCGAGCCGTCTCGGCTTGCTCGCGAGCCTCTTCTAGGCGCCCGATGTGACGGAGCGCCTCGGCGCGCCAGTAGGCGTACTCGGCGGCGGACAGGCCGCTCACGCGACCGTCGAGGAGCTGGAGATCCTTGAGCGTCGCGGTGGTGTCGCGGCCCCGTGACCACGCGCCCTCGATGAAGCGGAACATGAGCTGCGAGGCCACGTCGTCGTCCCCCGCGCGGAGCAAGTTCCGCACGCGGTGCTTCATGATGCGCCGCGAGCCGACCTCGGGGTGCTTCGCGAGCGCGTTCGCGGCGAGACGGAAAATCGCGGGCGAATCGTTGCGCTCGACGAGGCGACCGAGGAGGTGCTCCTGGAGTAGCGCGTGGGCCCAGCGGAACTGGTCGTTGCCACTCGCGAGCAAGATCTGCGCGCGGGTGAGCGCGACGAGCGCATCGCGCGGGTCCATGCCGAGGGCGCCGACGAGCGCTTTGAGCACGCCGCCACGGATGTCGTCACCGAGGGCCGCCGCCGCATAGGCCGCGAGGCGCAGATCGGTCGGCACGCCGCGGAGGCGCTCGTCCCAGAGCTCCGACGTGGTGATCGCGCGTCCGCGGAGGGCCTCGTCCGGGACGCGGTATCGGCCGCTCTCGAGGGTGAGGTAGCCCCCGCCCGCCCACGCGTGCACGAGTTGGAGCGCGAACAGCGGATTTCCGCGGCTCTGCATCGTCGCCGTGACGATCGCTTCGTCCGCGAGCGGGAGGGTCGCCTTGAGCAAATAACGAGTCTCGTCTGCCCCGAGAGAGCGCAGCTCGATGACCTTCCCGCGCCACTCCGCGCGCATCGCTTCCATGCGGAGCGCGGTGTCGAGATCGGTCTCGAGCGACTCGCTGCGCGCGGTCGCGAGCATGACGAGGCGAAGCTTGGGGGCCTCCTTGCGGAGGCGCGAGAGCATGTCGAACGTGTTCTGCGACGTGAGGTGCAGATCGTCGAACCAGATGAGCACCGGGCGCTCTTGGCCGATGCGCTCGAGCACACGACGCACGACGACCCAACGGAGCTCGGGGGTGTCGAGCACGAAGCGCTTCCCGGAGGGACCGAGAGCGAGCACCTGGCCCGGCGGGGTGGGTCGCAGCCACTCGGCGGTCGCGGCGACCCACGAGAGCTCGTCCTCGTCGTCCTTGTCGACCTCCCAGCGGTCGATGAGGGTCTGCTCGACGGTGTCGCGATCGGCGTCTTGAAGGGAAAAATACTGGTTAACAGCACCCGTGAGGCCGTCGAGGGGCGACGGTGTGCGGCCGTAGCGCGCGCGGAGGGGCCACATGAAGCCGCGCTCGTGCACCTGCTCGCAGACCCACTCCGCGAGGCGGCTCTTCCCTACCCCGGCTTCGCCGATGAGCACCACGAGCCGTTGCGGCGGACCGCTGCCCGAGCACACGCTGCCGACGACATCCAGGAGCTCGCGGCGCTCTTCGTCGCGCGCGACCATCGGTGAAGGGCGGAGCGCGAGCAGGCCCGGGGCGAGCGAACGCGCGGCGGTGATCACGCGCCCCACCTCTTGCGACTGCGACACCGACGAAGGGGCCGCCGGCGGGATGCTCGGGCTCGACGCGGTCAGCGTCTCTTCCATCGAGATCGCGTGGCGGGGGCGGAACTGCGACCACACCCGCCGCGCGTCGGCGGCGAGCTCGAAACGATGCCACGGGCGCTTCGCGAGCAGCCGCTGCACGTACGCGGCGACACCAGCGGGCACGCCATCGGGAAGCGGCGGCGGCGGAACCGGCGTGCGTTTGTGGGCACGGAGCACCTCTTGCGCGGTGCCCTCGAAGACCTCTTTGCCCGCCAAAACACGGTAAACGATGCACCCGAGGGCGTAGAGATCGGTCGCCGGCCCGACCTGCGTGGCCGACTTTCGAATTTGCTCGGGCGCGACCCAGCCGACGGTGCCGGCGCCGGAGTGAACCGCGAGCTCGGGGGTCGGACCGCCGTCGAGGCGCGGATCGTGGAGCGTGCGACGGAGCCACGCGAGGCCGAGGTCGAGCACGTACGCGCGCGGCCCTTTTCCGGTCGACGCGAGATCGAGCATGACGTTCGACGGCTTCAAGTCACCGTGGATCACGCCGCGCGCGTGGGCGTGGGCGAGGCCGGCGAGGGTCTGGTCCATGAGCGACCAAATCACCGACCACGGCATGGTGGTGGTGTGCATCCACTCGTGCACGGAGCGACCCGGGAGCGCGTCCATCACGAGGTAGGGCGAGCCGTCGGCCAAGGTGCCGAAGTCACGGGCGCGCACGATCGCAGGGTGATCGAGCGACGCGACGGCGCGCGCCTCTTGCTGGAACCACCAACTCTCTTCTTGGCGCGTGGACTTCGATTCGTCCGGCGAGCGGAGCCGCTTGAGCGCGACCCGCTCGAGCGTGACGAGGTCTTTGCAGAGGTACACGACCCCCATGCCTCCGCGCCCGAGCTCGCGCACCACCTCGTACCGAGAGACCAGCACCGTGCCGATCTCGGATTTTTTCTCGTCCACTTTTGCCGCGGGCTTGGCCTTGTCGTCGCTCATCGTGATCTTCTTCGAGGCGAGAGGAGGGCCTCGCGTTCTTGCGCCGGGATGCCGAAAGCATACGACGTTTTGGGCGCGTCCACGCAAGCGCGAGGGCACATCCTTCAAGCAAAAAGCCCGCACCTCGGGAGGCGCGGGCTACTTTGCGCGGGAAGGCGCGGACGACGACCGGCTCAGGCCTTGGTCGCGCGCTTCTTCGGCTGCGGCATGGTGCGGAAGACCACGTCCCAAAGGGGCGGCGAGACGCCGAACCCACCGGAGTGGTCGATGTGGTGGTGGAGCATGTGGTGCTTCTTCAAGAACTTGCCGATGGGGCCGTTCATCTTGAAGTGATGGATGGCGAAGTGGGTGCCGTCGTAGGTGAGGTACCCGATGCCGAAGCCGACGAAGAACGCGAGGCCGTAGTTGCCCATCGCCGCGAAGAACAACGAGAAGAAGATCGCGCCCATCGGGATGCTCGCGCCGAGCGGCATCACGAGACGATCTTTGTCGTCCGGGAAGTCGTGGTGGACGCCGTGGATGAGGAAGTGGAAGCGCCGGCCCCAGGGGGTGTCTTTCTTGAAGTGAAAGACGTGGCGGTGCAGCACGTACTCGGCGAACGACCAGAAGAGCACCCCGCCGACCACGAGCCCCGCGAACGGGAGCGCCTTCACGGGAGCTTCCGCGACGGTGAGCGCCCGATACGCGAGGTACACGAGCACCGGGAGCCAAAACACGAATGGCGTCGCCGGATGAATGCGTGAGAAGCGCTCGATGAAGTCGCTCTCGAACATCCGCGTCGTCGTTGGCCGCATGTCTTCACGCTTCGTCGCCTGCATCGTTCCTCGCCCGGGGAAAAACCTCGACCGCATCTTCACTTCGCTCTGGAGGCGCGAGCCTCGTCGCTCTCGAGGCGCGAGCCTCACGACGGCGGAACGTTAGTCCGCGGGGTCGCCTCGTGCAACCACACGAAGCCACAAATCGATCGAGAAATACCGCGTATTTCGTTGCGCACCGAGAGCCTGCGTTTGCGCCATCTCGCGCGGTCGTCGCGCGCAAGGTCTCTACGCTCGACAGGCGAGCTCGGCCTCGCGTGTCGGTGCAAGACGCGAAATGGGCACCTCGAAAAATCGTGCGACGAACGCATGGAAAAGCTCGTGCCGAACGGCACGCGGGTGCTTTCGATCTTGACGCCGGGCCGGAAGTTGTAGAGTACAGGCCTTCCACACATGGCCGAGCAAGACAGGTTTGCAAAAGCGGTTGTCGCGGTAGCCCGAGGGTTCGGGAAAATGGGGCGCGAACGCGCCCGTGCTGGCGAGGTAACGCCCCAGCAGGCCGAGACACTCCAGCTCATCGCACAACGAGGCGCCGTCTCCACGTCGACCCTCGCAACGCTTCTCGGCATCGATCCGTCGACGGCGAGCCGCAATCTCACGGGCCTCGAACGTGAGGGGTACATCTCACGCAAGAAGGGCACGAGCGACGGCCGCCAGACGGACGTTCGCCTTACCCCGCGCGGAAAGCGCACGGCCGATGCCGTCCTCGCAGACTCGCAGAAAGCTCTCGGCGCCCTCGTCGACAAGCTTCCGCGCGCCGAGCGCGGGCGTGTCATCGAGGCCCTCGAAGCGCTCGCGAAGGTCCTCGACAGCGAGTGATCGGCTGATCGTGCCTCGCAGACAGCGACGCCCGTCGAGGGCTCGTCGGTCTGCGAGGTAACCATGAACGGACCGACCGCGCGAACGGACCGCGCGGTCTCGAGCACGTTCGTCACCAACCCGTGCTCGGATTGATCGCCGACGGCGCGTATCGGTCACCTGCCTACACCAGCCGTTCCTGGAGGCGCGCGCGCGATCTCGACGACCGCCTCGCGCAAGCTCGCGCAACCTCGCGCGAACGCGGCTCAGCCGCCTCCGGGCCCCGTGTCTGGCGCGACGGCGTCGAGCCCGCTCACCCGCGCGAGCTCGGAGAGCGCCATGTTGTAGTCCATGAGCGACTGCACGTGGGCGACCCGCGCACCGATGTAAAATCGAGTAGGTTCGATGAGATAGCGCTCGTCCTTGGTGCCGAGATCGATGGCGTCGCGCACGCTCGTGAGCCACCCCTTCGCGAGGTGCTCGTTGCGCGCCCACGCTTCTTCGCGAATCTTCGCCTCGTTTACGCCGGCGTAGGCCGTCTCGACCTCGACGCCGATCCCTCCGAGCGCGAGACGCTCGTAGGCGCGCGCTTCTTCGAGCTGCGACTCGGCCTGGGCGAGGCGGGCCTGGTTCGGTAGCACGTCGAGGTTCCACCGCACGCCGAGGGCAGCGCCCCAGCCGAAGCGATTGAACGGATCGAGCAGCCAGGCGGTCGTCTGCTGGGTGGCGTTCGGGGCGACGCTGTACGACGCGTTCGCGCCGATGAAAATGTCAGGGAAGAAGCGAGCCTCGGCGATGTCGACTTGGGCTCGGCGTGCGGCGACCCCCGCCCGCGCATAGCTCACCTCCGGGCGCAGCACGCGTGCCGCCGCGAGGTACCGCACGACCGGCCGCACCGGAATCTCGGGACGCGTGAGCGGCTCGTCCGGCACGTCGAAGCTCGACTGGACGCCGGTCAAGAATCGGAGCGCGGCGAGGGCGGCGTCTTCGCCGCGGTGGGCGTCGCCCGTTCGCGCCACGAGCTCGTCGCGGTAGAACTGGAGCCGCAAACGGTCGATCTCGTCGTACCCGCCGTCGGCCTTGGCGAGGTGGTCGTTGATCTTGGCGAGCCCCTTGTCGATCCCCTTGAGCGCCTCGTCGGCGATGTAGAGCGCGTCGCGCGCGAAGAGGAGCGTGAAGAACGCGCGACGCACGTCCACCCGGACGAGCTGGCGGTACTTCTCGAGGTCCCACTCGTTCATGCGGACTTGGGCCTCCGCCGCATGGATGTACCCCGTGATTTTCCCGAACGTGTAGAGCGGCAGGCCCGCGTTGATCGAGAACTGGAAGAACGGCAAAAAGCTCTGGTTGAAGCTCGGATTGAGCTGCACGGAGGGCGTCGCGCCGTAATACGGAGTGCCCCCGAGCGGAGGGATGACACCGATGGTGGCGTTCGCGCCGAGGCCCTGGAAGTAGGGCGACCATTTCGCCTCGTCGAGCTGCGCGTGCACCGATGCGAGCCGCGCGCGGGCCGCCCAAAGGTTGGGATGGTTGCGGTCGGCGAGCGCGAGGCACTCTTTCAACGTGTACCGGCGCACCGAACGGCGAACGACGATGCCCTCGCCGGGTTTCGCCGCCTCGGGGAGCTTCGCCTCCGTCGTGGGCGCGAGAGCGGCTGCGGTCGCCCCCGCTGCCGCGACGGGCTTGCTGTCCGCGGGCTTGCTGTCCGCAGGCTTCGCATCGCCTTTGGGCGGCGGGTCGGCCGCGGCGGCCGGAGCCGAAAAAAACGAAGAAGAGAGCCCGAGCCCGAGGGCGAAGGACGCGGCGAGGCGACGCGCGAGGCCCAGTCGATTCACGACCGCTTCCTTAGCGCAACTCGGCGGATCTGTGTACGCCGAGCGCCCTCACCCGGCCGCGTGCGCGCGCGAGAGCACGACCCCCGCATGTCGAAACACGGAAACACGCCCTCCCCCGCCCCTCTTGGCTTCGGCTAGCGCGTCCCCGGCGGCGCGGAGCAGCTCCGTCCGTGTACGCACCTCGCGGCCCGGAAAAACGGCGACTCCCATCGAAATCGAGACCTCGACCGATTCGCCACGCCCGGTCGTGAAGGAGCGCGCGCGTACGTCCTCGAACACGCGCTCCGCGACGGTCATCGCGCCGCCGAAATGAGTCTCCGGGAGGAGGACCAAGAACTCGTCTGGGCCGTAGCGAACGACCACGTCGGCCTCGCGAACGCCGGAACGCAGGCTGCGCGCGACCTGCCCGAGCACCGCATCGCCGAAGGAACGACCACGCTCCACGTTATGACGACGGAGGCCGTCGACGTCGACCAACAGGCACGCGAGCGGCTCGCGGCGCTCTTCTGCGATCGCGAAGGCTTGCGGGAAGCGCTCGTGGAGGTACCGGTAACCGTAGACGCCAGTGAGCGGGCACATCAACGCCACCCGATCGAGCACCGTGCGCGCCTCGCGATAGGCATCGTGCGCGCGCTTGAGGCGGAGCATCGCGTCGACCTGAGCGTAGAGCTCGATCTCCTCGAAGGGCTCGTCGATGCAAGCGTCGGCCCCCGCGAGCACCCCCTCGAGCCTGCCGTCCGCGTCGGTCGCGAGCACGGTGAGCACCACCGGGACGAATGGATCGTCGCCCATGCTCTTCAGCGCGCGGCAAAGGCGCTGCCCGTCGGCCACGACCACGTCGATGCCCCCGAGCTCCACCCGCGAGAGGACCGCGCTCGCTTCGGCGTAGGCCTCCACCGCATATCCGGCCGACTCTAAGCTCTTCACGAGCGCGCGCCGGGTCGACGGATCGGCGTCCGACACCGCGATGCGAGGCGGGTCCGAGCTCATGATTCCTGCCCCACCGACGCCGACGCCGACGCGAGGACCTTCTGCGCCAAAGTGCTCGTCCCCCGCGTGCCGTCGGGCTCGCCGTCGGGCCGTCGTTCGAACCGCACGTACTCTCCGCCAGCGCTCGGACGGGAGCTCGGCGCACGCGCGCCGTCGATGCGTGCATAATACACCTTCACGGACATCCTCCGGTGCGACAAAACGTGGACGACGATGCCACACTCCGTCGTCCGAAGCTCGCGCGGAAGCGATCCGAGGAGCTCGCGAAAGCGCGCGCCGACCTCGGCCGCGGGCACGTGGCCGTCGAGCATCGGGGGCTCCCACATGCCGCCGAACCGTTGATCGCGGGCGCGTTCGCCGAGCCAAACCCCGTGCGCGTCGCGGAGCACGAGGGCCGTCTTGGTCTCTTCGCGGGGAGGCTTCTTTTTGCCGACGAGGGGGAGGACGTCGACTCTGCCCTGCGCGCGCGCGACGCACGAGCCCGAGACGGGGCAGGCCTCGCACGCGGGCTTCTTGGGCGTGCACACGGTCGCGCCTAGCTCCATGAGCGCCTGGTTCCACTCGCCGGGCGACTCGCGGCGGAGCTCCCGCTTCGCGACGGCCCACACGACCCTCTGCCCCCCGACGCTCTTCACGTCGTCCTCGAGGCCGAAGAGCCGCGCGAGCACGCGGGCGACGTTGCCATCGACGAGCTCGACCGCCTCGCCGAACGCGATGCTCGCGACGGCGCCGGCGGTGTAGGGCCCGATCCCGGGCACCTCGAGGAGGGCCTCGCGGCTCGCCGGAAACGCAGGTCTCGCCGCGATCGCCTTCGCGCCAGCGTGAAGCATGCGCGCGCGACGGTAATAACCGAGGCCGCTCCACGCCGCGAGCACGTCCCCCTCTGGAGCGTCGGAGAGGTGTCGCACGGTGGGAAACCGCTCCAAGAAGCGCGCGTAGTACGGCTTCACGGTGTCCACCCGCGTCTGCTGGAGCATGACCTCGCTCAGCCAAATAGCGTAAGGATCCTGAGTGTTTCGCCACGGCAGATCGCGCTTCTCGCGGGCGTACCACGCGAGGAGCCGGGCGCCCGGGTCGGGGCTCTCGGCCGGTCCGCGCGCGCCGTCCTCCCTCGTCTGCGGCCGATCGGCTTGCGTAGTCGCCGCCGCGTGCGCAGCTTGCGGTCGTCGTCGTGATCGTCCCTCGTCGGGGCGTTTCGGATCCGACGGCGCACGAGGAGGTTTCGGCATGTCTTCGCGTCTCTCCCGCTCGAACCCAGGCGTTGCGGCCGTTCTCTCGTTTTTCATCCCGGGCGTGGGCCAGTTTTACAACGGGGCGTTCCTCCGCGGCATCTTTTGGCTGATCATCACGCCGGGGCTGTGGATCGGCTCTGGCGGCACCCTCGGTTGGATTTGCCACATCGTCGCCGCGGCCACCGCCTACCACTACGCGAGCAAAAAGAAGGGCTGACGCCCGCTCGCCGGTTCGACGTCGCTGGCCGCGCGCAGTCTGCGCGGCTGGCACCCTTTCCGCCGCGGCTCGAACGAGCGCGTCGTTCAGCGTGGAGCGGCGGCGCTCGTGTAGAGCAGCGTGAACGGCCCCTGGTTTCCGGTCGCGTGGCCGTCGACGTGAACGAAATAGGTGCCGGGCTCCATCACGCGCTCGATCTTGGAGTGGTGCTCGTCGACCGAGTCGTTGTTGCACTCGACCTCGTTCCCGCGCGGGCCGTTGTTCCCCTGGTCGAGGCAAGACTTCCGGATCGCGAGCACCCCGTCCCACGTGGGGGTCGTGAGCTCCAGCTTCACGCGGCTCCGCGCGGCGACGACGAGCTTGTAGATCCGATCGGGGCTCGACTGCCCTTGCACCGGACCTGCGCACGAGATGGTGAACTTGTCGCCCGCGCCGAGCGTGGTCCCGGTGACGGTCGCGTTCGGCCTCAGCTCCTGCGGGGCGCGGCACGCCGTCTCCTGCGGGCCCACCTCGCCCGAGCGGACCTCGAACCGAAACTTGCCGAAGCTCGACGCGTCCTTCGCGTCGACCAAGATGTAGTACGTGCCCGGCTGGACGACCTCTTCGATGCTCGCGCCGCACGCGATCTGGGCCGAAGCCTCCGCGCAGCTC
Source organism: Myxococcales bacterium (assembly GCA_013297655.1). GTDB lineage: Bacteria > Myxococcota_A > Polyangia > Polyangiales > Polyangiaceae > JAAFHV01. The sequence continues at coordinate 4,775 of JAAFHV010000108.1, read as the reverse complement.
CGCGCGAGGGCGAAGACGTGGGAGCCCTCCTCCCCCACCATGCGAACGCGAACGCGCGAGCGCTTCGCGACGTCGATGCGATAGACCACGTCCGCGCCGCCTGGGCCTCCGCACTTCGCGGTCACGTCGTCGCGCGCGGGGAACGTGTCGCCGTCGACGGTGACGTTCTGAATGCCCGTGATCGGGGTCGCGTCGGGGCAGGACTCGCCGGCGGTTCCGGTGCCCTGCTCGGGGCCGATTTCGGCCTTCATCGTGAAGCGCCCGGAGTGCTCGGTCGACGAGGCGTCCGCGAACACGGCGTACTGGCCGCCCTCGAGCACCCCCGTGAACGCGGCGTCCTCGCTCTCGACCGAGTCGGTCGAGCAGCCGACCTCGGTGTCGGGCTCGCCGCACCGCTTTCGCAGGTGAATGACCCTCGGAAAATCGGAGTGCTCGGTCACGCGGACGCGCGATTTTTGCGGAACGTCGAGGCGGTAAACGACGTCGTTGCCCTTCGCTTCGTCGCCGCACTTGGCGCGCGCGTGATCGAACGACGTCGACGTGGACCCCGCCACCTGCGCGCCCACCGGGAGCGGCAACGCGCGCTGACAGGCTTGGGCGAGGGTCGGCACGTCGCGCGAGGCGACCGTCACCTTGAAGGTACCTTCCGCCTCTTCGTAGCCATCGACGAACACGAAGTAGGTCCCCGCCTCGAGCACCTCGTCCACCTTCGACGGACGCATGGTGTTCCCGTGCGAGGGCGAGCGCCCGGAGACGTCGTCGTTGCATGCGACCTCGCTCCCCGAGTCGGTGCAATCTTTCCGGAGGTACAGCACCGCATCGAACCGCGGATCGACCTCGATGCTCACGCGCTGACGGGCGGGCACGTCGAGGCGATACACGATCTCTTTTGCGCTCGAGGTGCCGCACGTCCCCTCGAAATTCGACTCGCCATTCGCGGTGGAGCCGAGCGTGATGCCAGGGCCGAGCGGGCTCGGCGCGTCACACGTGCCACCCCCCGAGATCGACGCCGTCGCGGAGCCCGCCGCCGCCGCGCCGCCCCCCTTTCGGAGCTCTTGGCCCGACCACGCCGCGGCGAGAAAGTCGCCCGCGCCTTTGCTCATCTTCACGGAAAGATTGTATTTTCCGGCCTCGTCCACGCACGCCCGGACCACCGCTTCGGTGTCCTGGGTGGTGTCCTTCGCGATCGATTTTCCGGCCGAGTCGGTGAGCTCGACGTCGACGTTCTCGACCCCCGCGCCGCCGAGCGTGACGAGGGTGGTGCAGCCCTGTGGAAGGTCGAGCACGAGCTTCGTTTCGCGACCTTCGGCGAGCGAGCCTCGCTGGAGCGGCCCCGCTTGCACGAGGCCCATCGCCGACATCGTGTTGTGGACCGCCGCGTAGCGCGCGAGCGGACCTTCTCGCGGGCTGGCCACGCAGGCCGACGCGAGGGCAGTGGCGAGCAACGTCGCGAGGGTGGAACCGAGGAAAGCGGAGCGTCCGCGCGCGCGGCGCGAACGTGGCGGCGCGTTCGAGGCGGTGCGGGCCGCAGCGGGGGGCGACTCTGACATTCAGCGGTAGGGATTGTTCGAGATGTCGTCGGGGATGGGACCACCGGAAGGCGCGTGCGGCGGCACCTTCGGTTTGTCTGTCGGCACGTGTTTTTGGCTGCCTCCGCCGTGCCCCTGCCATTGTTTCCAGGCGGGCTGCGCGTCCGCACCCGCGCTCGGCGGAGGCTTGGGCGGCTGGCTCTCGGGCGAAGCAGACGGGGACACCGAGCTCGCGACCGTAGGCGCCACCGTCGCGACGGGAGGCGCCACCGTCGCGGCGGGTGCCTTCTCGGGTGCGGCGGCGCCGAAGCGAAGGACGAGCGCGACGACCCCTCCGCCGATCACGCCCGCAGCGAGCATGGAGGGCCAGAGCGGGCGCCGTCGTTTCGGCGGCTCGTCGGGAGCCGTCGCGGTGGTGAGCGAGGCGGCCGAGACCGAGGAGGGCGTCGCGATCGCCTGCGCCTGTGATGCGCTGATGAGCGGCAGCGACGAAGAGCTCGCGGGGGACGGCACCTCCGGCAGCGTGAGCGACTGCCCAGGAAGCGACCCGGACGCGCTCGCCTCCGAAGCGACGGGGAGCTTTTCGCTCTCGCGATCGGCTTTTTTTCCTTCGATCCGAGTGATCGAGTCCGACGAGCGCTTCGTGACGGCGGACTTGCTCGGCTCGCTCTGGGCGAGCCACGTGCGGACGGCGGTGCGCTGCTCGGTGAGGTCGCGGCCCATGAGGCCGTCGAGGCACGCGGCCACGTCGCGAGGAGCGCCGACGGCACGCACCGCGCGCGCCGCTTTCTCGAGCGCGTCGGCCATTTCCATCGCGCTCGAGAAGCGCTTGTCGGGGTCACGGTCGAGCGCCTTCGTGACGACGTTCTCGATCCCGGCAGGAAGCGTGGGGGTTACGGTTCGAAGCTTCGGGATGGGCTCGCTCAGAACCCGTGAGAGCGTCTCGGCCTCGCCGTCGCCCTTGAAGAGGCGCTTCATCGCGAAGGCCTCCCACAGCACGATCCCGAGCGCGAAGAGGTCGGCGCGGCGGTCGACCCCGTGCCCGCGAGCTTGCTCCGGCGCCATGTACGCGAGCTTGCCTTTGAGCTGACCGGTGCGTGTGGTCGTGAGGCGCGCAGCGGCGCGCGCGACGCCAAAATCCGTGATCCGCGTGGTGCCGTCGATGCCGACCAGAATGTTCTGCGGCGAGACGTCGCGATGGACGACGCAGAGGGGCTGGTCGTGGTCGTCTTTGAGCTCGTGCGCTGCCTCGAGGCCCGCGAGCGTGTCGAGCGCGATGCGAACGGTGACGTCGACGGGGAGCTTCGTACCCTGCTGCGCGGAGCGCGCGAGCAAGTGCGCGAGGGTGTCGCCCTCGATGTATTCCATGACCAGGTAGTAGCCGCGCTTGCTCTCGCCCACCTCGAGGATGGACACCACGTTCGGGTGATGGATCCTCGCCGCGAGCCGGGCCTCGTCGAGGAACATGTCGACGAACTCTTCTTCGCGCTGGAGGTGCGGGTGCAGCCGCTTGATGGCGTAGAGACGCTGAAAGCCCGCGACGGCGCTGAGCCGTGCAAGATACACGGTGGCCATCCCGCCGCTCGCGAGCTCGGCGACGAGCTCGAAGCGGTCGAGGCGTTCACCCTCTCCGTCGCTGGCAAGAAGCTTGGTCAGGGACCCTCCGCAAGAAGACGCGCATCATCGCGCCCTCTTTCGAATTAAACCACGAAACTTCGGAAAACTCCCGCCGCGAGGGTGCGCGAGGGCGAAGGTTTCTGCGCCGCGACGCGCTGGCCGAACGCTCGCCATTCCGCGCGTGAACCGAAAAACGCTGGATTTGGCCGGTTCGAGACGAACTAGAACCGTCCGGATAGTCCCACACTCTGCCACCCGACCCCGACGCTCGGTCGGAGGGAGGCGGTCTTTTTCGGCGCGCTCGGACCCCAATCGGTGAGGAAGATGCCAATGATGGCGGTGCCCACCGCGGCGCCCGCGGTGATGCCGAGTCCGACGTTGGTGCGCGTCTCGCCCGCGAGCCCGCTCTTGTAAAGCTCACACTCCTCGCCCTGGCCGACACATCCCTCGCGGACGGCGTCTTTCCCTGGAGAGCTCGTCGTCGCGACGCCGGAGATCACGGTGGCAGCGCCAGCGGCGACCGTGAGTCCGAGACCGATGAAAAAGAACGCGGGCGGAAGGCCAGACGATGGCGCGAGGCTGACGTCCGCCGTCTTCGCGTCCTTGCCCGGCGGCGGGGGAACGATCGGATCGACCTTCGCGATCGCAGGCGCTTCCACGGCGAGATCGTCGCGCGCGCCCGCGCGGCCCTCGACCTTTCGCTCCACGTTCCGCCCCTTCGAGAAGGCGAACGACAACGTGTGAGCCCCGCCCTCGAGGAAGAGCGAGAAGCTCTTCGTATCTTCGAGGCTCGCGATTTTCCCGTCGGCGGTGACGGCGCAGACTTCGCTGCACGTGATGCGCGCCTCGTAGAGCTTCGGGCCCGCTTCGGCGAGGATTTCGTCGGCGAGCTCGCGGGTCTGTACGTCGGCGGCGTAGCGCCGCTTCGCGAGCTCGGCGAGGGTGGCCGCGCGGGCGAGCTGACGCGACTTCTGGCGCGATCGGATCGCGTTGCGGAGCACCTGCGAACGAGGCGCGTCGCGGAAGGCGTTCTCGAAGTGGCTCGCGGCCGCCTCCCACTGCTCGGCGAGGTAGGCGCGGCGACCCGCGTCGTACTCCTCTTCCGCGGCGCGGAGCCGGTCCGGAGTGATCACCGGCTCGTCCGCGTGCGCCGCCGCACCCACCAAGAGCGACGACGCGACCAGCGCCGCGAGCGCGAGCCTCGAGGCCCGTGTCATCACGCGCCCCCCGCACGACCGCGACCGGCGCCAGCTCGCAAGCCATCGTACCGACCAGCCGTAGCCGAACCGAATGGCACGGACGCGATCACCATGCCTCAGCGTGACGTAAACGCGCCTCGACCGTCAATCGCTTCCGCGACCCACGCCGCGACGGACGGCCTCACGCCATCTCGAGGAACAGCCGATCCGGGTTCTCGAGGTAGCCGATGATGTCGTACGCGAACGCCGCGCCGACGTGCCCATCGACGATGCGGTGATCGAACGAGAGCGAGAGCAGCATCACGTGCCCGACGACGATTTGACCGTCACGAACCACGGGCTTCTCTTTCATCTGATGTATCCCGAGGATGCCGACCTCGGGGAAGTTGATGATCGGAGTGGCAAAGAGCCCACCCTGCGCGCCAAGGGA
>JAAFHV010000110.1 GCA_013297655.1 Myxococcales bacterium | reverse complement strand
GCGCGCGGGCTCCACGTCGAGGTGGGTCGTCGAGCCCGCGCGCGTCGCCGTGGCGAAGCCCACACCTGCTCGTGCTTCGAGGCGAGCTCCCGTGTACGAACGCGGATTGGCATTTGCGCCACCGTCTGCCCGCTTCGGTTGGCCCGCACGACGTGCTCGGGCGGCGAGGTTTTGCCTCGCCGCCCGCCGGGTGCGCTCGCCTGGCTCGTCCGCTTCGTTTACTGAGGACGACTCGGGAGCGAGGTCGGGTTCTGCCCGGTCAAGTGGCGAATCGAGTCCCAAAGGAGCTGCTTCGTGTAGGTCGGGTTATGAACTCCCAAGTCCTTGCTCCGCGCGACGACGAGGTAGTTGTAGAGTGCACCTGCCGTCGCCGAATCGAGCACGAGGTTCGTGCCGCCGGGGCCGCTCTTCGGCCGCGCGAGGTCGAGCTGGTACTGGCCGTCGGCTCGCTCGTCGTCGCTGAGCTCCGGGTGGGGAGCGATCTCGCCGCGGGTGAGGAGGCCCGCCGTGTTGAGCGCCGCCTGCAGCTCGCGCAGCGCATTGCCGACCACGGTTCGCCCTCCTTGAATGTCGAAGTTCGTACCCGTGTATTGCGTGTGGCACGTCTTGCAATAGGCCACTTGCGGCTTCATCGAGTGGTCCGGCACGTTCGCGTTGCCCGCGACGGCGCCCATATGGCACGAGACACATGCGTTCGCGATCGAGGTGTGCGCCGAGCTCACGTAGGTGAGGCCCGCGAAGTGGTACCCGCCCTTGCCGGAGAAGAGGTCGGTTTGGGTCGCGTCGTGGGGGCCCCAGCGGTAGCTCGAAATGGTGTTCGCGGTCGTGATGTACGACGCGATGTCCTTGCGAGACTTGTGGCAGAAGACACACGTGTTGGAGGCGCGATACGCGAGCGCGGTACCGAGCGGGGCCCCGCCGTCCTCGGTCTTTTCGAGGTAAGCCGTGTCGTTCACGCCTCCGGGAACGCGGAGCGGTGCTTGTCCGGCGGTGTAGCGGCCGGTCACGTGGGGGTCGTTCGTGGGGTTGAAATCGTGGCAAGTCGAGCAGTGGATTTTCCCGATCGCCGAGGCCCCGCCGTAGCCAATCTCAGCGACTGCGCCGTTCGACGCCGAGTAGCTGATATGCCCCTTCGTGACGTTCGTCGGCACGCCCGAGTCCGCTCCGACCACGAACTGGCCGGCGACCCGCTTTTGGATCCCGTCGATCGCGTGGCAGTTTCCGCACGAGCCCGAGCCGATCTCGTTGTTCTGCGGGTGCGAGTGGTGGCTCGAGCGCCATTGGTCGACGACGCCGTTGAACGTGTGGCACGGCGTGGTGCAAGCTCCACCGAAGCCGGAGCCCCCATCCACCGTCGCGCCAGGTTTCCCTTCGACCCCGATCGGACCCTGCGCTCCCTGGGGCCCTGGGGCTCCTTGCGGACCTGGCTCGCCATTCGCACCGTCCGTCCCCGAACATGCAACGAACGCAGTCGCGACAGCGAGGGATGAAACGGCGATGAGCAACGTCGTTCGAATCTTGGGCATGGGCTCTCCTGAGGAGAGCCTCGTCTGCACGGGGCGCGCCACTCGCAAAAACAAGCTCCGCGTCGGGGCGGTCGCTCTCGCCGCGCTCGGGCTGCTCGCGGCTTCTTGCGATCCGAGCGTGGTCGACTCGGCATCCGAACCCGTCTATCGAGGCGAGATCGGCGACCTGTTCGGTGCACGGTGTGCGCCTTGCCACGCAGGAGCTGCACCTGCCGGCGGCTATCGGGTGGACTCGTATCCGGCGACCGTGAGCTGCACCGCGGAGGGGAGCCCCATCGCCCCGGCGAGCGACGACGCGCCTCTGCTCGTCGCCCTTCGTGACCCGCGTCACGCTGGTGTGCTCTCGCCGAGCGAGCTCGAGCGCGTGCGGGCGTGGGTGCTCGCCAACGCGCCCCCCGCGCGCAGCGGCGTGCACCCTGCGCGGTTCGTCGATCCGCGCGCGCCCGAGCGTCATGGCGCGTTCCTTCGCGCGCGAGCCTATCGACCGATGCTCGACTCGAAAGACGCAGACGCTTGCGGAAAGTGCCACGGCGGAGCCCCCGAGAGCCCCGCCGATCCGCGCGCCGTCGCGGCCGGTGCGCCCGCGTGCACCTCCTGCCACGCCGAAGGTCCGCTCGGTTGCGGCACGTGCCACGGCGCCGCGGGACGGGCGTATCCACCGCGCGACAGGTGCTTTTTTCCTGGCGATCGGCCCTCACGAGCGCACGCGGCGCATGTCGAAGCGGGGCCTTCGCGAGCGGCCGGCCTCGCCTGCGCCGCGTGCCACCCGGCGCCGGTCACGGGGCGACCCGAAGGCACCCACGCGACCGGTGTCGTCGACGTGCGCCTCGTCGCGCCGACGGCAGGGGCGAGCCCCGCGTTCTCCACGACCGACGCGCGCTGCACCGGCACGTGCCACGCGCGCGGCGGTGCGCGTCCGGAGCCGAGCTGGTCCGACACCGAGGCCCCGATGGCCTGCGGCGACTGCCACGGATCTCCACCCAAGAACCACTACGCGGGAGCGTGCACCGCGTGCCACTCCGAGGCCGACGCGCGCGGCACTTCGCTTCGCGATCGTCGCCTTCACATGAATGGCAAAGTCGACCTCGGAGATGGCAGCGGTACGTGCGGCGCTTGCCACGGGAATGGCAACGATCCGACTCCCCTCGACGCCGCGCACGTGGCCCACGCGAGGCCTACCTCCGCTGCTCCCGTTCCTTGCGAGACATGCCACGAGGTGCCCGCGTCCACGGTGGGCCATCCCACTGGCAACGGCGTGACAGTGCGTTTCCGAGGGCGCGCGGTCACCGGCGGGAGACGCGCCTCCTGGTCACCCACCACGAAGACGTGCGCTGGCACGTATTGCCACGAAGGCGCGGGCGCCACGCTCCCCGCTCCGACGTGGTCGACCGGGCCTTCGGCGCGCGCCTGCACCGCTTGCCACGGCTCGCCCCCTCCCGCGCCGCACCCCGCGAGCACGTCGTGCGGCTCGTCGGGCTGCCACGACGGCCTCGTCGGCGCGGATGGGAGCTTCACCGCCGCGGGGAGAGCCGCGCACGTGAACGGCACGCTTCGCCCTTAATTGGTCGAGGCGCCACGTCGTTTCGAGGATCCTCGAAGTTCGAGGAGGGTGAGCGAAGGGTGAATGTCGCCCCTCCCGGCGACCCTCGGCCTACTTCCGGAACACGTGGCAGCCGGTGCACTTGAGCGCGTCGGGCTGGTGTCTCCTGCGGTCTTGGTGGCAATTGCCGGTGCACGTCGCGCGGTCTGCCCCTGGGCCGCTATGGCTCGAACGATGGCAGTCGGCGCAGACCCCGTGGGATGGCGCGCCGTGGAGGCGAGGCAGTCCGCTCTTGGCGTGGCACGACGTGCAGGGCGGGGGGCTCTTCGCGGGCGCGCTCGCGCTCGGATGCGGGCTATGGCAAGAAGCGCAGCCCGGTGAATCGGCCTTTCCGTGGAGCTCGCTGGCCTTCTTGGCGTGGCAGGTGAGGCACGTGGACTTCGCGCCGGCAGGTGTCACCTTGGCGAGCGAGCCGCTATGGGCGTCGTGGCATTGCGTGCAGTTTGCATGGCCCCTCGGACCGTGGCTCTCGGGCGCATGGCACGACGCGCAGGCGGCCACGCGCTTGGGCTCGTGCGCGCTCGTGTGGCAGCTCCGGCACGCGTCGTGGCCGCGCCGCACCTGCGAGGCGACGGGCGCGTGGCAGCCGGTGCACGAGGCCGCGGGGGTCGGTTTGGCGAACCCGTGTTTGGCGTGGCAATCGACGCAGACGGGGCCGCTCGTGGACGCGCGACTGGCATGGAGCGCACGATCGTCGGCAGCCTTCGTATGGCAAGAAGAGCACGCGACGACCACCTCCGAGGGCCGGCTCGGGTGGGCGGTGTGGCACCCGATGCAGGTGACCTCGCGGCCGGCGTGGTCCTTTGCGCGCGGGTGACCCGAGACGACCTTCGCGTGGCAGCCGATGCACGCGTCCGCGGGTGCGCGGGGCTTCTCTCCCGTTACGGTGTGCGGCGCGTGGCAGCTCGAGCACATGGCGTGCTCGCGGACGTTCGTGGCGGCGAGCGCGCTCTTTCCGGCGTGGCATCCGACGCACGAGACACCGGCGCCTTTCGCAGCGTGTGGCGCGTGGCACGTGATGCAGGCCGCATGACCGGCAGACGGCGCTTTCCCCGCATGGCAGCTCGCGCACGTGGCGACGCTCGTTTTGGTCGCGTCGTGAGGCGCGTGGCAGGTCACGCACGCCTCGTGGCTGCCGGTGGACTTCTGCGCGTGGCACCCCGCGCACGTGGCCCCCGCCGCGCTCTTGGGGGCGTGTGGCGCGTGGCAATCCGAGCACATCGCGGTCGCCGTCGCGCCCGTGGTCGAAGGGGGGTCGCGACCGGTCACTGCCGCCGCTGTGGTCGTCGCGCGGGCACCATGGCGCGCCGCCACGACATGGCACGAAGCACATGGGCCTGCCGCGGCCTTCGGTGGCTCCGGCGCGTGGATCGTATGGCACGATCGGCACGAGGTGCCCTCACGACCATGCGCGAGGAGCGGGAGCCCCCCAAGTTTGGACCCCTCGGTATGGCAAGAAGCGCATGGCTTCGTCGGAGTCGAAGGCGAGAAGTTATGGCAGTCGACGCAGGTGGTCCCGAGGGTCGCGCTCCCCTTGTGTGCGTGGGAGGTCGCGGCGGCGTGGCAGCCCGAGCACACGCCGAGATCGACCTTCGGCTCCATTCCCGCGGTATGGCAACTTTGGCAAGCCACGTGTCCCCGCTCGAGGTGGGCCACGTGCATCGGCGAGCCCTGCGCCTCCTTGAAGCTCACCGGCACGAACGACGTCGGCGCCTTCGGCTCCACGCGTGGGTGTGCGCGAAAAAGGCCAATCGCGGCCGCGAGCACCACGAACGCGATCACCACGGCGCCCCATCGTCGCGGCGTCATCGTCATCGCGTGTGGCAGCTCCGGCACGGCGTGTCGCGGCTCGGATCGAGCGCGCTCGTGAAACCGGGTCCGTGCGGGTTGCCTCCCGGTCCGCCGACGCTATGGCACCCCACGCAGAGGGCCTCGCCGCGGCCGCCGTGGCAGCTCGCGCAGCTTCCCGGATCCCTCCGCGCCGCGCGGCCGTGCTCACCCCCGCGCGCCCGAACCCAGCCCGCCGGGTGCGGCGAGCGCGCCTGCCCCGCGATCTCGGCGCGGCCCACGTTCTTCTCGGCGTGGCAGTCCGCGCAGAATCGCTCCTCGGCGTGGCACGTCGTGCAAAGCCCCGGCGCCCCACGCGCTTCTTCGGCGTGACGCTGGCGGAACCCGGCGCGGTGGAGGCCCGCGAGGGTGGGTCGCTCGAACGAGAACCGCCAAGGCAGCGCCGCGGTGCTGACGCCATGGCACGACGCGCAATACGACTCGGTGTGGCACGAAGCGCACAGCTCACGGGCCGAGGCCGCGCGCACGCCGTGCTCACGAATAAAGTCGCCCTCGTGCACCACGTGGCTCGCGGGGCGCGTCGCCTCTTTGGGAAGATCCACGTGGCAGCTCTCGCAGTCGCGTGTCTTCCAGCTCTCTTGGTGATTATGGCAAGTAAAACACTGCGCCATCGGCGGGCGGAGGGCGCTCTGGCTGCTCGAGCCGGCCGCAATATGGCAAGGAATGCACTGCCCCTTTACGGCGGGGGCGTGGTTCGCGTGGGAAAATCGCAGGTGTTTCCTCGCGAGGGTCGCGTTCTCGCGGGTCGCCCCGCGCCCGTGGCAGGAGCTGCAGTCGCGCGCATCGTGGGGAGTCGCATGGCAGCTCGTGCACACCGTGCTCGCCGGCAAATGGAGCGGGCCTTCGTCGCCAGCGAGAGATATTCCCTTGTGGCACGTGAGGCAGTCGACCCCGCGGAGCGAGTGCGCGCGATGATCGAACGCGCGCTCGGGGCTCTTCGGACGTATCCCTAGTATTCCCGCGCACGAAGCGAGGAACACGCACAGCGCGAGCACGACGATCTGCGGGATACCCCGCCCGCCGAAGAGCGTCTTCATCGTCGGCCTCGCTCGAACACGTAGGAGAGGCGGGCAAGGGCGAAGGTCTCCGCGCCGCGCGACGGTCCGGCGAGGGCCTCGACGCCGATCGCGAGATCCCAGCTCTCTGCCGGTTTGAGGCCGAGCGCGACGAGCGCCCAGGGCCACACCGCGCCGCGCCCTCGCGGATCGTCGGGGGCCACGATCTCGAGCTCCGTCGCCGCTCGTAGGCGCCGCGAGATGGGCAACGAGACGAGGCCGCGCGCGCCGGTCCAGCGAGACTCTCCGAACGATACGCGCCGGAGCTCGAAGCCGCACGTGCCTTCCCACGCGTCGTCGAGGGCGAGCGTGACACGCCCCAGCCCTTGGCCTCCGCGCTCGTCGCCGCGGGTTTGTCCTTGTCCCTGCGCGAGGAGCTCGAGGCGAGGAAACGCGCGATAACGAACGGTGGAGCCCACGCTCGTAGAGGCAAAATCACCGAGGACCGAGAACAGCGAGGTCGAAGGGAGCAGTCGCCCCGGAGATCTGTGTGTAGAGAAGACCTCGAGGCGCATGTCGCTGTTTTGAACGCTGGCGGACACGAGCACGTCGCTCGGGCCTCGGCCCACGAGATCGAAGGCGGCGCGGGCGGCGGCGGTGAGCCACGGCGCGGGGGTGAGCGCGAAGTCGGCGCCGATCTCCTCGTCCGAGAGATTTCCGTCCTCGAGCCGTCGTAAGTACGAGGCTCCAATCGTGGTCACGTCGAACGCTTGCGCGACACGACCACCAGCGGCAAACCCCAAGGAGCGATAATCGAACCCGCGCTGCACCGGCATGCCCACGAACGACTCCACGGTCGTGCCGCCGAACAACCGAACACGACCGCGCGCGCCGTCGAGATGAATCGGTCTCACCGCGCCCATCGTCACGACCATGCGTCCGAGCCGCACCTCGGAGCCACTCTTGGCGTGGCGGGCACGAACCGAAATCGTGAGTACGTCGCCGAGCCCGGTAGGGCCCCCTACGGTTCCGAAGCCGAGCCACGTGACGGTCTCGGCGTCGAGCCAAGGCTTGAGCTCGTCTTGTCCGGTGAGCACGAGGAGGCCGACCGGCGACCGCGTCGAGGCGAGAGAATCTGCGCGTAGGCGCAAAGGCTGCGCCTCGGCGAGCGAGCACTGGAGCGCCACGACGGCAAAAAACGCCGTGGCCACCTGCTTGCAGGGATCCTGCGTTTTAAGGCGCGATCTGGACTGGGAAGGAGCCGTCACGCGATGTCGATGTTGAGTGGCATGGCGATGGTTTTCGCGGGCCTGTCCGCTGCAATTCTCTCCGTGCACCTCGTGCGGGGACGGAACGAGGGCGACAACGCAAGGACCATTCCCTCGACGACGAAGCTCTGGCTTCTCCTCGGACTCGGGGTGTTCCCCATCGCGGCGGCGGGCTCGGCGAACGTCGCGGGCTTCGAGGCGACGCAGTCACGTGCGTTCTGTGGCTCGTGCCACGTGATGATCCCGCACGCGGCGGAGGCCTCGATGCCCGAGAGCACCGCGCTCTCCGCGATTCACGGTCGAAACGCGTCGTTCGGAAAGGACAACTGTTACACCTGCCACAAGGACTACGGCATGTATGGCTTCGTGCTCACCAAGCTCGGCGGTATGCGGCACGTGTATCTCTATTTGACGGAGTACCACTCCATGCCGCTCGAGGAGTCGCGCCACGCCATTCGCATCATGAAGCCGATGCCGAACTCCACCTGCACCTCCTGCCACACGACGACGACGCCGGGGTGGAACAAGGTATCGGCCCACGCCGCGGCGCTCCCGAACGTACGCAGCGGCGAGCTCTCGTGTGCGAGCCCCGGATGCCACGGCTTCGCCCACCCCAGCACGAAGCTCGGAAAAGAGCTCCCCCTCGACGGAGGCGCGCGATGAAGCTGCCGGAAGATCGCACTCTCCTTCGTATCGCCTGTGTGATGGGTTTGCTCGCGCTGCCGCTCATGGTGTGGAGCGTGCTCGAGCCTACGGTGTGGCCCGTTCTCGTCGCCCTCACGCTCGGCCAGGCGATAGGCACTTTGTCGTTCGTGCTCTACCTCGTGGTGGTCGTTCGTGACTTGGATGTCGTCAAGCGGTTCCGGGGGCGCGCCGCGGCGCGCAAAGAGCCGACCGCGTAAGCACCTGCGCCAGTTTTGCAGACGATCCGCAGCCCGTGCGGCAATGTAAGCGTCGTGCCCGCTCGCGCACGAGTACCCGGCCGAGCACGAAGGTTGCTTAGGAGGTCGGCATGAGCAAACCCGTCCCCCCGATCTTCAAATACATGTCCACGTCGCCGCACACGGTCGACGCTGGCGCGACGATCGCGGTCGCCGCGAAGACGATGGCCGACCACCATATTCGTCACTTGCCCGTGCTCCTCGGCGAGAAGGTCGTCGGACTCTTGAGCCAGCGCGACGTCACGATGATCGAGACGCTCGCGGGCGTCGATCCGAAGGTCATCACCGTGGCAGAGGCGATGTCGACCGAGCCCTATACCGTCGACGCGGACACCCCGGTAACGGTGGTGGCGGCCGAAATGGCAGAGAAGAAGTACGGCTCCGCGATCGTCGCCCAGAGCGGCAAGGTCGTCGGTATTTTCACCGCCGTCGACGCCTGCCGCACCCTCGCCGAGGTCTTCGAGACCCGTCTCAAGTAGGCACTCGTAGCCGCGTCCGCCGCGTACGGTTCTGCCCGGAAACACCCCGGCGCGAGCACGTTCGCCGCGGACGCGCGCGTCGTCGCGCTACTCCACGAGGCGCTGGCAGGTCGGGCAGACCGTGGTCGTGCGCCCCCCGAGGTCGAACCGCTCCAGCGCCGTGCGGCATCGGGGGCATGGCTCGCCTTTGCGTCCGTAAACCTTGAACGGGTTCTTCGCGCCCGCTTCGCCCTTGGCGAGGTCTTCGAGGGTGCGCGCGATCGTCCACCCGATCGCGCGCGCGATCTTCGCGAGCAGCTTCGGTTGGCCGGCGACCGCGCTCGCCCCCGAGCGAGGATCGATCTTGGCCTTCCAGAGGCTCTCGATCGCCTGGATATTGCCGACTCCCGCGAGCACCGTCTGGTCCATCAGCGCCTCTTTGATCGACTGCTTCTTACGCCGCGCGAGGCGTTTTTCGAGCACCTCGAGATCGACGCCATCGGCGAGCGGGTCCGGGCCGAGGCTCGTCCAGGAGGGGATATCCTCCGTCGCGAGCACGAGCTGGCCCCACCTTCGTGGATCGACGTAGCTCACCACCTCCGACTTGGTCCTCCGCGGCTTCACCACCTCGAACCGAACGCGCTCGAAGCGCACGAGATCGCCGTTCGCCGATCGATGCGGATTGCTGGAGTCGACGCCGCTCGAGTGCTCGAACCACCCGGTCATGCCGAGGTGCACGAAGAGCCGCGTATCGTCGTCGAGCAGCAGGCGAAGCCACTTGCCCTTCCGCTCCACGGTCGCGACCTTCTTGCCAGTCAACGCTTCGGAGAACGCGGCGGGCTTCGCAGGGCGAATCACGCGCGGATCGTGGGCGGTGACCTCCTTCAGGCGCGCGCCGCGGAGCCACGTGTCCAGGTTTCGTCTCGTGTGCTCGACCTCGGGTAGCTCGGGCATGGTGGCGAGCAGACTACGGGAATACACGCGCGCGGGAGCCGACGATCGGGACGTGCTCGGCCGTTGCCACCGGTCGCCGAAGCGAGCGCGAGCCCGACGAGAAGCCGCATCTCGCGTCCGTAGCCGCCGATTTGCTGCTAACCCACGATCCATGAGCCACCCTGCCATCGTCCACGGCGCCGTCGCGGTCATCACCGGAGGCGCGTCCGGGATCGGCCTCGCCGCCGCCAAAAAGCTCGCGTCTCTCGGCCTCCGTGTCTGCATCGCCGATCGCGGCGAAGACCGCCTCGAGCACGCGCGGAAAGAGATCGCCGCCAACACGAAGAGCCCCGACGACGTGATCGCGCGCGAGGTGGACGTCGCGAAGAGGGCAGAGCTCGACGCCCTCGCCGCCGAGGTGACGACCCGCTTCGGCGGGACCGACGTGCTCATGAACAACGCCGGCATCGGGAAAGAGTCTTCCATCCTCGGCTCGAAGGAGAGCTGGGAGTCCACCCTCGCGGTGAACATGTGGGGCGTCGTGAATGGCACTCAGGCCTTCGTGCCCGGCATGATCGCGCGCGGCCGCCCCGGCCTCGTGATCAACACAGGATCGAAACAGGGAATCACGAGCCCTCCTGGAAATCCCGCCTACAATGTGTCCAAAGCGGCAGTCAAAGCGTTCACGGAGGCGCTCGAGCACGAGCTGCGAAATACGCCGAACGCCCACATCCACGCCCACCTGTTCATTCCCGGATTCGTCTTTACGCCGATGACGTCTCGCGGGCGCACCGAGAAACCCGCGAGCGCGTGGACGGCAGAGCAGACGATCGACTTTTTGCTCGAGCGCCTCGCGGCCGGGGATTTTTACGTGCTCTGCCCGGACAACGAGGTGTCGCGCGCCCTCGACGAGAAGCGAATCCTCTGGGCGGCGGGCGACCTGGTAGAGAATCGGCCGCCGCTCTCGCGCTGGCACCCGGACCACGCCGACGCGTTCGCCCGCTTCGCCGGCGGCTGACGGAGGGCGCTCGCGGCGCGCGAGCCAAGCTCTCGCGCGCCGAGCCTCACGTCGCTCTGGAGGCGCGAGCCTCAGCCTCGCTTCGGTCTCGGCTTGGCCATTGCGGCTTTTGCGCGAGGCGGGGCGGCCCCACGAGGCGGGGTGGCCGCGCGCGGCGGGGCTTCGGCGCGAGGCGGGGCGGCCTTCGGTTTGGCGAGCACGAAGTGCCCTTCACCATCGAGATCGATCCGCCTTTCGCGGAGGAGCCGTCCGGCGGCGCGCTTGAAGGCCTTTTTGCTCATCCCGAAGAGGTCGCGGAGCTCGTCGGGGCTGGAATAGTCACCGAACTTGGGCGCACCCGGCTCGGCGAGGCGGGCGAGGATGCGCTCGCCGTCTTTGTCCATTTCTTCGTGCGCCAAACCGCGGAGGGAGAGCTCGATTTTACCATCGGGGAGCACGTCGGCGACGCGGACCTCGCAGGCCTCGCCGCGCTCCAGGTGGTTCGGCTCGCTCGCGGGGACGAGCCCTACGTAGCGGCGCTCGACGATGACGAACACGCCGACCTCGGGCTCTTTTCTCCACGCCTCGCCGCGCACCCACTCCCCGACCTCGAACTCGCGCATTTCGCGGAGCATCTCGCTGACGCGCATGGTGCCGGCGAGGCGCCCGCTCGGATCGACATAGAGGCCAATCGCGTACTTCTTGCCCGCGTGGAGCTCCACCGTCTGCTCCGCGTGCGGCACCAAGAGCTCCTTCGGGAGGCCCCAGTCGACGAACGCTCCGATGTGGGTGAGCTCGGTGACCTCCAAAAACGCGACTTGGCCGAGGCCTAGCTTGGGGCGCTTCGCGGTCGCGATCGGACGATCTTCGGAGTCGAAGTGAACGAACACGTCGATCTCGTCGTCGACCTCCGCGCCCTCGGGGATCTCGGCGCCGGGGAGCAGAATGACCTCGTGGTCCTCCGGCCCCAGGCTCAAGAACGCGCCCGGCGGCCCGAAGCGTTTGATGGGGAGGGCGATGACACGGCCGATGAGCTCACGAACGGAAGGCATGGGAGGCGGAGCTTCGCACGCGAGGCGAAATGAAGCCCGAATTTCCACTTGCCGCGCGGCCTTGGGGGCCGGTCTACGCCTTCGTTCGGCGCGGCACCTTGGCCGCGAGCTCGGGGCACACGATCGTGGCGACCGCGTCGAGCTTCGCGTCGAGCTCGTCTTCGCTGTCTGCCCGCACGGTGACATGACCCACTTTGCGGCCGGGTGAGGCCGACTTGCCGTAGGCGTGCACGTGCACGTCTTTCATCTTCAAGAGGGCGCCCATGTCCGGCACCTCGCCGAGCAGGTTCACCATCGCGACCGGCGCGAGCGGCGTGGTGTCCCCGAGGGGGAGGCCCAAGATCGCGCGCACCTGGTTCTCGAACTGGGACGTGCGCGAGCCCTCGATCGTGTGGTGTCCGCTATTGTGCACTCGGGGGGCCATTTCGTTCGCGACGAGCTCGCCATTCACCACGAAGAGCTCCACCGCGAGCACTCCCACGTAGTCGAGGCCGACGAGGAGCTTCTCCATCAGCGCCTCGGCGCGACTCTGCAAATCGGGAGTCACCGGCCACGCGTTGGGGCGCGAGAAGCGCAATACCCCCTTTTCGTGCACGTTCACGTTCAGTGGATAGAAGCGGAATTCGCCCTGCGGGTTGCGCGCGGCCACGAGCGACACCTCTGCCTCGAACGGCACGCGGGCCTCGCAAACGAGCGGCACCTTGCCGAGCGCGTCGAACGCGGCGGTGATGTCTTCCTGCCCGTGGAGAACCCATTGGCCACGACCGTCGTACCCGAAGACACGAGTCTTCAGGAAACAAGGATATCCGAGCTCCTCCCCCGCGCGCCGCAGCTCTTCTTCGGACGACACCGAGCGAAAATCGGCGATCGGGATATGGAAGCGCCGAAACGCCTCCTTTTCGAATAGCCGATCACGCGCCGTCGCGAGCGCGCTCGGGCTCGGGTGAACGGGCAAGAGCGCCGCCAAGTAGCGCGCCGCATCGGGCGGCACGTTCTCGAACTCGACGGTCACGACGTCGGCGCGGCGCGAGAGCTCGACGAGGCGCGCTTCGTCGTCGTATTGGCCGACGAGGAGCTCGCCCACGCCGCCGGCGCACGCGGAGGGAGAAGGATCCAGAATCAAGAAGCGACAGCCGAGGGTGCTGCCCGCCTGCGCCAACATGCGCCCGAGCTGACCCCCGCCGATGATGCCGATCGTGGTCACTTCGCCTCTCGTTCGCTCCGGAGGCGCGAGGCCTCGGGCGTGGTGCGTGGATCGCCGACCGCGAGCACGGCGTCGCGCTGTGTGGTGCGGAACGCTTCCAGCTTCGCGGCGATCTCCGGCGACGTGGTGGACAGGATTTGCGCGGCCAAGAGGCCCGCGTTCGTCGCGCCGGCGACCCCTATCGCGAGGGTACCGACCGGGATCCCCGCCGGCATTTGTACGATCGAGAGCAGCGAGTCCATGCCCGAGAGCGCCTTCGACTCGACCGGAACGCCAAGCACCGGGAGGGTGGTCTTCGCCGCGATCATGCCGGGCAGGTGCGCGGCCCCACCAGCCCCCGCGACGATGACGAGGATGCCGCGAGCGCGCGCGCCCTCCGCGAACGAAAAGAGGAGGTCGGGGGTGCGGTGCGCGGAGACCACCTGCACCTCGTGCGGAATGCCGAGCTCCTCGAGCTTCTGCACCGCGTGGCGCATCGTCTCCCAGTCGGACCGGGAGCCCATGACGACCGCGACGAGAGGCGTAGTCATGCAGCGGCCATAGCCCTTTCTCCGTCAGAACGCATGTGACGTTTCGGAAACGCCGATCATGGGCAATCGCGCGCGCGCCCGGGCGGAAGGCCATTCGTCACCGAACGAGGGAAATCGTCCTGCGATCGTCGCCCTCGCTCCGCGCGCGAGGAAAACCCGCGTGCGCCAATCTCGCCTCCTTCGTGTCGCGCGGGAGCGGGCCGAAACGTCGGCGATCGGCTACCCTCAGGAGCTGTGGCCTTCTTTTGCTTACATCGTGCACGGTATGCGCGGCTCCTCGCCGGCGCGCCTTTGCTCGTGCTCGTGGGAGTGACGATCGCACCGTCCGCGCGCGCCGAGGAACGCACCTTCGGGATCGCGTTCACGGTCGCCGAGCCCTCCGGCGCGCCGGTGCAGCCCGATGCCTGGATCGATGCGCAGGTGGCCGAGGCCGAGCGCCTCTTCGGCGCCGTCGGCGTTCACTTTCGCTGGGTGGTTCGGAAGATAGGCAAGAAGGATCCCGGCCGCATCGAGGTGGAGACGCGCGACGATCGCGACGCGTTCCAGGACCAGCTCGAGGGCGGCTACATCAACGTGTTCGTCGTGCGCTCCCTCCGCGACGTGGACGAGCCGCCGCGCATGCGCATGGGTGTCACCTGGACGCAGCGCGAATCGAAGAAACGCTACGTGGTGCTCTCGTCGATCGCGAAGCCCTCCGTGCTCGCGCACGAGCTCGGCCACTTCTTCGGCAACGCGCACACCACGGTCGTGAACAACCTGATGAGCTACGATCGCGACGGCGGGATCGTGTTCCTCTCCGACGAGCAGAAGACACGCATCGGCGAGCGCGCCGAAGGCTTCGCGAGGGGCGCGCTCTTCGTGCTCGGCCCGCCGCGCGCCTACCACTGACGTCGCGCTCCATGGGAGGCAGATGGGGGCGGCGCGTCATCCACGCGTCAACGGCGGGCCGGTGCGGTCGCGCTTGAGCATCGGCCCGCGCCGCGCCTAATGTCGGCCCATGTTCGACGCCGCGAAGACCGTGTACGAGAAGACCCTGCGTGAAATCGAGGATGCCGGCCTCTTCAAGAAGGAGCGCATCCTGCGTGGTCCGCAGGCGGCGAGCATTCGTGTCGGCGAGGGCGAGGCGCGCGACGTGCTGAACTTCTGCGCCAACAACTACCTCGGCCTCTCGTCCCACCCGGAGGTCATCCGCGGCGCGCACGCCGCGATCGACACCCACGGATTCGGCATGAGCTCCGTGCGCTTCATTTGCGGCACTCAGGATTTGCACAAGTCGCTCGAGTCCAAAATATCGGAGTTCTTCGGCACGGAGGACACCATCCTCTACAGCTCGTGCTTCGACGCGAACGGGGGCCTCTTCGAGACGCTGCTCGGCGAAGAAGACGCCATCATCTCCGACGCGCTCAACCACGCGTCGATCATCGACGGCATTCGCCTCTGCAAAGCCGAGCGCCACCGCTACCCCAATGGCGACTTGGACGCGCTCGAAGAGGCCTTGAAGAAGACGCAGGGAAAGCGTCTCCGTATGGTCGCGACCGACGGCGTGTTCTCGATGGACGGATACCTCGCGAAGCTCGACAAAATCTGCGATTTGGCCGAAAAATACGGCGCAATGGTGATGGTGGACGACTCCCACGCGAGCGGCTTCGTGGGCAAAACCGGGCGCGGCACCGCCGAGCACTTCGGGGCGGAGAAGCGCATCGACGTGATGACCTCCACGCTCGGCAAGGCGCTCGGCGGCGCGGCGGGCGGATTCACCACTGGCAAAAAGGAAATCATCGGTCTCCTTCGCCAGCGCTCGCGGCCCTACTTGTTCTCGAACTCGATCCCGCCGGCGATCGTCGGTGCGTCGATCGCGGTCCTCGAGCTCCTCGGCCGCACGACGGAGCTCCGCGACAAGGTGATGGCGAACGCGCTCCGCTTCCGCGAAGGCATGAAGACGGCAGGGTTCACCATCAAAGAGGGCATTCACCCGATCGTACCGGTGATGCTCGGCGACGCGCGCCTCTCCCAAGATTTGTCGGCCGCGCTCCTCGAAGAGGGCATTTACGTGATTGGCTTTTACTTCCCCGTCGTGCCCAAGGGCGAGGCGCGAATCCGCGTGCAGCTCTCGGCCGACCACTCGTTCGAACAGGTCGATCGCGCGATCGCGGCGTTCACGGCGGCAGGAAAAAAGCTGGGCATCGTGGCGTAGCTACAGCCAACGGGCTCGTACCCCGCGCCGCGAGAAGCGAGCGCGGGGAGGCCCTCGGCGTCGTGCTCTTCGCTCGGCTTCAGTACGACGGCACGCGCACCGCGAGCTTTTTGGCGTGGAATAGTCCGTCCGAAGCGAGCGCTCCGTCGACCACGACCTCCGAGCGATCGGCGTAGAGGTCGGGGAGCACACACGCCTCGTAGAGCACCGGCATTCGGAGGCCGCCGCGCTCGATCTCGAGCCGCGTCTCACAAGGCACCTCGCGCACCACCGTTTGGCGCGGCACGACGTCGCCCTCGACCTTGATGTGCTCGCCGCGGTACGTTTCCACGTTGTTCATTACGGAGTCGACCGAGAGCAGCAGGATGGCCTTCGGGTTGTGGCGCGCGGCGTGGAACGCGAAAAACGCGCTCGCTACCACGCCGATCGCCGCGAAGAGCGCGACGGGCTTCACGCGCGGCGGGCGGGCGCCGGCGTAGGCCGCATCTCGCTCGGACGCCGACGCTGACGCGAGGCCCGCGGTTTTGGCGCGCTCCTCACGGAGCTCTTCCTCGAGCCGCTCGATGCGGGCGTGGGCTTGGCCGAGGTCGTCGCGATACGGGGCAGGCGGTGCGGGCGGCATGGCGTCCTCGGAGGGTAGGCCCTTTCTCCGCGAACGACCACGCGCGCGAGACCAAGCCGTTCGAGGGCTTGCGAACGCCATGATTCTGCTCTCCCATAGGAGGATGCGTAGCCTCCGCGGTTCGTTCGTTTTGGCTTTGTCGGCCGTGCTCGCTTTGGGGGCCTGCGGCACCGACCCCACCCCGATCGAGACGCCCGAGGTAGAGGCACCCACTGCTCCCACCGCCGAGCAGCAGAGCCGCGCCGCCACCCTGCTGGAGGGCCCCGATTGGTACCGCCACGCGGTGTTCTACGAGGTGTACCTGCGCTCGTTCCAAGACTCGAACGGCGACGGCATCGGCGACCTGCCCGGGCTCGTGTCGCGCCTCGACGACCTCAAGGGCTTCGGGGTCGACGCCATTTGGCTCATGCCGATCTTCAAGAGCCCCTTCAAAGACTCCGGCTACGACGTGTCCGACTACGACGCCGTGTCGCCCGAGTACGGCACGAAAGAAGACCTGAAGAAGCTCTTCGACGAGGCGCACGCCCGGAAGATGCGCGTGTTCTTGGACTTGGTGTTCAATCACACCTCCAGCGAGCACAAGTGGTTCCAGGAGTCGCGCACCAACAAGACGAACCCGAAGGCCGACTATTACGTGTGGTCGGATACGGCGTCGTCGCCCACGAACGCGTGTGGCCCGTTCAACTCCACGTTCGGCACGGTGCCGTGGTCCCTCGACGCGGCCCGCGATCAATACTATTTTCACCGCTTCTACCCCGGCCAGCCCGACTTGAACTTCGATAATCCGGAGGTGGTCGCGGAGACGCTCGGGGTCGCGAAGCGCTGGCTCGAGCTCGGCGCCGACGGCTTCCGCTGCGACGTGATAGGCCTCCTCTTCGAGACGAACGTGCCCAAAGATTGTGGCGCCCTCCAGCCGAAGACAGCCGAGTACGTAAAGAAGCTCCGCGCCGAGGTCGACAAATTCCCGAACCGCGCGATGGTGGCCGAGTCCGTCCTCTTCGATAGCCCGAAGGCCTACTACGGCAATGGCAAGGACGCCTTCCAAATGGCCTTTTTGTTCGATTTTGGCTACTTGTGGCCAATCGCCTTCCAGAGCGAGAGCCGCGACCAAATCGACAGGGCCTTCCGCGCGACGGACACGTTCCCGGAGGGCTACCAGAACGCCCTCGTGATCGGCTCCCACGACGTAGGGCGCGCGTTTCAAGTGTCGCAGGGCAAAGAGTGGCGCCACCGCCGCGCGGCAGAGATTCAAATGCTCGCGCGCGGCACTCCCTATATTTATTACGGCGAAGAGCTCGGCCTCCGCCCCGGCACGGAGAAGGTGGTCGACGCTCGCGACTCGGCGCGCACGCCGATGCCCTGGATACGCGCCGAGGGTCACGGTTTCAGCGTCGCGAAGCCGTGGATCGCCTTCGGGGCCGACGCGGCGAGCACCAGCGTGGAGGCCGAGAAGGACGACAAGTCCTCGATGTATACCCACTATCGCCGCATGCTCGCGCTTCGCCGTGGGCGCGCCGTATTCGGTACTGGCGCGATGGCGCTCGTCGACGTTGGAAACCCGAGCGTATTCGCGTTTACCCGCTCCGACGCGACCGAGGCCTATCTGGTGGTCGAGAACATGAGCGAATCCGATCAGACCGTATCCGCCGAGGTGGAGGGCAGCGAGCTCACCCGCGTGCTGGGTGACGGGAAGGGCAAACGCGAGGGCGCCAAGGTCACGATCGACGTGCCCGCTACCGGCTCGTTCGTCGCGAAGCTGCGCTGATCGGCCGTTCCTCGTCGTAGGCCAGCGACCGAGCGAAACACACGCGCGCACACACCGGAAGGGTTCGTGCTCTAAAGCACCGAACAGTTCGATTCGGTCGGCTTTTCGCCGATTTACTTCGCCGTGCTTCGTTACTCCTCCTCGGCTAGCAGCAGTAGGACTCGTCGTCGCGCCTCGCACGGCTCGCAACTCAGCGAAAATCCTCGGTCATCGAACTGTTCGGTGCTCCTAGCGTCGCGGCCGTCGTAGCCTCAGCAGGTCACATCGTTGCCCGCCGCCGCGCGCGACGTCGCCCTGGCGCGGCTGGGAAAATCGCCCTGAACGAGCTTGCCGACGCTGGAAGAATGATGCTGGTTCTCAGCGGCCCGAGCCGACGGCGAGCCGCGAGCTCACTTCGGCGACGGAGGCATCGAGCCAGGTGTCGCGCGTCGCGAACGTTTCGCGCGCCTGCCAATCCAGACGGATCGGCGCGCCCTCGAGGGGTGGCTTGCCCGCAAAGGCCTCGTGCGAGAGCGCGACGCGAAAGAGCCCGAGACTGCGACCGTCGGGGCTGCGCATCGGGAATTCGTGGCGCACCGAGGTGAAGCCGTGCATGGGCTGTTTGCCGACGATCGGCCCCATACCGAACGTCGACCAAATCACCGAAAACGCATCGCAGCTCGACGTGCATTCGGGGCCGGTGATCACCCCGACGGGGGCCTCCGTCACGCGCTCGGCAGGGCGCGGCCCGCGCATTCCGTCGCAGCCTTCGCCTTTGCACAAGAATGGATACGAAAGCCATTCGTCGCCGCGCTGGGCCCGAGCCAAGTAGCTCTTGGTCAGGTCGCCGTCGCCATAAAGAAAGTTACGCACTTCTTCTTCCGTAAAGTCGCGCGAGACGCGCACTGTCACCATCTCGTGCTGCCAAGGCTGCTTGGCGAACCAGCTGAGGAACACGAAGGGGTTGTTGCCGCCGTGGTTCTCATGAAGGTCCAAGACTACGCGGCGTGCGCCGACGAGCTCACGCGCGAGCCCGTCGTGGTCCACACGCACCATCCGAAGCTGCGCCGAGGTCTCCCGTGCGGGGTACATGAACGAGACGAACCTCACGATTCGCGTCCCCTGCGCTCCGCGGTTGGCTGCGGCGGGACGATAGATGCAATAGTTCACGCCCACCGACGCGAGCTCGTATCCCGAGTAGGGCACCTTTCCGTCTTGTTTGCACGAGACGCTGGCCATGGCCGGACTGGAGTCGATGTCCGGAACGTTTTCTTCACGCTCGTAGCGGAAGGGCCGCCGGAACGTCATGGTGACGTCCCCCGCGTTGGCGAGCCGTAGCCTCCGTGTCTGGCCCTCTTTGACGGTCGTCCAAGGAATCACCTGATAGACGATCGCGTGCGCCGTCTCGGAGAGGCGAGCGTCGGGGTTGAGCGCGTTCGATTCGAACGGATGATCGGCGAGCCAGGTCTCGGCGGGTACGTCGTCGACGTCAAGTACCTCGTCGCCCACGCGCACCTTCGCTTCGAGGGCGGGATCCTCGATCGACTCGACGCGTACCCTCACCTTGCCCGACGGCTCGCGCTCGGTGTGCAGGGAGAGGCCTAGACCTAGGCCCGCAGCTCGCACATCGGCCGGAGGGGAAAGGTTGCAGTGGCGATCGCCGAGCGCGCGCTCGAGGTGGGCCATGGCGACCATGCCCTCGGAGTCGGTCTCGGCGGCGATCGCCTCCAGGCGAAGCCGTTCGAGCGAGCGTGCGAACACTGCGGCTTGTCCTTCGGCGAAGACATGGTGACGCCGAACCTTGGCGACGAGGTCGTCGAAGAGCGGGCCGAACGCGCCTTTTGGGGTCTTTCCGTCTGCCCCGTTCTTGCCGGACGGCAGGGCGGCGGTTGCCACCGCGGCACCGCTCGTCGGATTGCGCGGCGGCGGGAGCTCGCTCGGGCGGCCCGTGCCGGGCGAGCACGCGGCGCAGGCGAGGAGGAGAAACACCAAAAGATCGCACTTTTTCCGCATAGGCTTCCTAGTTTCACGACGGAGCCACAGGTTGGTTCCCAAAAAACGTCAGGCTCGTCATCAAGGTCATCCGCTCGGAATGGGGAACGCCGCGTGCGACATCGCGAAGCTACCGGAGTCTCGCGCCTAGGTTCGACGGGTTTTCGACCCACACCGCGATGCGGGTCGACGAGTCCGACCGCTTCGGGCCGGACGTAGGGACGAGCGTCGCCGAGGAGGGAGGAGGTTGCTCGTCATCGTCGTCGATGGGGGGCCGATGGCTTGCGTGCAGTGCCAAGCTCAGGCCACTTTTCGGGATCCATCACGCCGTCGGCGGCGACGTCCCGTTCTACACCATGGAATACATCGACGGAGAGACGCTGTCGGAGCGGATCAAATCGCGCGGTCCGATGCCCTTCGACGAGTGCCTCTCGCTGTGCCGGGCGCTCGCGGCGGCGATCGACGTCGTTCACGCGGTCGGTATCATCCACCGCGACATCAAGGCCGGAAACGTGATGCTCGAGAAGAGCGGGCGCGCCATTCTGACGGACTTCGGTCTCGCGACCGTCAACCGCTCGGAGATGAGGCTGACGGGCAGCCACGTGCTCCGGGAGAAGCATCATCGGGTGTGGACCACGCGATCTCGCGTCGGCTCCGGACGGGTCGTCGAGGGCACGGAAGAGCAGGCGTCGGTGCGCGGAGCCGACGCGCGATCCGAGGCCAGCCTCCGAGAGATGCCGAGACTGCGCCGCGCCAGGGCTGACGTCGCCGTTGCCGTCACGATCGTCGCGATCGTCGGAGTCATGGCTCTCGCTTGGCTCTCGCACGCCGACGCGACCCCGGCGCTGCAGCTTCGCCCGCCCACTCCGCGTTCGTTTCGTTTCGCACACGAGCAGGGAGTGGCGCTGTCGACGCAGAGACGACCTACGATGCGCTCGAGCATCTCGAGTACGTCCGCATGGCGAGCCTCATCGAGGGACACGCAGCCGCGCGACGGTTGGCCGCCGTCGAGTGGGCGGACCTCGCGGTCGCTTGGATGTTCGTCGGCGAGGAAGGAAGGGCCGCAGGGGCATCGAGCCAAGCCGTCGACCAGGATCTTGGGCGCGCTCGCGCGCGACGCGGTGGGGGACTCGGCTGGCTCGAACGAAGAGCTCGAATTGGCAAAGCGGCACGCGGCCAGCAGCGTCGACGTGAGGTCCGAGCTTCGTCTCCGATCCATCACCGCGATGCTGTCGGGAAACGTGCCGGGGCTCGAACACGAGCTCCGCGCGACGACGGCGGCGGGTCTCGTCGGCGTCACGAACGAGCTCCGCGCGCTCGCCCGCGCTCGGCCGGAGCGTCGGCGAAAGCCGTGAGCGTTCGCGAGGCCGCGAGGCGACCATCCGCGGACGGACGACGAGGCGGCGCGGCAAGGCGCCGTTGGTCAACGCGGCCGCGTCGGGGTAGTGTTTGCCGTGGCCAAAGCGACCGACGCGCGCGCTCGTGCTCTCGAGAAGTACCCCGGCATTCGGCTCGCACCCGACGATCTCGAGCAGTTCTTGGCGGCGCGGCACGCGGAGGGAGCCAGCGACGACGCGGGCATCGAGGAGGACCTGTGCCTGGCCTTTGCGTGTGCCCAAGGCGATCCGAAGGCGCTCGTTTACGTCGATCGCCTCGTGCTCTCGCAGGTTCCGAAGATGCTTCGGCATATGCGCCTCGCGGACGCGACGGTCGACGACGTGCAGCAGGAGCTTCGTGTTCTCTTGCTCGTGCCCAAAGAAGGTCAGCCGGGAAAGATCGCGGACTTCGGCGGCCGGTCTCCGCTCTTCGCCTGGGTTCGTGTCTCTGCGATCCGCCTCGCCCTTCGCAGCTCGCGCAAGAAGGGAGCGCGCGCCGAGGTCGGTGACGACGAAGCCATCGTGAGCCGCGAAAGCGGGATCGACGAGGCGCTCTTGTTCCTCAAGGACGACCAACGCCGTGTTTTTCGCGACGCGCTGTGCGCGGCGGTCGCGGGACTGCCAGCCGACGACGTGATGCGTTTGCGGCTCCACTACATCGATGGCCTGTCGCTCGACGATCTCGCTCGGCTCGAAGGCGTGCACCGAGCGACCGTTGCGCGATGGCTCTCGAAGGCGCGCGAGTCGATCTTGGCTGGCACCAAGGAAGGCCTGCGCGAAGGGCGCCTCAGCGAGTCCGAGTGCGTCAGCCTCTTGGGAATCGCGCAGAGTCGTTTCGAGTGGAGCCTCCGCATGTTCTCGGCGCCCGAGCCAGGCTCCGCGACGCCTGGCCCAAACGAGGCGTCGCCGAGCGCCGTCGAGGATACGTAAGGTTCGCCGTCAAAGATCGTCGTCGGCGCCGCCCTGTTCGGAACTGGCGTCGCCGTATTTCTCCTCGCACCGAAGCACGAGGTGAAGGTTTCTGCGTCACCGGTGGCCGGAGGCGCTGTCGGGGCCATAGGCTGGACATGGCGGTGAACGAGCCTCGAGTGACGCGCGACTTCCTCGCGATGCGCTCGGACTCCGGGCGCGACGAAGTCTGACGCGGGCACTCTACACTAGAAGGAAATCGTGTGGGATCGGCGTGGACGACATGTGTTACGCAAAGTTGGCAACACGGTTCAGGTAGGATCGACGAATGGCGCACGTGCCGGCACCAGGCCCTCTCGAGGCCATCTTCCGCGTCTTTCGCGAGCGGTGCCGGGGTTGTGCGAGCGGCCGAATGACGATGCAGACGTTCATTCGAGCGACGATGGCCGACGAGAACGGGCGCCGCTACCCCGCCGCGTTCGCCTTCTTCTCGTGCGATCGGTGCGGCTTGCGTCGGAAGAAAAACGTCGGTCAGCCAGACGAGGCCGTGTCCGATGGTGAGTGGGCGCGGTGGGTCGAGCGTCGGTCGATAGACGACCGTTGACGTTCTGCCGCTGAGGGCGCCCCTCCGCGCTCGGGTGGAAGACGATAACACGACGAAATTCAGCCGATCGATGGTCGCTCTGGGACGCGAAAAGAAAACGCCACGGTCACGAGCCGAACGCGGTCTTCAGCCATGACGCACCACTACGACGAAAAATTACGTTGATCGTCGGCGAAGCCCGTCGTCAAACCATCGCATGCGCCTTCGACGCCTCGCTTCCGTATTGCTGCCCTCCCTTCTCGCCTTCAGCGGCCTCGAATCCTCTGCGTCAGCGACGGACTCGGCTCCTCCAGCCGCAGGACCTGGGGCGGACCCGCCGGTCGCGGCCGCGCCCGCCCCAGCGTCGAGCGAGAGCACCGAGCGCGAGCACGTCCGCGTCAGGATTGGGTTCAACTTCAACGGCGGCGCGATCGTGAGCCCGAGCACCGTCGGCGGAGGCGGATTTGCCTTCCGCATCGGCGTTCAAGCCAATCGTCTGATCGGGGTCTATTACCAAGCTTCGCCGCTCGTCTTTGCTGGATTCTCGGTCGGGGAGGCAGGTGCGAGCGCAGGTGCGATCGGCCTCTTCCAAAACTCGCTGATGGCGTCGCTCACGCCGATCGACCTAATCGAAATCGCGGCGGGTCCCTCGCTCGACTACGCCGGGCTCGCCGTCGCCAGCGCGTCCGAGACCGAGGCGGGCACTGGTACGGCATCCAAGCTGTTCTTTGGTTTGGCAGGGCGCTTGGCGCTGCACCTCGGAGGCAGGAGCGCCGAAACCGGGAGGCGGTCGAGCTTCACCATCGGGGTCGACCCGCACGTCATCTTCGCCCCCGGCTCGGCCGTCGTCGCGCTGACGGGCGGGCTCGGCGCCGATTGGTACTGAGAGTCGTGCATCAAGGCGGGACTCGATATCAACTGGAGTGATCCGAAGCCGCGACGAAGAAAGGATGGCCCTGGACGTCGAGGCGCGGGTCAGGCGCGCTGTCACTCGGCCATCGGGGAGGCGCCTTCTCGCTCCTGCTCGAGACACCACCAGGAAGCCGGTTCGCGAAGACGACTCGTGCGCTCGGAAACCCCGGCGAGCTGTCCATGCGTGCTCCATCGTGGGGCATCCATCATGCTCCGTCGAATCATTCACGAGTGTCGGCCTCATGGTGATCATCGGCAACGACGATAGCGCTGGTGGGTAGTCGACGAGCTCGCGGGGCGGTGGTGCCGGGGGGGGGCGTCGGGAGGCGGCTACCGCTCTCCTGGTGGCTAAATATAGTCGTTGGACGGGGTCGAGCGCGCTCCCGCCGTAAACGTCGTCTACCGCGACGTCCATCGCTCGTGGCTTACGCATTCGCCGACCGGTGCTCTCCTCGGCTCAGGTCGACCGTGAGGGCCTTCAGACGATCCCGTGCGCTGCGAGTCCGCGGATGACGAGGCACGAGGGCACGCTGCACTTGTACCCCCTGGAGCCCGCACCTGCGGCGTGCACGCTCGCGGGCGGTGGTGCCCTTCGCTTCGAATAGGAGCGCGTTCCTCTTCAAAGTACGCGCGCGACCAGCTCGGCCAACGCTTCTGGGAGCGGGCCTGCGCCGGAGAGCTGCGCGAGCGATATCGAGAAACCGGGCGGCATCTCGGCCGACTCGACCACGATCGCCGCGCCGAATTTCCCTACGAGCTTCGCGCGTAGAACGTCGACCGCCGCGGCGTCGAGCGATCCAACGACGACCATGACCTCCGCACCGATGCGAAACGAGCGGGCGCCCGGCGGGAGCTGCGCGGCGATCCAACGTCGCTCGTCCGTGCGCGCCAACCGAGACGCGGGGAGGCGCGCAGCGATGCTCCGTAGCCGCCTTCGAGCCGCGCCCTCGTCGGCAAGCGACTCGGAGGGAGCCGCGTCCTCACCGTCTGGTGGGGTCGGGAGACTCGTCGTCGGCGCGTGCGCCAGCGCAACGGGCGCCACCGCCTCCCACTGCGGGAGCGCTCGACCCATCCGTCGCGCGTCGAG
This sequence comes from Myxococcales bacterium, assembly GCA_013297655.1. GTDB lineage: Bacteria > Myxococcota_A > Polyangia > Polyangiales > Polyangiaceae > JAAFHV01. The sequence goes on along the minus strand of JAAFHV010000110.1, from coordinate 4,174 downwards.
TGACGCGATGAGGTCGAGCGCCGAAGGCGGTCGAGCGGCGGGCGTGGCCGCGAGCACGCGCTCGAACAACGGATCCCACGCCGCCGAGAGGCCGATCCCCGTGCCGTCGGCTCGAGCCGGCGGTTGGCTGCAACGAAGCACGAGGTCCGCCATTTGCTCGCACGGGAAGGCCATCGTGCCCGTCAGCATCTCGAAGAGCACCATGCCCACCTGATACAAATCGGTGTGGGGCCCGATAGCGCTCGGGGTGCCGAGAATTTGCTCCGGCGCCATGTATGCCGGAGTGCCTACCGAGTTGCCCGTGCGTGTCAGCTTCGCAGCCGTCGACGCCTTCGCGATCCCGAAGTCGAGGAGCTTGGCGCGACGACGCGGGCCTTCGCCATCCGTCAAGAACACGTTGGATGGCTTCAGGTCTCGGTGGACGATCCCGGCGCCGTGGATCGCGTCGAGACCCTCGAGGACGTCGATCGCGATCGCGAGCGCCTCGCGCTCCGGAAGTCGCGCGTTCGGAGAAGCTTCGAGGTGCTTCTCGAGGTCGATCCCCTCGAGCTTCTCCATCACCATGCATGGCGCTCCGCCCGGAGTCTCGCCGAACGCGAAGAGCCGGACCACGTTCGGGTGCGTCACCCTCGAAAGCGCCATCGCCTCGGCCTCGAATCGCTTCACGAGCGACGGCTCGAACGTGTGGAGCATCACTTTCACGGCCGCCTGGCCTCCAGTGCGCTCGTCGGTCGCTTGGTACACGGCAGCCATGCCGCCCGCTCCCAAGAAAGGCCCGACGATGTACCTTCCCAGAACGCGTACACCCGGTTCGAGCACGGTCACGCGACCCCCGGCAGGAGGCGGACGGGCTCGGTCGGTCGGACGGTTTCGGTCCCGACGAGCACGAGTGGTCGCATCGGATCTCCTGGGAGACCCGCGTCGAGCACCACGCCTACCCGGCCGTCGGCGAGGCGAACACGCGCGCCAGGGGGCACCACCCCGAACGCGTGGATCGCGATGCGGAGCCACTTGTCGCGCTCCGGCTCCGAGGCCTTCGCTCGCAAAAGCTCGGCGAAGCGGTCGAGCGTCGAGTGGTCGAAATCCACGTCTTCGGGGCTTCGGCCGGCTTCGATGTCGTACCCGAGCCGGACGAGCGCTTCGCCAGGCACGGGATGGCCACTCGCGAGGGAGACGAGCGTGGCGACGACCTGCGCGCGGTGCGGGTCGGGCCCCTTCTCCGGATCGATCGGCTCGGCCAGGACAGCCGTGACGGCGCGTTCTACAGCTTCCGAGAGAGGAAGAGCGCCGCGTGCGGTCATGCCCTGCGCGCCAAGGCAGAGCGCGACGTGGCTGAGCACCCTGCGCGACACGGTAGACACGCCTGCCGCGCCGAGCGTCATGTGAACGAGGACGGCGCAGCCGGTCACTCTGCGGGTCACCGAGCCCAAGTCTGCCAGCTCGAGCACGCGCATGACGGCGCGGGGGTGGAGCTTGACGGCTCGGTCGAGGCGTCGGAGCGAGCCGAGCGCTGCGCGCCACGGCCAGGCCTCGGCGTGGATCAGCCCACGCACGCCCTCGATGGCGATCCCGAGCTGCGCCGCGGCGAAGACGTCGGCGGCGACGTCCTCGACGTCTTCGCCGCGGACGACGTGGGGGATCCGCCGAGCGCGCAGACCTTCGAGGCGCTCGTCGGCGATGAGATCGCGCTCGCCTCTCGCGGCTTTGACGAAGCACGTCGCCAGTCTCGAAAGCGACGCGTCGGTGACGCCGGCTTCGAACGATAGCTCCTCCGCTCCCGCCCTGCGAAGCCATCGACCTAGATCCGCCCCGCGTTTGAACGTGGCCGCCGTCGCGGGGACGAGCACCTTGTCGCGGAACACGCAGCCGTCGACGAACTGAAGGGTGAGCGGTGGCTTCGCTCCGTTGATGGCGTCGCGCAAGGGCGAGCCGCTGCGTTGTGTAGAGGGATGCCCGTCGCCGAAGGCGATCGCGGTGCGGGCGAACCCGTAGAGCGCGTCGACAGCGAGAGCCGCAGCGGTTGCCGTGTCCGTCATTGCCGCTCCTCCTTGTCACGCGCGCGAAGCTTTCGCAGCTCGAACGCGAGCTCCCCGGGATCGATCAGCTCGGCGAATCGAAAGCGAAGCGCCGCGCCGCGGAGCGCTCTCACACGAAACGCTGCCGCGAGCGCGCCGATGCGCACGTTCTCTGGGGCACCGCGCTGGCGAGCGAGGGCGACTACGTCGTCTCCTCGGCCCGCTCCGATGAGCGCACGCATCGCGACCTCGACTGACTCGGCGCTCAGCGTCTTCGCCGCGGGACGCGAGAGCGCGGAGAGCATCGGAGCCGGCGCGGACAGCGCGGCCGATAGCGCCACGAACCGCTTTAAGCCGTCACCCTCCAAGCGGGAAGGGAGATTGGTGGCGCGCGCGAGCCAAGCGATCGACTTCGTGGTCTCGATCGCCTCCAAGAGCGACGCTGGCTGCGCGGCGTCGGCGATTTCCACTGCTAGGGCTTCCTGCTCGTCCGCCTCGAACCAAGGAAAGACCTGCGCGAGCGCACGTCCCCCAGCGAGCGCTGCGAAGAGCACCGCGACCTCCGGCGTGCTCGTGAGCCAAGCGAGGGCAGCTTCGGCAGCGGGTGCTTCAGCCGAAGCGTGCGCGACGAGCGCAAGCGCCGCGTAGCTGGGCCCAAGCGACAGCAACTGGTCGAGTGTCTGTGGGAGGGGCGCTCCGCCGAGCTGCTCGCCGAGCCGGGTGAAGAACGCGCGGTCGTGGAGCCTTTTGCGCACGAGCTCGCTCTCCGATGAACTGCCTGCGGCGACCTGTTCGGTCGTTGCAGCTCGCCATGACTGGAAAAAAGCCTCGTCCGCTCCGGCATCGAGGCGCGCGCGGAGGAGCCGCGCGAGTCGTCGCGAGGGGAGGTGAGCACGGACACGTTCGGTCTCGTGACGCGCGAGTCGAAGCTCGGTGTCGAGCCACGCGCGCGGCATATCGGCGTTCCGCGCGACGTCGATCATGTCACGCCCCGACGGCTCGAGGTCGCGGCCCGTGATTTGTCGTTCGTAGAGATCGATCTCGACGGCGAGGGTCGCCATCGGCGCTGCACGATCGAGCTCGGCGACGGTGAGAACCGCGCCGCTCTCGTCGGCGACGGCCTGCGCCCGGATGGCGAGGATGGCGCTCGTGCTCGCGAGGGATCCCGATTCCCCTGCCTCGAAAGCCTCGACGAAGCTCGGCGCGACGTCGACGTCGACCCCGGTCGCTCCATCGGAGAAGACCCAATCCTGGAGCGATAGCGCGCTCTCGGTCGTAGGCGTGGCCGCGGCAAGCCGCTCGGCGAGCAAGACGACGTCGTCCGCCGTGCACTCGTGCCGCGGCAGGAGGCTTCGGATCCCCGCGAGGAAGACCGGGAGCGTCCAGCGAACCGCGGCCTCGTCGCCGCCGATGCTCTGCGTGCCGAGGCGCAAGCCGAGCGGCTCGACCACGATGGGCTCGTCGACGGCCGCCTCGCGGAGCGCGCCGAGGAATCGCTCGGCGAGCTCGTTAGAAACTCCGCCCCTCGCGCGGGAGACCCGCACCAGTGCATCGAGCGCGCCGAGAGCGGCTCGAGCATGATGAACGTTGGAGCGAGGAGGAACACTCATGACGCCACGCCGGCACTCGAGCAGAGGCTAGCACGGCGCACGCCCTCATTTCTCCTCGGCTGCATCGGCGATTGTCATACAACGGCTCATGTTCCCACGTGGATCGAGCGGTGCATGTTCACTTCACACGCGCTTCTCTCGACGTCGGCGACTCTGCGCCAAACGCCTGAACCAAACTAAAGGTGATGCGGTCGGCGCTGAACCGCAGTCAGAGCGCGCCATAAGGTGCCGAGAGGGCACTCGTGACGCAAAAAGGAACGAGCGCCCGCGCACGTGAGTGGTAACGCTTCGCCAAGAGAGTGCAGCCGCGGCGTCTGCCGTGCCGCCGTCCGCTACGATCCTCGCGCTATGCGATCCGCCTCCGACCTCCTCGGTGAGACCGACCTCCTCGACCTGCACGGCCGCGAAGAGGCGTCGAAGTGGTCCGTACTGCTCGGGCGCGTCCTCGTCGTTGCCGTGCTCTTCGGCGCTCTCGTCGACATCCTCGAAGCGAGCCGAACAGGGGCTTGGGGCGTCCTGCTCGGCACCCGGCTCGCGGGGAGCATCGTC
>JAAFHV010000107.1 GCA_013297655.1 Myxococcales bacterium | reverse complement strand
GTGCTCTTCCGATCTCCCGAGCCCGGCGCTGCTCGGGCGCCTCGTCACGCGTGTGCTCCCTGGCCTCAACCAAGCGAACGAGGTCGCGTCCGACACGGAGGGCGCGGTGAACGTGCTCACCGCTGGCCGCGCGCGGCGCCCGCAATTTTCCTTCAGTGAGCAAGGTGGGCTCATGCTGTTCGACTACTTCGCGCGGATGGATCGCGCCGCGGGGGGCAACCCGTTGAACCCGGTCGGCTTCCTTCGCACCCACCCGAACCCCTCCTTCCGCGGGCCCATCGTGCAGGCCGTCGCGCAGAACTGGTACGCCCGAAACGGCCGCTGACGCTCGGCGGTCACGGAAGGAACGAGGTCCGCGCGGGGCTCTTTTTTTCCGTGTCGGCGCGCGGCGAACGGCCACCGCCCGACAACGATCCCGGCGCATCGAGCCATCGAGAACCCGCGAGACCACAAAAGTGAGCCACCGCAGCCCTCGCGAGCTGCGGTGGTCCGGCGCGACCGCGGACGGCGTTGCCCCTAGCGGCGCGGACGTTCGTCGTCGTCGAGCATCTCGACGTCGTCGAAGTCGTCGGCGATGATCACGTCTTCTTCGGGCTCGCCCGCCATCGGCGAGCGGCCAATCGAGGTGACCAGGTCGGCCTCGTCGAGATCGAGCAAATCGCCGTCGCCGAGCTCTTCGACCTTCGGCCCGCGGTCGGCGATGAGGGCGTCCAGATCGTCGAGCGCGGACGCGCGCGCCGGCGGGATGCTCGGGGGAGGCGCGTTCGTCGGCAGGGCGGGGGGACCCGAACGGCGCTTCGGCTCCGAAGGCGGTCCAGCGTCGAACGGCACGGGCTCGCCCCCGTCGCGGGTGACCTCCTCCGGGTAGTCGGGCGCGGTAGGTCCACGATCGCGCGTCGCGGGGGGGAGCTGGTCGAGCACGCCTGTGGCGGTGCCCTCGCCCGGGCTGCCGTAGCCGCGCATCGTGAAGGGGGATGCCTTGTCGGTGGGGTCGGTGCTGTGGCCGTTGCGGCCGGCCACGAGCGCGTCGAGGGCGAGGTCGGCCTCCGGATCGTCGCCATCGACGGTGTCCGGGGACGAGGGGGGAGCTTCGAGCTCGGGATACGAACGGCTCGCCTCGAGGAGGGCGAGCGCCGTCATCTGCGGAGACGCGATCGCCGTCGAGTCCGATGCGTCCGCCGCGTGCGGCTCCGGCGTCGGCACGCGACGCGTGTATTGTGCAGCTTCGATCGGGAGGGGACGCTCTGCGGTCTCGAGCTCACGCGGCTCGAGGCGATCGAGCGAGGCGTCGATATCGTCGTCGTCGTCCGCGGGTGTGTCGCGGGTAGGGGGCTCGAAGCTCGTCTTCGGAGCCGAATCGAACGAGGGGACCGGCTGGTCCATCTCGAGCGCGCCGGTCTTCGTCTTGTCGTCGAACGCGTCGACGTTCGTCTCGGGCTCGGGGGCCGACCGCGGCGCGGGGGCGCTGGGAGGCGGCGGCACGACGACGGGGGCCACGATCGGCGCGGCGGCGCGGATGGGTGGGCGAGCAAGGGGCTTCGGCGGCTCCGGCGCCGCCTTCGGGGCGACGCTGACGCTGGGAAGCGGGGCCTTCGGCGGCTCGGAGACCTTCCGCGGCTCCGACGCGCGCGCATCGAGCTTGGCGGGAGGCGTGAGGGCCGCGCGGGGCTCCGCTTTCTTCGGCTCCGGGGCCGGTGGCGGCGCGGGCAGGCGCGGCGGCGCGTACGTCTCGCGGACGGTCGCGGCATCGGCCTTCTTGAGGTTCTGCGTTTTGGCGCGCTCGAGGCCGGCGGTGGCCTCTTCGTCGCCCGCTTTCATGCGCAAGACGCGGCGCCAGGCGTCCGCCGATTCCCGTGCATCTTGCAGTTGTTCTTCCCACATCCGAGCCACCTTGCGGGCGAGCTCGGCGCGGGCGTTCATGTCTTTTCCACGCAGGATTTGGTCCTCGTAGAGCTGCACGAGGCCACGGTAGTCACCGAGCTCGATGAGGAGCCCGGCGAGGTCGTCGAGCACCGCTTGGTCGTTCGGCGATAGGTCGTGGAGCTTCTTCAGGTCGGCCGCGGCCTGCGCGGGCTCGACGAGCAGCTCACGGCGGATCTTCGCGCGACGCGCGAGGAGCTGCCGCACGAGCGGGCCGTCGAAGACCTCCGACAGGGCGTGGCTCAGCCCGTTCTCTGCACGACGCGGATCGCCCACCTCGACCGCGAGCCCTTCGAGGGCGTCGAGGGTGAGCGTGTCGACGTGCGCGACGAGGCTGTCGGCGAGCCAAGAGAACGCCTGGTCGATGTCGTTGAGGTCTTTGTGCGCGATGTAGGACGCACGACGAAGCAAGCTGCCGCGCGTGCGCCCGCCGTCGCGCGCGCCGTGACCACCCGCCGCCATCGCTTGGCAGAGCGCGCGTCGCAAGCGGTCGCCGCCCGTCATGCGGTCGCCGTCGCGGGCGGTGCCTTCGATGAGCTGGAGGGTCTCTTCTGCGGGCGTTCCAGCGAGCGCGAGCTCGAGGAAGCCACGGGCGCGATCGGCTTGGCCGCGCGAGGCCGCGATTTGTGCGGCTCGTGCGAGGGCGCGCACGCGATCGTGAGGGGCCTTCGAGCGCGAGACCTGCCGCTCATAGAGGTCGACGACGTCGCCCGGTTTGGTCGCGAGGGCGGCGAGGCGCTCGAGGAGGGGCTCCACGTCGGATGGCGCGATGCCCGTGAGGCCGGCTTCGCCGTGTCCGATCGCGTCGCCGCGCGCCATGCCCGCTTGCACGCGGACCTCGGCCTGACGGACGAGCTCGTGAGCGCGATCGGGACCCTGGACCTCGCGAGCGAGGAGGTCGTGCGCGACACCGAGTGCGTCGTGATCGCCCGTTTTCACCGCGAGATCCTCGAGCCGCTTCGCGAGCTCGTGATCGGCGCCCTTGGTGCGAAGGAGCTCGATCGCGACGACGACCGCGTCTTGATCGCGACCGACCTCGGCGAAACGATCGAACGCGCCGCGGAGGGCGGTGGTGCGCTCGGCGCCGTGGCGCGCGTCGAACCACCACTCTTTGAGCTTGGTCGCGACGATGCCCTTCCAACCGAGACGATCGCCGAGCTCGATGTAGGCTACACGGACCTGGAAATCGCCCTGGTCGGCGAGGTCGGTGAGGGCGCCGAGCGCTTCGTCGCCGCGGTCGAGCTTGTCGGCGAGGATCTGGGCGAGCTTCATGGTGAGGCGGCTCACCTCGTCCTCGTCTGCCTCGATTTCGATGCGTTCGACGAGGAGCTCGGCGACGCGGCCCCACTGTTCGGTGACCTCGCACAGCTCGCAGAGGCGGGTGAGGGCGTCGAAGTCCTCGAGGTCGGCCTTGCGGACCAAGTCGAGGGCGCGGATCGCGCTCCGCGGATCGTCGAGCTGTTCGTACAAGCGCGCGAGACGACCCGCGATTTGGCCACGTTCGAGCACGTCGGCGACGAGCTTGAGCTCGCGCTCGAGGGCATCGGCGGCGGCCGCGAAGTCGCTGCGGTGCTCTTGGATGTTCGCGATCGCCTGGAGGGCGGGGCGGCAGGTCGGATCGAGCTCGGAGAGGATGACCTCGTAGCGCGAGACGGCGGTGTCCACGTCGCCGACGCCTTCGGCGAGCAGCTCCGCTTCACGGAGGGCGACACGCGCGCGCTCCGACTTGTCGACCGTGTTCGCCCCGAGCCTGCGGAGCAAGGTAGCGGCCTCGGTGTGATCTTGGCGCTCGATCGCGTCGTCGATGAGACGCTCGAGGGCTTCTTTGTCGTCGCCGTCCTCGAGGACCTTGAGCCAGAGCTCGCGGGTGAGCTCTTTGTCTTTGAGGCGGCTCGTCGCGAGCTGGGCGGCCTCGCGGCGCAAGCCTACGCGCTTGACGCGATCGTTGAGGCGGTCGCCGCGGCGGGAGAGGAACGAGACGAGCCGGTCGACCTGCTCGCTCGCGCTGTACCGCGCGACGATCGCGGCGGCGTAGTCGTCGTTGAGCGGATCGAGGTTGTTCGCTTCCTCGAGTCGCTCGAGGGCCGCGTCCTCGTCGCCGACCTTGGTGAGGTAGTCGGCCGCGCGGGCGTGGTACTGCGCCTGCACCTTGAGATCGCCGGTGAGGAGCCCGCGCTGGTAGGCCGCGTTGGCTGCTTTTTCCCAGGCTTCGACGGTGGTGTAGAGGCGCTCGGCCTCTTCCCAGAGCTTGCCGTTTCGGAGGGCCTCGGCGGCCTCGGCGAACGAGTCACCGGCGGCGGCGGTGTCACCGAGCTGCTCACGGAGCTCGGCGAGGCGCTGGAGCAAGTTGCCCTTCGCGATCGGATCGTCGAGGTAGGGCGCGCTCTCGGCGAGGGTTCGGGCGGCCAGGTCGAGGCGCTCGGCCTTCTCGAAGAGCTTGGCCGCGGTTTGAATCGCGAACTCGTCGTCGGGGGTGAGCTGCACGATGCGGCCCCACGCCTCGCCGGCGGCGACCAGATCCTTGCGCTTGTCTTCCTGGAGCTTGGCGAGCTTCTTCTCGAGGACGACCTTCGTCTCGACGTCGCTCTCGATGTTCGCTTCTTGCTCGAGGAGGGTCGCGAGATCGTCCCAGCGCTGCGACTTCTCGAGGAGGCGCATGAGGGCGTTGCGCGCGCTCTCGTCGGCGCGATCGACGGCGAGGAGCTGGCGCCACGCGGCGATCGCACCGTCCACGTCGCGGAGATTCCCCTCGCACAGGCCGGCGACCTCGCGGAGGCGCTCTTTGCGGGAGTCACGATCGACGCCCGCCGCGCGCACGCTGGAGAGCAGCACGTCGCGGAGCTGCGTGTAGTCGCGCTTGGCGCGGAGGTAATCTTCCACCCAGGCGAGCGCCTCGGGGTGGGCGGCGTCTTGCTCGAGTACTTCCTTGTACTTTGCAAGTGCTTCCGGCTTCTTGCCTTTGCCGGCGAGCATCTGCGCGGCGTCGAGCACACCTTGGAGCTTCTCGGCCGAGATCGGGCCCGGCTTGCGCGGGGCTTCGGCGAGGAGGTCCTCGAGGTCGCTCGAGGCTTCGGCGGCGCGATCTTTCGCCGCCTTCACGTTGTTCATCTTCGTCGGCGGCTGCGGCTTGGACGAGGGCGGGCCTGGGTCGAGCGGGCCGCTCTGGGCCGCGAGCTCGAGCTTCGGACGGGCCGGGATTTTGTCCGACTTTTCGGGCTTTTCGGCCTTCTCGGGCTTCTCGGGGAGGCCACCTTCGCGCGCCTCGGCGGCGATCGCCCCGCGGGCATCGGGCGCCATCGCGCCGTTCGGGTTGGCGTCGAGGTAGGCGCGGAAGCGGCGAACGAGGTCGGCGCGGTTCGCCTCTTCTTGGGCATAGTGCGCGAAGAGCTGCATCGCGCGGTCGTGGCCCGCTTCGACGTCGAGCGCGGCGGCCGTGTACGCGAGCGCGTGCTCACCCTGGTACGCCTCGGCGAGGCCCACCAAGAGGTCCACCGCGTACGTGCGATCTTCTTCCGGGACCGACTCGCCGGAGACGACGCGATCGACGATCGACGACGCGTGCTCGTGCTGGAGGGCAGGGTCGTCCGGATCGATCTGGCGCGCCTGCGCGAGCGCGTTGCTTGCGCCGGACAGATCGCCGGCGAGCTTCCGGGTCGCCGCTTCGTCGCGAAGGAGCCCGGAGCGTCGGCTCGGATCTTCTTCGATCTCGAGCTCGGCTTGGTAGAGCGGGATCGCGTCGGAGTATTGGCCTTGGGCCTTGAAGAGCTCGCGCGCGCTGTAGATCGCGTAGGCACTTCGCGGATCGAGCTCGATCGCGCGACGGAACGCGTCGATCGCCTTTTTGGGCTGCGAGAGGGGCGCTTCGGACCAGAGCCTGCCCATCTCTTCGTGCATGCCGGCGAGCTCGTCACGGAGCTCGGGCTGTTGCGCGAGGAGCGGCGAGAGCGCCTTCGCGCGGCGATCCAACAGCGCGACGAGCGCTTTGGTGTCGCCCTTCTCGCGGTAGAGCGACGCGAGGCGCTCGGCGGCGACTTGCTGAGTGGGATCCTTGTCGACCGCCATCATCAAGAGGCGCGCGGCGCGGTGCACGTCGTTCAACGTGGTGGACCACACGTTCGCCGCTTCGCTCAGCCAATGGCTGGCATAAGCCGGGTCACGCGTGTCCGAGCCGACTCGCTCGAGCAATTGTGCGTAAGACTTGGGGTCTGCTTCGCCCTCACGATGCGCGTAGGCCAGCGCTTCTTCGTCGTGAGGGTCCGCCACGAGACGCTCGACGAGGCCGTCGATTTCGGACCGATCCATGGGGGACGGGACGCTACACGTATCTTTCCCCATGAGCAACGCTCGGAAATGGCTGGTGTTACTCTCCGCCCACCTTCGCCTACCCTAGAGCCACGAACCGATTGAAGCGCCGTCGCGGTTCGCGCGCTTCGTGGCGAGCCCGCGAAGCGGCCCGTCGTCAGCGCCGTCCGAGGGGTCGGCCTTCACGCTTCTAGAGCGCTCGCGAGCCAGCCGGGCCTCGTTGCGGAGCGTGCCCTCGACCCACCTCAGCGAGCTTTAGGGCTCGAGGGTGCCGTATTTGGACGTGGACGACGGAGCGGGAGGCGCCGCGGAGGGAGTGGCGGGCGCTGCGGGCGGCGGCTTCTTTACCGACGAGACGGGCGGGGGAGCGATCGAGACCGGGGGCGCGCTCGGCGGGGGGAGGGTGAGCGGTCCGGTGGTCGCGGAGGCAGACCCCTTCGGTCCGACCCGAGGGAGTGCGTCGACCGAGATCGTGGGTGTATCGCCGTTGGAAGCGGTGGGCTTGGTGCTCGGCGCGGTGGCCGTCGCGCTCGCGAGGGGCTGCGTAGAGGGCCGCGGTGTCGGCGTGCTCCGCGCGATGAGGTAGGCGGCGATCCCGATCCCGATGACGCCGATCCCGATCGCGACGAACCAGGCGGTGCCACGGCCGCTGTCGCTCGCCGTTTGCGGGTTCGGCGTGCTCACCGGCGGCGGCGGCGGAATCGACACCGGCGGAGGACGCATGGAATCGGGGACGCTGATGCCCGCCGCGTTCGTGAGGAGGGGACGCACGCCGCTCGTGCCTGCGAGCGCCGTCTCGAACGCGGCGAGGAGCTCTCCCGCCATCGCTTCGGCGGTCTCGGGGCGATCGCCCGGATCCTTCGCGAGCACACGCATGACCGCGGCCTCGACCTCCTTCGGGATCTGCGCCTCGGGGCAGACCTCGGTGGGGAGCTTGGGCGGCGTCTTGATGTGGCGGGCCATGACGACGATCGCGTCGTCGTCCGTGAAGGGCGGCCGCCCGGTGAGCATTTGGTAGAGAATGACGCCGAGCGAATAGAGATCGCTGCGGGCGTCGAGGGGCTTGCCCTGCGCCTGCTCGGGCGACATGTAACGCGGGGTCCCGAACACGGTGCCCGCTTGGGTCTCCACCACGTTCATCGGGGCGTCGCCTTCGCGGAGCATCTTGGCGATGCCGAAGTCCACGACCTTCACGATTTCTTCGTGACGGGTGGTCGTGCGCGAGTCGTCGCCCACGAGGGCGCCCGAGAGAACGCGCGCGAAGAACAAATTGTCCGGCTTGAGATCGCGGTGCACGATCCCCTTCGCGTGCGCCTCGCCCAGCGAGCGAAGCGCCTGGCGCGTGGTGTCGATCGCGGCGTCGACCGGGAGGCGACCGTTGCGAGAGAGGCGCTGGCCGAGCGACTCACCCTCGAGCAGCTCCATCGCGAGATAAAGCTCGCCCGTCTTGGACTGCCCGAAGTCGAACACGGTGACCGTGTTCGGCGACGCGAGGAGGCTGTTCGCCCGTGCCTCCCGAAGGAAGCGTGCCTTCGCGGACTCATCCAGGGCGCGGTCGCTGCGGAGGATCTTGATCGCGACCTCGCGACCCATCGTGTGCTGCTTGGCGCGATAGACCGTGCCCATCGAGCCAGCGCCGAGCTTGGAGACGATCGTGTAGCGGCCCTCGAGGCTCCGCCCGATCATCGGGTCGACTTCGTTCACGACCACGGACGCACCTTCGCCTCCGTCCGGTCGGGCCCCCTCTTGGCCTTCCGGTCGGGACGTGTTTCCCTCCCTGCTGCGCAGCGCGGTCTGATGCGACACCGTTCCTATTACTCTCGCGCGGCTCGTGTCGTGGTGCAAGTCCCGTGTAGGGCGGCCCGCATGGAAGACGGCAGCGGCGTGGCAGGCAGGCTTGCCAGGCCTGGGCATCACTTTAGAGGGAGCACGTTCCTCGGATCGCAGACCACGCTCACGCTCTCGGCGATGAGGCTGCCTCCCGCGGGCACCTTTCCGAGGTCGACGGCGTCGCGAACCCTACGAATTTCCAAGTGAAGGTGGACGAGCTCCGGTGACCCGGTGTCACCGACGGCCCCCACGACGGTGCCCTCCGGCACCTTCGCGCCCGGGGAAGCGCCCGCTGCGATGGAGTCGAGGTGGCCATAAAGCACGAGATAGTCGCGGGTTCGCCCGCCCTCGCGTACCGCGTGGCGGGTGATCACGGTGGTGCCGAAGAGCTTCCCCGCGAAGAGGACCTCGGCTTCGCCCTGCTGGTGCTCGAGGGCAACGAGCGCGACGGGGGTGCCCTTTACCTGCGGCAAATCGAGGCCGCCGTGGCCGACGTGGCTCAGCGTGCGGCCGCGCCGTTGAAGCGGGTCGGGGCGGTCGAGATCGTAGCCGCTGACCACGTACTTGCCCCCCGGCATGCCAGGAGGAACGGGATAGCGGTAGGCCTCGTACTCGGCCGGCCTCTCCGGAAGTCGCGGAATTTGTTCGTAAATAGCCCACTTGCCGGAGCGCTCGCGATGCGCGTTGGTCATCGGCTCGACCCCGGCACCTTCGCTCATGTCGGGCCCGTTTCGGTGCACACACCCCCCCTCGTCCGGGAGGGTGCCCTCCGGGCAGCTTGCGGCGGAAGGGCCCGGGTGGTTGCTCGTCTCGGTGCTCGCGTTCGTAGAAGAAGCGCGAGCCGGCAACGCGCCGCCGGTGGCCCCGAGCACGAGCGCGACCGCGGCCGCCGAGAACGTGAGCCACGTGCGGAAGGCCGGAGATTTGGGTGAAGGGAGAGGGGAAGGCAACGTGGGGGCTCGATTCCGACGCGAAACCGACTATAGCGCGGCCATGGCTACCAAGATCGACGAGCTCGTGAAGGCAGAACGCACGGTAAGGAAGCTTCATGCCGAGCTTTCGACGCAGGGAAAAAAACTGCTCCCGGAGCTCCGTGAGAAGCTCGTCGAGGCTCTCGCCGAGGGCGACACCGACGACGCCACCGCCACGCTCGTGCGGGTTTCGGCGCTCCTCGGGGAGCTCCCCGGCCCGGAGCCGGTCGATCTTTTGATCGACGTGCTCGGCGGGGAGAGCCCGGAGGCACGCGCGGTCGCGGGAGAAGAGCTCGAGAACATCGCGTTCGAGCGCTTCAAAGAGGTGGCCCTCGGCATCGAGCGCGCCCTCGGGCGCCTGCCGAGCGACAGCCCCGCCCTCACCGAGCTGCCGTATCTGCTCGCCGAGGTCGCGGAGCCGGGCTGCGTGAAGCTGCTCGGGCGCTTCTTGGCGCACGCCGATCCGAACGTCGTGGCCTCCGCGATCGAGGCCCTCGCCGAGCTCGGAGATCCGGCTGGCGCGCCACTGCTCGCGCCCATCGAGCGCGACGGCCGTCAGGTGGAAATGGACGACGACGCGGACGGGATGCTCGTGACGCTTGGTGAGCTCGCCCACGAGGCGCGCGAGCTCTTGCTCGACGTCGACGCGAAGCAGACCGGCAAGCCCTGAGATTACGGTCCCGAACAAGGCCGCGAGGCGGAGCGAAGGGAGCGCGAACGCGAACGCGACGATGGCCGCTACGCGACGAGCTTTGTGTACCTCCTCTATCGAGGTGGCTTCAGTCGATCTCGCGCGCGGCTTCGAGCGCCATGCTGCTCGTTCCAGGCCGTGAGTCGGGCTCACCGACGGAGCGAGAGGAGCTATCACGATCGCCCTGTCGTGCGCGCGCGCGGTCGCGATCGCGCTCACGTGCGTCGGTGAGGTCGGCGAGCTCGTTCATTTGCTCCTGTACGACGTGGATCGCGCCCGCGGCGAGCACGCCGAGCGACAGCAAACCCCCGAGGGCGAACACCAGCGCCTCTCCCGAACGGTCGGCGTGGGAGCGCTCGAAGTAGCGCGAGACCGCGTGGATCGTGCGGGCTTGGCGACGGATCGCGACGATCCCGTAGAGCCCGAGGGTCAGCATGGTGAGGACCACGTCGCGGACGGGGCGCATCTCGCGGTGCGACGTGGTGTCGCGGAGCTCACGCGAGACGCGGTAGAGCCACACGAGCCCATAAACTCCGAGCGTCGCGACGCTGAGGAGCGCCGTGACACGTGGGCTCCTTCGTGCGATCACCCCGGCCCGCAGGCGCACCTTGACGGGCACCTTGGCGCGCGCCCGTGCGTAGAGGTCCGCGAAGCTGAGGGACGGCGAAGCATCCATGGGGCCCCGAAAAAATGCGCGCGTCTTCCCCCGCGCTCACCCAAGACGTACCAAACTGAGCGGTAGCTCGCCAGATTCCTCGCTCGCCCCGAACCTCGTCTTGACCCTTCACGGCCCGGTCGGTAACGAACTATGCACCGCATGATGTCTCTTCCCCCATCGCGCGCGGTGGCTGCGGCCCGAACCGGGCGCGGTGAGCAGGTGCTCGTGCGCACGCTGTGGCAGGAGGGGTCCGTTCCGAACGTCGGCGCTCGAGGCGACGCGCGCGTGCGTCGCGCCTCTCGCGGAGCTTCGCCCCCGTGATCCCTCCCGAGGTCATCGTCGCGATACGCGAACGCACCGACATCCTCGCCGTCATCGGGGAGCACGTGCCCTCCCTCAAGCGTCGCGGGCGCAGCTTCTCGGGCCTCTGCCCCTTCCACAAGGAGAAGAGCCCCAGCTTCCACGTGAACCCCGATCGCGGGTTTTACCACTGCTTCGGCTGCAAAGAGTCGGGCAGCGCGATCGACTTCGTGATGCGCATGGAGGGGGCGACCTTCCCCGAGGCGGTGCGATCGCTCGCCGAGCGGGTCGGCATCACGATCGAGGAGACGCGCACCGTCCCCACCGAAAACGACCAAAAAAAGCGCCAAAAGGACGACCTTTACGCGGTGAGCCAGCTCGCTGCGGTGTTCTTCGAGCAGCAGCTCCGCGAGCACCCGGACCGCGAGTTTGCGCTCGCGGAGCTCGATCGCCGCGGCTTGCGGCCCGGGTTCGCGGGCGGGGAGGGCGTCGCAGAGGTCGACCAGGCGCTGCAAGCGTTCCGCATCGGCTACGCACCTCCCGAGTGGGACGGCCTCGCCAAGTTCCTCCGCGCCCAGGGGGTCTCGCCCCTCTCCGGCGAAACGGCGGGCCTGCTCGCGCCGCGATCCACGGGCGCGGGGCACTACGATCGCTTCCGGCACCGCCTCATGTTCGCGGTCGTCGATCCGCAGGGCCGCGTCGTCGCGTTCTCCGGCCGCGCCCTCGCGCCGCACCCGAGCGAAAAGCGCGATCCGAGCGATAAGCCTGCAAAGTACATCAATTCGCCGGAGACGCCGATCTACACGAAGGGCGCGATGCTCTTCGGGATCCACGCGGCACGCCACGCGATCCGCACCGAAGAAGAGGTGATCGTCGTCGAGGGAAACTTCGACGTCGTGTCGCTCCACGCGCGGGGCCTCACCAACGTGGTCGCGCCGCTCGGCACCGCGTTCACGATCGAACAGGCGAAGCTGCTCCGTAGGTTCGCGCAAGAGGTGGTGCTCCTCTTCGACAGCGACGCGGCGGGCCGAAAAGCGGTCGCTCTTGCGCGGGAGCCGCTCGCGGAGGTTGGCTTCCAGACGCGGGTCGCCACGCTCCCAGAGGGAAAAGACCCGGACGAGATCGTGCGCGAGCGCGGCCCCGAGGCGATCGCGGAGGCGGTCGAATCCGCGCGCGACGTGAGCGCGTATCAAATCGACTGCCTGCTCGACGCCACCTTCGCCCAGTCCGACGCCTTCGAGCGCGCGCGGCGGGTAGGCGAGGTCATGAAGATCCTGAGCGCGAACGAGGATCCGATCGTGCGCGCGATGCACAAGTCGTACGCCGATCAGCTCGCCGGTCGCCTCGATTTGGTGCGCTCCGGGCCCGATGCGTTCCGCGCCCTCGAGCAGAGCGTGCGTCGCGCGGTGGCGAACGTGCCGCGCCCTCCGCCCAAACTGGTGCGCCCCGGTCTCCCCGAGGAGGGCGTGCACGCGCCGTCGAATCAGCGTCCCCAAGAGGCGCGCATTACGCACAAGGATCCGGCCGTGATCGCGCGTCGGAACATGGTCGGCGCGCTCGTCGAGTTCCCCGTTCTGCTGGAAGATCCCGAGGTTTCCGAGACCCTCGCGCTCCTCTCCGGCGCGAGCGTGCTGCTCGTGCGAGGGCTCCGCGCGGCATGGAACCCCGCCACACGCAAGATGGATACCAGCGAATTTCTTGCGCAAATCGACGAAACGTTTCACAGCTTCGTCGCGTCGCGGCTGGCCGATCCGCTTTTTGATACGGACGGGCACGCAAAACTGGGCTTGCTCGACAACGCAAAACAGCTAAAGAGGCTCCTCCTCAAAGAAGAGGCGGAAAGTCTGGCGCGGGAGAATTACAAGCCGGAAGTCGACTTCGAAACGAAAGCCGAGCTGGCAAAAGAGGCCGCAACGCGAGCCCAAGCTAGGCACAAGATCAAGTGAGGGGGCGCGAGGCGAGAGCCGCCGCGCAGGCGAGACGAAACCGTGGGACGTGAGCACCTACCGTCCCGAACGACGTGGTGGGTGGAAGAAGGCGGGCAATGGCGACGAAGAACCGTGACCGGAAAGAAGATGCGAACGGCAAGGAAAACGGCCAGAAGAAAGGCTTTCTCACCTACGACGAAGTGAACGAGTCCATGCCCGGCGACGTCGCCGTGGACCAAATGGACGACGTCATGGGCGTGCTCGGCGACGAAGACATCGAGATCGTCGATGCCGCCACGCAGGTGAAGATCGCCCCCAAGCGCATCGTCGAGGAAGAGGCCGCGGAGAAGAAGAACGTTCCCCGCGACGGTCGCGAAAAAGAGGACGACGAGAGCTACTACTCGAAGTCCAACGACCCGGTCCGGATGTACCTCCGCAAGATGGGCAGCGTCTCGCTGCTCACCCGCGAAGGCGAAGTCGAGATCGCCAAGCGCATCGAGTCCGGCGAGCACCAGATCCTGGGCGCCATCCTCAGCTCCCCGGTCGCCGTCCGCGAGATCATCGATCTCGGCGACAAGCTCCGGAAGCACAAAATCCGCGTCAAGGAGATCATCCGCGACGGGGACGACGAGGAAAAAGAGTTCGACGAGGAGGAGGCCGATCGTCGCGTTCTCCGCTCGATCGACAAGGTCAAGCAGCTCGACAAGCTCGGCACCGATCTGGCTGCCCAGCGCGAGTCCGGTAACCTCACCGTTACCCGCAAAAAGACCATCGAAGCCGACATCGCGGCGAACCACACCAAGATGGTCGAGACGCTCCAAGAGATGCGTCTCAACAAGAAGACGATCGACAAGATCGTCATCAAGCTGCGCACGCTCATCCACAAGGTGGAGCGCGCCGAGTCCGGCTCGACCGAGCTCGAGAAGCGCACCGGCGTCGACATGGACCAGCTCCGCAAGGAGGCGCGCACCGCCAAGGGCGACGCCACCTTGGAGAAGAAGTTCAAGCGCAAGCACAACGTCGCCCCGGAAGAGGTTCTCTCGAACCACTCCGCCGCCCTCAAGAACCTCAAGAAGGTCGAAGAGGAGCTCCAGCTCGACATCAAGGCTCTCCGCGCGACCTACGGCGAGATCCGCGAAGGCGAGCGCATGGCCGAGCGCGCCAAGGCCGAGCTCGTCGAAGCGAACCTCCGCCTCGTCGTGTCGATCGCGAAGAAGTACACGAACCGCGGTCTCCAGTTCCTCGACCTCATCCAGGAGGGGAACATCGGTCTCATGAAGGCCGTCGATAAATTCGAATACAAGCGTGGATATAAATTCAGCACGTACGCCACGTGGTGGATTCGTCAGGCCATCACCCGCGCGATCGCGGACCAGGCCCGCACGATTCGTATCCCGGTCCACATGATCGAGACGATCAACAAGCTCATCCGCACCTCGCGCTACCTCGTCCAGGAGTACGGCCGCGAGCCCACTCCGGAAGAGATCGCCGAGAAGATGGAGCTTCCGCTCGACAAGGTCCGCAAGGTCCTCAAGATCGCCAAGGAGCCCATCAGCCTCGAAACGCCGATCGGCGAAGAGGAAGATTCGCATCTCGGCGACTTCATCGAGGACAAGAGCGTGGTGTCGCCGGCCGAGGCGGTCATCAACAACAACCTCGCCGACCAGACCCGCAAGGTGCTGAAGACCCTCACCCCGCGCGAGGAGAAGGTCCTCCGTATGCGCTTCGGTATCGGCGAAAAGAGCGATCACACCCTCGAAGAGGTCGGCCAAGACTTCGAGGTCACCCGCGAACGCATCCGTCAAATCGAGGCGAAGGCCCTCCGCAAGCTCCGCCACCCGAGCCGCTCCAAGCAGCTCAAGAGCTTCATCGAGAGCTGAGCGAATGCCGTATCGAAGCCCGCGCCCCGGTCGCCTCCAAGGCCGCCGAAGCGCGGGCTTCGTGCTTTTGTGCCTCTTCGTCCCGTTCGTCTCCGCGTGCGAGCGGGGCTGCCTCACGAAGGCGATCGAGGAAAAGAAGCAGGCCGTCGAGTCTCCGCTCGATCTCACCGGGACCGACTGTCCGGTGGGCCTCTACCGGTGCAGCGGCGGACACTTGGAGCGTTCCGCGGGCGGGCACATCCCAGCGAAGTGCGAGCGCGGCGAGGCGTGTCGCTGCCCGTTTCTCCCCGACGGCGAGTGCGAGCGTGGGTGCCTCGTCGAGGACACCGAGCTCCTCATGGACGACGGCGGGGCCGCCCTCTGCGTCACGCCCGGCTCGCGAAGCGTGCCGGTGCTCGCGCCCGCCGAGCCGTGCGACACCGACGACGTGGTCTGCGTGAACGGCGCGATCGTGCGCTGCTCGCCGACCCCGTGCGTCGTCGCCCGCTGCCTCCGCGGGTGCTCGGGCCAGGGCTCGCTCGACCCCGAGACCCAAGGCATCGCCCTCGACGTGCTCTGTCAGCCCTAGCGGCCCGCGACCGTCGCCACGGTAGCGTACGAGCCCGGAGAGCCCGCCCACGCGAGCGCGAAGATCGCCATCTCGCGCGAAGCTGGGGTCCGACGCTCGGCCCTCCTGCAACGAGCCGCGCTCGCGACCGCGGTGCTCCGGCGCGTAGCGATCGGTCGTCGCCGCGCCGCTCGCGGTCGCGAGGGCGCGAGGCGCGGTCGCCGTCACGGGGGCCGTGGCGCGAGTGACACACGAGGCTGTGCTCGCGACCGCACCGCGTCGACCCGTTCCTTCGCTGTGGATGACCTTGCGCATGGCAGGGCTGTCGTGGTGGGACGCAATAGGCACATCGAGATGGTCCCGCGAGCTGCGATCTCGAACCCTCAAAATATCCGAGGATTGTATAAATTGTGTACGAAAAGGTGACCTAATGTAGGTGTGAAATTAAGCTCCTCGTTCGCGAGATCGGGTCGATTTTGCTTGCAGCAGGTTCCGGTTTCCGGGGTGTCGACCCCTCGCGAAGTGGGTCAAGGGTCGTGGGCATTGGACTTGCTTTTCTTGAAGAAAGGCGATCGGCCGCAAGGAGCGGAAGACATCATGAAGCGCTCGAAGTTTGGTGCTTTGGTCTTCGGAATCGTTTTGGTTTCGGTCCTCGCGGGCCAGTCGTCGAACACGGACGGGATCGCGCACGCCGAGCCCGGTGAGCCGGGGTCGGACGGGCCAAATCGTCTCGCGCCGGTCGCCGACGTCGACGGGGCCGAGATCACGCTCACGAACGGCCTCAAGCTCACCACCACGCCCGCCCCGCGCGCCCTCTCGGACTCGCACTGCGGCGAGGGCATGGTCGAAGTGGAGGGCGAGTACTGTCCCGCCCTCGAGCAGCGCTGCCTCCGCTGGCTCGACCCCGAGACCAAGCTCCGCTGCGCCGAGTTCGCGCCGACCGGCCCGTGCCAGACCAAGACGATCCGCAAGCACTTCTGCATGGATCGCTACGAGTTCCCGAACAAAGCGGGGGAGCGTCCGGTGGTCGGCAAGACCTGGTTCGAGTCGCGCGACGCCTGCAAAGTACAAGGAAAGCGCCTCTGCAACGACAGCGAGTGGACGCTCGCGTGCGAGGGCCAGGAGCGCCTCCCGTACCCCTACGGCTACGCGCGCAACGCCGAGGCCTGCAACATCGACAAGCCGCACCCGAAGCCGGACGAGGCGGCGATGTTCGACCCCAGGCGCCGCGCGGCCGAGTTCGCGCGCCTCGACCAGCGTGATCCCTCTGGAGCACGCGAGGCCTGCGTGAGCCCCTACGGCGTCGCCGACATGGCCGGCAACGTGGACGAGTGGGTCGTGAACGAGAGCGGCTACCCGTACAAGAGCGGCTCGAAGGGCGGCTACTGGGGCCCGGTCCGCACGCGCTGTCGCCCGATGACGACCGCGCACTACGAGCACTTCTCATTTTACCAACTCGGGTTCCGCTGCTGCAAAGACGCGGACGCCGAAAAAGACGCCCCCGTCGCGAAGGCGCTACCGAAATCGCTCACGCCGGCGCAGGGCGAACGCAAGCCCGTCGCGCTTCTCCCCGGCACCTGAGGCTCGAGTCTCAGCGAACGCCTCGTCGGTCCCGGCCGGCGAGGCGTTCTTTTGCGTTCGGTCTCCGCATCGGCCCGTTTTGGTCCAAGGCGAGTGATCTCGTCGCGCGCGTCGAGGCGTGGAGGACGCGAATCGCCTCCCACGGCCTCGTAAAGCCTCCGCGTGGGTTATGCGGCGGGTAGCGCGCGGCGCTGGGCACGACCTACGAAGGGGCCCCGCGGCTGACGAAACGGCTCACCCACGTTTGGCGGCGAGAGCACCACCCGTCCTCGAAGGCGCCGACGGACGGCGCGACGACCGCACGAACCGGTCAGGGCTCCGCGTCGGGGGCGCCAGCGTCCTCGGGCTTCTTTTCGCTGCGGGGCGCGCGGGCAGGGGGCTCGCCGTAGTCTTGGCGGAGCTTCCGCGAGAGGCCGTCGATGAGCACCTGCTCGTGGTAGCGCGGCATTTGGGGGAGCTGCACGACCACACGCACGGGGGCGTCGTCGCGACCGCGGATGAGCTCGAGTGAGCCGCTCGTGGGCTTCGATCCGGACTCGCTCGATTTGTACTCGAAGAGCAAATAGCCCTGCGATTCGTCCTTCTCGACGACCTTGAGGCCCATGTCGACCCGCACGAGGCGGAGCGCGGCGTTCCAGGTGCGGTCGTAGCCGTAGGCCGACTCGTAGCTCGCCTTGGCTGTCGCGTCCGGGCTCGAGCAGACGATGAGCGCGGCGACCGTGAGGCCGAGCCCCGTCGCGACCACCGGCCCCGAGGCCGCGAGGACGAGGCGCAGCGCGACGGAGGACATCTTTCCGCGAAGGTCGGTTCGAAACGACGAGGCCCGCATGACTCGAGGGCTAGAGCGCTCGAGGCACGCGGGCCAAGTTCGTGACGCCGTTTTTTACTTCTTTGGGGCGGCTCTGGTCTGCGCCTGTTGCTGCTTCTTGAGCGCGGCCTCGCGGGTCGGCTGTGCGAGCTCGACCGCGGTCGGGGCGCCGCCGAGATCTTTCCAGAGCTTGCACTCGTCGCCGTAGTGGAGCTGCCTGCAGCCGTACTGCGCTGTGTCGGCGACGCGCTTCATCGCCTGCTCGGTGGGCTTTCCGCCGCTCGATTTCAGCTTGAGGCACGAGCGGCCGTCGCCGCGTTGCTCGCAGCGAAACTCGTAAAACTTCGTGATCTCTTCTTTACCCTTCGTCTTCACGATCGCCTCTTGGCCGGCGCACGCCTTCGCGTCACTCCAGCTCAAGCAGCCGTTCGTGTAGGCGCGGAGGGCCTTCTCTGGGGTGGCGGGCAGGTTCGGACCGCCCGACTTGTAGAGGTCTCCCGCGCGGGCGCAGGCGCCCTTGGCGCAGCCGAACTCGAAGGCCTCCGCCGCCTTGGAGTAGTCCTTCTGGAGGCCGAGATTTCCCTTCTCGTACGCCTCTCCGAGCATGAAGCAGGTGTCCCAGCCGCGCACGTCCTTCGAGCAGCCCTTCTCGAGGAGGGTGCGCGCCTTCGAGGCGTCCTTCGTTTCGTTCGCGAGCTCCACCCCGGCGAGGCACGCGGGCACGCTGCGGAGGCCGCAGGCGCGCTCGAAGTAGCCGATGGCCTTCGTCTTGTCGGCGGCGATGCCCTTGCCGTTGGCGAAGATGGCGCCGATTTTGTAGCAACCGTCGCCGTCGACGTAACCACCCGACGAGCACTGTCGCTCGTACGCGGCGATGGCCAACTTGCTGTCTTCCTTGACGTTTTTGCCGTCGCGGTGCATGTCGCCGAGGCGCCCGCACGAGAAGCCAGAGCCGAGATCGCAGGCGCGCCGCACGTAGGCGACGAGCTTGTCGACGCTCTTGGTGATGCCGATGTGCTCGGGGGTGTTGGGGTCGTGGTACGAGGCGAGCGACTGACAAGAGTACGACTCGCCGAGATCGCACGCGGAGAGGACGAGCTTCGCGGAGCGCTCGAACGCCGCCTTCTTCTCCGCGTCGGTCGCCTTCGGCGCGTAGGCCTGGTTCGCGTAAAGGCTCGCCGCGCGCGAGCAGCCCATCGCGTAGCCGAGCGAGCACGCCTTCTCCACGAGCAGCACGTCCGGCTTCGGGTCCGAGTACCGCACCGTCTTGGAGGTGCCGTCCGGCATCGTGAGCTTCCTCGGCTCTTGTGTCGCGTACACGGCGAGGGTGAAGCAGCTCTCGCCGCTGCCGCCGTCGCACGCCTTCGCGCACTCGTCCTTCGTGCCGGTGTCGCGGTCGCACGCGCGCGCGATCTTGGAGCTGCCCGCCTTCACGCACTTCTTGCCGTCCCAGTCGAACCCGTTGGAGCAGGCGACCTGCAGCGAGTCGTCGCCGCCGGTGGTCTTTTTCTGCTCGGCGGTCTCACGGTCGGTCTTCTCGTTTACGAGAGGCACGAGCTCGAGGCGCGTGATCGCGGCGCAGTCTTGCGGGGGCTCGTTCGCGTCTGCCGTAGCCTTGCGGCACGCCTCGAGATCCCCGTCGCGCGCCTCCGTCTTGCGGCCCGCGGCGCTGCCGGCCGAGCCTCCCGCGCCGAAAATCTGAGCGACGGCGCGGGCTTCGCCCTCGGTGCCGGTCGCGAGCGCGAACGCCCCGATGTAGACGCCGCGCACGACGTGGGTCGCGCTCTCGCACGTGCCCTTGAGATCGGCGCGCGTGAGCTCGCTCACCGTGGTGCGGCGTTTTCCGACCGTGACGAGCGCGAGGTCGAGGGTAGACCCTCGTTTCATCGAGGCCGACATGCTCGCCCCGGTGAGCGGCAAGTTGGCCGCCATCTCGTCTTGGTTCTGCATGCGCACGACGTCTTCTTTGCGCGTGACGCCCGCGAAACGGTAGCTGCCCGGCGCGGCGCAGCCCTTCGCGATCTTGAGCGACTTGCAGTCGAAGCCGACGACGACGACGCCGTCCTTCATTGCGATCTCGAGGTCGCTTCGTTCGCTCGATTTGAGGTCGACGACGAGCGGCTCGCCAGCGACCGCCTTCGCGCAGGCCTCGACGTGGGCCTCGCCCATCGCCTCGTGGCCCGTCGCTGCCTTGGGGCGGATGGCCTCGCCCACGTGGCCCGGTCCTCCGCACGCCGTCATGGCGACGCTGACCGACGCCGCCAATAGTCCGAAGCCCAACCCCAAACGATAGCGATGCATGAAGCCTCCCGTGACACGACGGGCCTCGCGCCCGCCTGTCGCACGTTTTCCCAGCGCGAGACTATACAGCGAGCCCAGCAGGAAACGTCGCCGCGATTACGCGCCTCCTTCGGAAACCACGCCCCGACGGAATGTCTACGCGGCGCGCGGACTTAGGCTGCCTGCTGGCCCTCGCTGGGAGACGACGCTGAGGGCCACCGCAAGATCGAGGCTCAGGTTTCGCGCGGGGCCTCGGGAGGGGGGACCATGCTCTCCTGCTGGCTCGCGGCCATCGCGTCGCGCACCTCGGCCTTGTGGGTAAAGAAGAAGAACCCACCGAGGAGCGACGTCAGGACGAGCTGCGACGCGTAGAGCAAGAACACGTAGGCCGCGCCGGCACCGACCACGACCCGCTCCGCGAAGTACATCGACATGCCCGCGTAGATGCCGGCGTGGAACACCCCGAGCAGCCCCGGCGGGCCGGGGATCAAGATCGTGACGCCGAGCATTCCCATCAGCGCGACCGCCTCGCCGAACGTGATCGGGGTTCCGTCGGCGTGCACGACGCCGCACCCCCACGCGAGAAGCCACATGCCGAACGCGTTGATGAGCCAATAGATCGCCGTCTCCAAGAGGAAGCCGCCGGCGTCCTTCTTGTTGCCGAAGGCGTGGAGCCCGTTGGCGAGCTTCTCCGCGATCTCGGCGAGCTTTTCGCCGAGGCGCTTCGACACGATGCCGAACACGGCGAGGGTGGCGCGGCGCGCAAAATCGCGGGCAAAATAGAAGACGAAGATCGTGACGAACGCGGTCGCGAAGACCCCGAGCATCACGAACCCGCTCGTGCGCACTGCTTGCACTCGAATCGGGAGGCCGACCACCGTCTCGGGTAGCGGCTCGAGGTGCGGGACCGTGACGAGCGCGATCGCGAGCAGGCCGCTCAAGAAGAGCCCGTCGACGACCCGCTCCGCTACGATCGTGCCCGTCGCCGAGGACAGGCTCACCACGCCCTTTTGGCGCACCATGTAGGGTCGCACGAGCTCGCCGAGGCGGAACGGCAGCAAGAGAATCGCGGCGAACCCGATGCACGAGATCGCGAACGTCTTGCCCTTCGGCATCTCGACGAACGAGCGAAGCAAGTACCGCCAGCGCACCGCGCGGAACCACGACATGGCGAGGAACGTCACGACGTACGCGCCGAGCGTCCACCACTTCACGTCGCGGAACACGCCCATGTCGGCGGGGACGAGCTTGAGCCCGCCCTTCTTCAGCGCCCACACGATGCTGACCGTGATGACCGCCGACGCGACGAGCTTACCCGCGTTCCTACGCAAAAAACCGCGCGGCGCTGGCCCCTCGACGTGGGGGGGCGCGCCGCGCATCGTGTCTTCTCCGGGCACTACACGCTCCAGTAAGAAAGCTTCCGCGAGACCTTGGAGGGATCGAGCACGCTCTTCACGTCGATGAGCACGCCGCCTTCGACGACGAGCCCCTCGAGCTTGGGCTGGCCCATCTCCAAGTATTGTTTGTGGCTGACGGCCAAGATGAGCACGTCGAGATCTTTGAAGGCGTCGAGGGGCGACAGCGTGAGGCCGTACTCGTGCACGGCCTCCGGCGCGCTCGCGATCGGATCGTGAATGATCGCGTCGATCTTGAAGGTCTTGAGCTCCTTCAGGATGTCGGGGACCTTGCTGTTGCGGAGATCGTTGCAGTCTTCCTTGAAGGTGAGACCGAGCACGCCGACCTTGGCGCCCTTCACCGGGCGGTCGGAGTTGATGAGCATCTTCACGGCCTTTTGGGCGATGTGCGCGCTCATGTGGTTGTTGATCCGGCGACCGGCGAGGATGACCTCCGGCTGGTAACCGAGCTCCTGCGCTTTGGTCGTGAGGTAGTAGGGGTCGACGCCGATGCAGTGACCGCCGACGAGGCCGGGGCGGAACTTGAGGAAGTTCCACTTCGTGCCGGCGGCCGCGAGCACGTCTGCGGTGCGGATGCCGATGCGATCGAAGATGAGCGAGAGCTCGTTCATGAGCGCGATGTTGAGGTCGCGCTGGGTGTTCTCGATGACCTTGGCGGCCTCGGCGACCTTGATCGACTGCGCCTTGTGGATGCCGGCGGTGATGATCGCGGCGTAGGCGGCGGCGACGCGCTCGAGGGTGGGGCCGTCCTCGCCCGAGACCACTTTGGTGATGCGCTCGAGGGTGTGCTCTTTGTCACCCGGGTTGATGCGCTCGGGCGAATAACCGAGCTTGAAATCGCTGCGCGCGAGGCCGGAGATCTTCTCGAGGATCGGGCCGCAGATGTCTTCCGTGACACCGGGATAGACCGTCGACTCGTACACGACGACGGCGCCCTTCGAGAGCGCGCGCGCCACCGTCTCGCTCGACTTCACGACCGGCGTGAGGTCCGGAACGTTGTTCTGATCGACGGGGGTGGGGACGGCCACGACGAAGAAGGTGGTGCCCTTCAAGTCTTCGGGATCACAGCTGATTTTGATGGGGTTCGCCTTGAGCTCCTCTTCGGAGATCTCGTGGTTGCGGTCGTAGCCGCGCTGGAGCTCGGTGACCTTCTCCTTGTGGATGTCGAACCCGACGGTGTTCGGGAAGGCCTTCGCGAAGGCCAGCGCGACCGGAAGCCCGACGTATCCCAACCCGATGATCGCGATCTTCTCAGCCATGTGATCCTCCCGGAGCGTCGCGAGCGGAGGCGCGACGGACTCATGCGCGGGACACCTTACAAGAACCACGCCGCGCGTGCCTACGCCCATCGTGGGGGCATTTGGGGCATCGCGGGCGACCACGCGCCTCAAACTGTCAAATCGTTGACGTAGAGGGCGTCGACCTGCGCCAGCGCCGTGTCAGAGCGGGCCTCCGATCGGCGCGCCGCGACCCTCGAGGAGCTTCTCGGGGCCTGCCCGCAAGAGCCGCTCGACCTCCGCTTCGCCCACGAGCTCCGCCAGCCGCTCGATCGCGCGCGCGGTGACCTCCGCGTCCTCGGGCCGGTGCGCGTCGGAGCATGCGGCCGCGTACGCGCCCTCCTCGAGGAGCTTCTCGGCGCTTTTTTGGGGCGCCTTTCCGTACTTCCCGACCACCGCGCAGACATCGAGCAAGAGCGCTGCCCCTGCGTCGATCAGCGCATCGAGGCAGCGATCGTCGTCCCAGACGGGGTGGTAGCGCTCGGGGTGGGCGAGCACCGCGGAGCACCCCGCGCGACGCAGATCGAAGAAACGGGCCGACAGCTGGGCGGGGAACGCGCGCGGCGGCAGCTCCACCAAAATAGGTCGAACGCGCTTGGAGGGCCGTCCGTCGAGCGGCGGGTAGGGGAGGGCCTTTCCCTCGCGAATGCGCGCGTAGACCACGTCGTCGAAGAAGTGCTCGCTCGCGAGGTGCACCTCTGGCAGCGGCCCCCGCGCGCTCGCGCGGACGGCGGCGACGGTGGTGTCATAGGCCTGGCGTAGGCCTCGCGCGTCGTTTTCGAACATCCCCGGGCGCGTGTGCGGGGTGGCGTATACGGTCGAAAAGCCGACCGCGTGGAGGCCCACGAGCATCTCCGCGCCTTCTTCGGGCGTGCGCGCGCCGTCGTCGATCCCGGGCACCCAGTGGCAGTGAAGGTCGATGAAGCCCTTCATTTCGTCCTCGCACGATAGCGCGATTTTCCTCGCCACACGACGACCGTGGTCGGGGTGGCGTGGTGGCTCGTCCGTCGCGGGCGCGCCGAATCGGACACGCCGCGACGCCGTTTTGATCTAGTCTCCGTCGGACGCGCGATGCCGACGTTGAACCCGCACAACCGCGAGCTCTCCTTCAAGCTCGTGTTTTACGGCCCGGGACTCGGCGGCAAGACCACCACCCTGAAGACCCTCTTCGCCTCGACGAAGGTGGAAAATCGCGGAAAAATGGTCAGCGTCGCGACACAGCAAGATCGCACGCTGCATTTCGACTTCTTGCCGCTTCGTGTCCCTCGGGTGCGGGGCATGACGGTGCGGCTCCAGCTCTACACCGTGCCGGGTCAGCTCTATTACGGAGCGACACGGAAGCTGCTGCTGTCTGGGGTCGACGGGGTGGTCTTCGTCGCCGATTCGCAAGAGGGCAGGCTCGAGCCGAACCAGGAATCGCTCGACGACCTTCGCCAAAATTTGGCCGAGCTCAAGCGGCCGCTCGATCAGCTCCCCCACACGTTCCACTGGAACAAGCGCGACCTCTCCGACCTCGTCCCGATCGAGGAGCTCGAGCGGCGCTTCAATCCCCACGGCGCGCCCTCCCTCGGCACCGTCGCGACCACCGGCGAAGGCGTGTTCGATGGGCTCGAGCGCATTACGCGCCTCGTGCTGCGCGCCCACGAAGGTGAAGAGCTCGATTCTCGCCCGCTCCTCGGCATCATGGAGGATCCCGGCGGCATCAACCACGTGCTCCAGAATATGGTCGAGAGCGCACCCTCGCCTACGAAGGTCGCGGCCGAGAACGGCAAGACCGTGTCGTCTACGGCGAGCGTGGCCTCCGCGTCGGAGCCCAATGTGCTCGTGAGCCCGCCGCCCGATTCGGCGCCGCCGGCGGGGCTGCGCTCGACCTCGTCGTCCGACATTCCGGAAGCGCCGGTGCCGCCGATGGAGGACCTCGACGAGCTCGTGCAGCCGGGCGTCATCGCCATCGTGGCGAAAAACCCCAAGATCGCCTTCGAGACCACCGAGGGCGGGACCGCGCTCTCGGTCCAGGCTCCAAAGGGGGTCGCCGTCGAGCCGCTGAAGCGCGAGATCGTGTCCGACGTTCCGCCCGTACCGAGCCCGCCGGTCGGCTTCGCGGACGACGCCCCCGTGCTCACGTTCCGCCACCTCTTCGCCGGCGCGCAGGCCG
Organism: Myxococcales bacterium; assembly: GCA_013297655.1. Classification (GTDB taxonomy): domain Bacteria; phylum Myxococcota_A; class Polyangia; order Polyangiales; family Polyangiaceae; genus JAAFHV01. Next base: position 4,486 of record JAAFHV010000107.1, on the reverse strand, counting down.
AGCGTCGCGCGGTGGAGCTCACCGAGACGCACCTCGCGCGGGGCGAGGCAAAGGCCGCGATCCTCTCGTGCGACGTCGCGCTCTCCCGCCTCTTGGCGACGGTCGCGGCCACCCTCGGGAGCCAGAGCGCGCCAAAAGATCCGGCCCTCGTGGCCTATCTGCTCGGCCTCGATGGCGCGCGTTATCTCGCGTTTCGTGCGCTCGTTCGTGCCGCCCGGAAAAACGAAGCGGTGTCGCTCAACGCGGCGTTCGAGGCGTTCCTCCTTCTCCTCGACGCCAACCGCCTTCGCGAAGCCGCCCGTCCCGCGCGCTGAACCGATTCGGCCCCAACGTCGAACGTGACGCTCGCGCCTCCGGACCGACGTGACGCTCGCGCCTCCGGAGCGACGTGACGCTCGCGCCTCCGGACCGACGTGACGCTCACCACGCAGCGCTCCGACGCACCTCGTCGTGGCGAACGCAAAGCCGTGGACCATTCCTCTCTAGGGTGTAACCTGACTAGGCGAATGGCGGAGAACCTGGCCATGGACGATCTCGGCGACGAGCCGGGAGTGCTCTCTCCTGGGATGCGACTGGGGCGCTACGAGCTCTTGGTCGCGATCGCTCGGGGGGGGATGGCGCGCGTGTGGGCGGCGCGTCAGCACGGCCAGCGCGGCTTCACCAAGCTCGTCGCGATCAAGACGATCCTGCCGCACCTCGCGCGCGAGCCCGAGTTCGAGCGCATGTTCCTCGACGAGGCGCGCATCGCGTCGAACGTGCACCACCCGAACGTCTGCGAGACGTACGAGCTCGGCGACGAGAACGGCACGCTCTACCTCGCGATGGAATGGGTCAACGGGGACTCGTTGAGCCGCGTGCTCCGGCCGACCGGGGGCGGGGAGACGCACGTCCTCGACTACCGCATCGTCGCCCGCGTCCTCGCCGATGCGTGCGCCGGGCTCCATGCTGCGCACGAGCTCGTCGGCGACGACGGCGGAATGCTCCACGTCGTTCACCGCGATTTCTCTCCGCACAATATTTTGGTGTCGGCAGAAGGCAACGTGAAGGTCGCGGACTTTGGCGTCGCGAAGGCGCTCGGGCAACTCCACGAGCACACGACCGCCGGGCAAATCAAGGGCAAGCTCGCGTACATGGCGCCGGAGCAGGTCGCCGGAACGGCCGATCGCAGGAGCGATATTTTTTCGGCGGGCTGCGTGCTCTACGAGGCCACGTGCGGCGTGGCGCCGTTCCGGGCCGACAACGACATGCAGCTCATGCACAACCTCGTCGCGGGCAACTACGTGCGGCCCGCGCAGAAGGTCCAGGGCTACCCCGCCGGGCTCGACCGCATCGTCGCCACGGCGCTCGCCCCGAGCCAGCGCTTCCAGACGGCGGAGCAGCTCCGGATCGCGCTCGAAGAGTGGCTCGCGCGGAGCGGTCCGGTCGTCACCCAGGCGAACGTGGCGCAGGCGCTCCGCCCGCGCATCGGCGATCGTATCGATCGCCGCAAAGAGCGCATTCGCGCGGCGCAGACGAGCTCCACCTTCGATCCGCGCGAAGACGCGGGGGGCATGACACCGTCGGGCCGAGCGCCTCGCACATCGAGCTCGGCGAGCGGCGTGAAGCCTGTCATGCCGCGAAGCGATCACTCGCAGCCGTCGCTGTCGTCGTACCCCGGCCACCAGGGGTCGCAGCCGTCGCACCCGTCCCATCTGTCGCAGCCATCGCACCCGTCTCATCTTTCCCACCCGTCTCATCCCGCGCATCTCGCTCACTCGCAGTACCCGAGCCATCTGTCGCAGCCGGGTCATCCTGGGCATATGTCCGGGGCGTATCCCTCGCACCTGTCGCAGCACCCGCTGCTCGCCACCAACGGGTCCATGGCGGGCGGTTTTCCTCCCGACATGAGCGTGCTCTCGCAGCTTCCCCCGTCGCAACCGATGGTCGAAGAAGGTGGTCGCTACAACCTCGTCGGAGGCGTCGCGATCGGCGTGATCGTCGCGCTCCTCGCCGGCGGCGGTGGGTACCTCTACCTCCAAAAAAACAAGCCGACGGGCACCGGCACCACTGCGGTCGCGGCGCCTCCTTCCGTCGCCACGCCGAGCGGAACGGCACCGGCGACGCCGAGCGGCACCGCGCTCTCTTCCGTCCCGAGCGCGAACGTCGTGCCCCCGCCGACGGCCAGCGTCGCCGTGATGGAGCTCCCGGACACCCCTGTCGTCGAGCTCGAGCCCAACCCGCCGAACGCGCTGGTTTCCGTCGATGGCGCTCCGCCCGCCGCCCTCAAGTCCATCCCGAAGCCCGCCGCAGGCAAGGTCGTCGTCCTCACGTTCAAGTCGGAGGGACGTGACGACGCGGTGGTGAAGGTCGACGACAGCGCGGTGTCGCCGCTCAAGGTCACCCTCAAGTGGAAGCCGCGGACGAACAACGCGCCCGCGATCCCGTCGAGCCCGTACTGACGCAAAAGTCCCGGGAAAGCCTGGCATTTGCTCGCCTCGTCATCGCGTGTCGTGTCACCATGGAAGCGTGGAGGCTCGCATGCGCGACGGACGGTGGAAAACGAAGGTCTCGTGTCTGTTTGCATGCGCGTGTCTGCTCGGCTCCACCGTCGCGCACGCCCAAGACGCGGATCCGACGATCGAGGCGAAGGCGCGTTACCGCCAAGGCAGCGAGGCGTTCTCGCAGAAGCGCTTCGTAGAAGCGGCGCTGCATTTCGAGGCCGCTTCGGCGCTCCGGCCCCACGCTGTCACGCTCTTCACCGCCGCCCTCGCGTGGGACAGCGCAGGTCAACCCGAGCGCGCGTGCGACGCGTTCTCACGATCGCTCGGGCTGCAGGGCCTCGATCCAAAACAAACCGCGACCGCGAAGGAGCGCGTCGCGACCTTGGAAAAGAGCCTCGGTACGGTCGCGGTCACCGTCCCGGCGACGTGGAAAGTTCAGCTCGATAGCCTCACGGAGGTGGTCGGCCCGGCGCGGCTGCATGCGGCCCCTGGAGCGCACGTGCTCACCATTCGCCCCACCGGGGCGCCCGCGGAGAAGCGGGACGTCGCGCTCGAGTCGGGCAAGGTCGTCGACGTAGAGATGACCGAAGCGCAGCTCGCCGCCGCCAAAAAACCAGCCGAGCCGGAGCCACCTCCGAAGGTCGAGCCTCCGCCGCCCCCGCCGCCGGCTCCACCGCCCCCGCCTCCCGCCGCGTCGCCGCTCAAGCCGCTCGGGTTCGTCCTCGCCGGCACCGGCGGTGCGATGTTGCTCGGTGGGCTCGTGCTCGGTCTCCAAGCCAATAGCGCGGGCGACGCGTACAACGCCGGCCCGACGCGCGAGTCGTACGATCACGCGCAAGCGCTCGCGACGTGGAGCACCGTCGCGTTCGTGAGCGGGGTGGTGGTCGCCGCCGCCGGTGTCACGCTGGTGCTTCTTCCGACCGGGAAGACCGAGGCGAAAGTGTCACTCGGTCCAGGGTCGATCATGCTCGGGGGGACGTTCCAATGAGAGCTCGAACGGTATTGCGCGGGAGCCTCGTCGGGGCCGCTGTCGCCCTCGCGGCGGCGAGCTGCTCGCTCGGTCTCGACGAGTCGCTCATCGGCGCGACGGACGCGGCTCCTCCCCCCACGCCGACCGGCACCATCACGCCGACCGACGGCGCGCCCTTCGACGCGCGGCTTCCCGTCGCGACCGATGGCGGCGACGGTGGCGCCACGTGCCGCAGCGATCTCGAGTGCCGCGGGTCGGGCTGCGTCACCGGGAAGTGCGATCTCACCGTCGGTCGCTGCACCTACGAAGTTTGTCCGCAGGCCGATCCGTGCCGCGCCGCGCGCTGCGACACGGCCACGAACACGTGCCAGCCGCCGGTCGCGGTGCCGCTCCACGAGGACGTGCCACTGCCTGAGCAGGTTCAGATTGCTGGGCAATTTCGAGTTGTTGCGATGGTGCCGCCCTACCTCTTCTTGAACACGCCATCTGGGGTCGCGGCGTACCTCTACCGCGAGCCGGGGCTTCCGAAGACAGTCAAGGCGATCGCCGGCGCGCCGTTCGTTCCTGCGTTTTTGTTCGCGTCCGGTCGTCGGCTCTACATGGTGGGCACTCCGCTCGGGAGCGTTACGCGGCGGGTCCCGATCGCGTGGCTCGACGTGCCCGTGAACCCGTCTGCCGAGCTCCGTGCGGAGTCCGGTTTCGCGCCGTTCGCTGGATCTTCGCTGAACTTCGTCCTCCCGTTCGCGGGCGACAAGGCCGTGTTCGCGCACCAAAACCCGAGCCCATCGTTCGCCCTCGGTGAGCCGCCGTTCACCGCGCCGACCAGCCCCTCGCCCACACCCACCACGCAGACCTACGCCACGTTCATCGGGTCGGGCGATCGGATCGTCGCGATCCGGAACTTCTTCTCCACCGCGGCGCCGGCGATGAGCCTGGTCACGGGGCTCGGCACGACGGCGCCCACCTTCGGTGCCGAGCAGGCGCTCGCGCCCGGCCCGCAGTTCATTTTCCAAGGTGGCGCGCAGCTCGCGACGAA
>JAAFHV010000106.1 GCA_013297655.1 Myxococcales bacterium | reverse complement strand
CAGTCGGATCTCGTTCGCATATACTTGGCGCCACCGTCAGTCGGATCTCGCCCTGGTCGGATCTCGCCCTGATCTCGCCCTTGGCTCCGTCGCCCTTGGCTTCAACGTCAGTCGGATCTCGTTCGTCCCCGCCGGATCTCGCCCTGATCTCGCAGCGCCAACGTCAGTCGGATCTCGCCCGGATCTCGCCCATGCCGCGTCAGTCGGATCTCGCCCATGCCGCGGAAGCCTCCTTCTGCGACGGCGCGGCCACGGCTCGTTCCCTGCCCCGTTCGCCCCGAGCAAACGTCGTCGACCCGCGCATCGACCCCGCTCGGCCTCATTCCAGCGTGAGGACCCTCCCCGTCGCCGGATAGAGGTACGTGCGAGGGGCCGAGCGGTCGTAGAGGGGATCGGGTCTCACGCGCGCGACCTCGAGGGTGCGGTCGTCGACGTCGACCACGTAGGGAAGACCGCGAAGGCGCACGGCGAAACGGTGAACGAGGCGCGCAAAGTCGCCTATGGGCACGACGAGGAGCTCGGTGAGGTACGAGCGTTCGTATTCGTCGACGACGAACATCGGACTGTCGGCGACGAGCTGGGAGAGGACGGCGGCCCTGGCCTCGCCGCGGGTGTAGCGTTGCTGCGGGTGCTCTTCGTACCCCTCGAGCTTCGCGGCTTGAGCGGACACGAGCCCACGACCCGGAACGACGTCGAGCACCACCGTGCACTCGCAGGGCACGTCGCCGCCGCCGCGTTCGTACGAGAAGCGAACGAAGTCAGGGGCGCGTTCGACCGCGACCAGGCGCAGGTCCTCTGCCCGCGCGAGCGACCCCGCCACGGGGAGCCGCTCGAACGCGGCGCGCGCCGAATCGGCCTCGGGGCGCGCGAAGCCGAGTGAGCCCCCGGTGTTCGCGGCGATGGCGACGATACGGCACGCCGGCTCGCACACGACGCGCGCTGCGTAAGGGCGAGCCCCGAGCGCCGCGCTCGTGCGTTGCTCCGCGGCGGCGTAGGATTCCCACCGCGCCGTTCCCTCGTAGTCCGGTCGCGCGGGCCCGACCGAGATGTCGATTATATCGTCGAGCGTTCCGAAGGTGCAGGCGAGCGCGTCTCGCCCCGCACACGTGACCAGGAGCGCGGCAAGCACGACCCCACGCGCCCACGCGCTCACGGCGCCACCGGCTCGCACGTCGGGAGCCCATTTTCGTCGAGACGCGCGGCCCGGCTCGTCTCGTCGGCGACGACGCAGGCGCGCCCGCTCGGGCACTGGTGGCCGCCAGCGACGGACCCGTGCTGGCAAAGCGTCGCGCCATAAATGGCTTCAGGGTCGCAGTAGTAGCCGTCGGCCTTGCCACCGCAGCCGTCCGGCGCGGGAGCGGCACGTTCGGTGGGGCCTTGCGCGGCAGCGCATACAATGCCGCGGCCGGCGACCGAGAGCGCCCCCACCGCCGACCACGCGCAGGCGACGGCCCGCTGCGACGCCGCGTCCCAGCGTCGTGCGTAGTCCGTTTGCTGGAGCGCGAGGGACTCGTACTTGGCGGCCGGGAGCGGCGAGCGTGCCATAACGGCATGGCCAGCGGAGTAGAACCAGAGCTCTTCGAGCGCGTCGAGCCACTTCCCGCGCGCCTTCTTCAGCTCCTGTTTCATGAGGTAGAACGCGCGGTTTCCGGGGCCGGCGTTGTAGTGGACGCAGCCCTGGTCGGCGAGTCCTTCGTTGGCGCACGCGACCGCGAGGGCGGACACGTGGCTAGGCATGGGAGCCATTCCCTTTTCCGTCTTTAGAGGAGAGAGCCTGCGCGCGTATTGAGCGACGTGGGTCTTCGGGTCCACGAAGCTGCGCACTTCGAAACGGCTAACGAAGAGGCCTGCACCGATGACGTCCTCGTTGCGATCGCCGTTTCGGAGCGCGATGATCTTGCCGACCGCGTCGCAGACCACCTCTTGGAGCGCTCCATCCATTCCGACCAATGCGCTGCGGGTTTTGCGCGTCATGAAGGCGTGTGTCCATTCATGGCCGGCGACGTCGAGGGCGACTCCCGTCGGGAGCACGTACTGCCCTATCGAAGCATAGAGCCCGCCGTCGCCGTAGTGTACGGCGTTGGTGACCGGGTTATAGGAAGGGAAGAAGCGCGTCGCGTCCGGGTCGCTCTTCTCGTTCCAATGCACGACGCCGTACTCGTCTTCTGTCCGTTCGAGGACAACGGCGTCGTTCGCTCGCGTGAGCGAGACCATGACGCCATCTTTCGAGGGGCTCTCGTGGACGACGCGTCGGAAGGCCGCGTCGACGAGAGCGGCGTTGTAGTGGACGTCTACCGCGGAGGGAGTGGGAAGGGCGAGGTCGCCCACCTTCTTCGTGAGCGGGAACTGGCCGGTAAACTCCGAAGCGTCGGGGCTCGAGATCCAGGCCCACTTCGCCGCCTCCCCGCGGCCTCCTCCGCCGGTCTTTTCCACGGTGGCGATCTTCGATCGGGCGGCCGAGCTCTGCTGAACGAGGTGGTAGGAGCCGTCGAGCCGGGTGACGGAAATCGGGTATCCGAAGCTCTTGGCTGCGTCCGGTATCGCCTTCAGTGCGGGCGTGAGAGGATAGGCGCGGAAAGCGAAGGCGTCGGTGCGTACGTCTTCACCCGCGAAGCCGAGGGATACGGGGCGCGCTTCCACCTTGCCGGAAGCGTCGTCGACGCGGAGGTCGTAGGCGTCGCCATCGACGAGCGCGAGACCGGCATGCTCGACCCTAGCTCCCCTGGCGTCGCGCCTGGCGATGGGGCGTGGCGCGTCGGTGTAGGAGACGGTGCGTCCCGCGAGCGCGGTGCGTATGGCGCGATCCGCTTCGTCCTTCGTGAGCCGAAGAGCTCGGGGGAAATCTGCCGTATCGGAGAGAGAGGCGGAGGCGCTCACGATGGATCCGTCCGCGGCGAGGTCGAAGCTGGCACCGTGCTCGTCGATCGGGATCGAGGTTCCCGGAAGCACCTGCGCGAGCCGGACGGCGAAACCCCCGGTCTCGTCCTGCTCTGCGCGGACGACGGTGAGCTCGGGGACCTCGGAGGTGCCGAGGTCGCGCGCGAAGTCGCGGACGAGGGAGAGCGCCTCGTCTCGAGCACCCTGCACCGTGGTCGCTACGTTTCGTGTGTTGGCGAGCGGGGAGAGCCAGAACGCCCGTCCTTCGCCCCGCGCTACGACGAAGGGCGCGCCGTAGCGTGCCTCGAGGCGGGACTCCACGGTCGACGTGGTGTCGAAGGGCGAAGGGCCCTCGGACCCCGAACAGGCCGCCAGGACGAACGATGCAACGAGAACCCCACGGGTGAGCCAAGAGCGATTCATGATGACCTCCGCCCGCTTATCGACAGGAGGGGAAGAATCGTTTCGTCCGGGGACGATTTTTTTCGGCTTGGCAGCTTTCGGCCGGGGAGTGCGGGCCGGTGCCCTGCCCGCGGACACGTGCCCTACCGTCCGGGGGCCCCCTCCCGAGCGGACCGGATGAAGAACCTTTGCGCAACCTCCGTCCCAGCGTCGAAACCGCCTCGCCGAGGTCTATCGGCTCCCGCACTGGCCCACGAGCCACGACGTCCCGCCTTCCCCTGCTCGCAAACAGTGGCTTGTTTCGCTTACGCTCCCGGTCGTGAGGCTCGGCGCGAACACGTAGGCCTGTTCGTCGCGTCGGCCTCCGAGCCTGCGGAGTCGACGTCACGTCATGCGGCGGTAGGTGCCCGGCGGCATTCCAGTCCAGCGCTTGAACGCGCGGCTGAACGTCGGACCGTCACTGAATCCGAGCGCGGCGGCGATCTCGACGAGGCTCGCGTTCGTGTAGCGCGTTCGGCGGCGGGCCTCGCGCTCGCGGGCGCGGTCGACGAGCGACGAGAAGCGAGTGCCTTCCTCCTCGAGGCGCCTCTGCAGCGTGCGTTCGCTCATCCCGAGGGTGCGCGCGACGGCCTCCGCTTCGAGCACGCGTGGGAGGGCCGCGACGATCCGCGCGTCGATGGCGACCGCGAGCTCGCCCGGTCGCGCGATGCCCAGCAACGCGCCTTCGGCGAGTCTCTCCGCCGTCGCGCCGAGGAGAGGATCCACGGTCGCGAACGCACGTTCGGAGTCCGCGAGGTCGACGACGAAGCCGAGGTCCTCCGCTCCGAACGTGACGTCGCTCGTTCCTAGGGCTTCCGTCAGGGCGCGAAGGTCCCCCCGCCGTGCGCTCGTGAGCCACACCCGCGACGGGACGAGCGACTCGCTCCCACGCCGACCGAGACCGAGCGCGAGCGCGACGAGAAACGAATCGACATGGAGCCCGAGCCCGCGCGGATGGCCCGCGATCTGCGCGCGAAACCGCAGCGAATCGCGCGCGGAAGGGCCGCCACGCTCCACGTCGACTCGCGCGACGAGGGAAGGAAACACGAGCGCTCCGAACCGCGCGAAGGCCTCGAGTGACGCCCGTGGCGTGGCCGCTGCGCGCGCCGCGAGGGTGGCCGCGTCGTAGCTTCGGAACGGGAGCTCGCTCGGGAGGCGAACACCCAAGTTCGGCTCCGCCGCTGCCTCCGCGACCCGATCGAACAGAGACGCGAGGCCGAGCGCGGTCATCGGCGTCTCGTCGCGCTCGGCGTCGCGCGCAGACAGCCCGGTGCCCCCGAGCACGGTCGCCGCGTCGAGGCCTCGCGCCGCGAGCCAACGCACGATCGCGGGCGCGATCGGCGAGGGCGAAGCCGTTTCGAGCGGAGGTCGAGCCATGTCCGACGAACATAGTGCCTGAACCACGAGACGCGGGTTATGGCGTACGAAGCCAAGCTATCAGGCGCCTCGGGCCATGGCGTCGCGACGTCGACGCGCGCAACCATGTCGTCATGGCCATCGAAATTCTCCATCACCGAGGACACGTCATCTATCGCTCGGCGCGCGCCTCGACATTGCAGGAAGCCCTTCACGACGCTTGCCGTGCGCGGGTGTCGCTCGAGGGGGCTGCGCTCGCCGGGGCCGATCTCGGCGCGTGCAACTTGGAAGGGGTCATCCTCGACGACGCACGTCTCGCAGAGGCCTCGTTCCGCAACGCGAACCTCGAGGACGCGTCGCTCGTGGGAGCCGATCTCACGTCTGCCTCGTTCGACGGGGCGAACCTCGAAGACAGCAATCTTCGACAGGCCATCTTGACTGGCGCTTCACTTCGCGGCGCGAACCTGGAGAGCTGCTCCCTCGACGGCGTGCGTGCGAGCGGAGCCATGTTCGACGGGGCGAACCTCGAGCACGCGAGCTTCGACGACGCCGTGCTCGCGGGGGCCTCTTTCGTGCGCGCGAACCTCGAGCGCACGAGCCTCGTACGTGTCAAAGCGGAGGACGCGACCTTCGCGTCGGCGAACCTCGAACGGATCGAGCTGCGGGACGCCGATCTTCGGTCCGCCGGCTTCGGATCGTCGAATCTCGAGAAGGCCGATCTTCGTGGCGCGAAGCTCGCCGACGCCTCGTTCGTCGGCGCGAACCTCGAGAAGGCGGATCTGAGGAACGCGGATCTCTCGCGCGCCGACTTCACCGAGGCGAACCTCGAGAAGGCCGATCTCCGCGACGCCTGCTTTACCGACACGCGTCTCGAAAACGCGAATCTCGAGAAGACACGGGGCCTCGAGTCGATCCCGAAATCCGCTCAGGGCCCTTATCGAAGCTAATGCACCCGGGCCGAGCCGGTCTTCCGCCGCGGCGCGACGGCTCGCTCAGCGAGATGCAGTGGTCGCGGACACCTTGCTCCGCACGTCGATCGCGTAGAGGCAGCCGTCGAGGCCGCTCGCATAGACCACCCGCGCGGTGCTGGAGATCCATGCAGGATCCACGGTTTCTTGAAGCGAAGGAGCACCTTCTGGCTCACCAGATCGACGACGCCGATCCGCACGTCGTGCACGCGCTCGCCGTCGATCTCGACCGGGCCGTCGCCGCGGCCCGGGGCATGTGGCGTCGGGGAGGGCCCGCTCAGCGGGCTAGCTGACGTCCACGAAGAATCTCGTGCATCACCCCGAGAGGACGCGTGTCACGTACGGACCCGAGGACCCATGGGCGACGCCAGGTCGCCCGTGCCGGCGCGCGAGCTCGTCCGAGCGACTTCGCGATTCGGCTCGGGAACACCTTACCTACGCGGAGATTCGCCCATGACTCACATCAACTGCCTCCCTCGTCGCGCTCGTGCCTCGTCCACGCTCGGGCTCCTCGGCATCGCCCTCCTCGCCGCCGCGTGTGGCGGAGGCGACCCACTCGGGCAGCCCGAGGGCCCCTCGACCGCCGTGAGCGCGGCGGGCTCCTCCGAAGATGGAATGCCGAGCGGCCCCCCCGCCCAGATCGCCGAAGTGCCGATGCGCACCCGCGGCGGAAAGATCAAGACGGTCAAGGCGGAGGTCCGCGGCGGGATAGCCTATTACCAGGGCGACATCGAGCTCGGCACCCTCGAAGAGCTGAAGAGCCCCGTCGGAGCAGGGCTTAGCGATCGCGACTATCGCTGGCCCGGTGCGCGTGTGCGCTACTACTTCGATAGCGACATCTCCACCGCCGCCGAGCGAAATCGCATCCGCGACGCGATCGCGCATATCGAGGCGCGCACCCCTGTTCGCTTCATCGCGGAATCGAACCCGAATATTCTCGACGGCTATCCGCGGATTGTCTTCGAGCGATCGGGCGACCCTGTCGCTTCGAGCAGCAAAGTCGGCTGCCAAGGTGGCGTGCAAGGGGTCAAGCTCCATGAAGGGGCCGCGGAGAGCGTCATCATCCACGAGCTCGGCCACGCCCTCGGCCTCAGGCACGAGCAAGCGCGCCCCGATCGCGACGACGTTGTGGAGATTCACTGGGAAAATATCGAGGAAGGACGCGAGCACAACTTCGAGAAGCAGGACGACGAGGACATCCTCGACGAGTGGTTCCCATACGACATGGACTCGATCATGCACTATCGTCGTACCCAGTTCTGCAAGAAGATATGGGTCGTCGTGAACGGTGCTTTGGTCGAAAAGTGCAAGGGCAGCACCATCACCGCTCACGCAGACCCCGACCGCACCTTCGGCAGCTCGACCCTCACCACCCGCGACGCGAACGTGCTCACGGCGATGTACGGCGTCCCGCTCGGTACCGAAGAAGCGTACGACAAATTCGGTACGTCGATGGCCATCGGGGACTTCGACGGCGACGGCCGAAAGGACATTGTCGTCGGCGGACCGGGGGAGAGAATCGCCAATGGTCCGACCTCGGGCGCGGTCTACGTCTTCAAAGGCACTGGACCCGACGCGGTGCCGATGCGCGTCCTCTCGCAAAACACCCCTACCTCGACGGGAGGCACCGTCGCCGGCGACGAAGACGGAGACGAGCTCGGCGCCGCGATGGTCGCGGCCGACTTCGACGACGATGGCTACACCGATCTCGCGGTAGGCGCCCCGAGAAAGAGGCCCGGCAACTCGCCCCGGACCGGCGGCGTCATGGTCTACAAGGGAAGCCCCGACGGCCTCCAAGCGTGGCACTTCATCAGTCTCGCCAACATCGGAAACTTCACACCGGAAGAGGGTGACCGCTTCGGCGCTGCCCTCTCCACCATCCAGCTCACGAGCGGTGGGCGCCCTTACCTCGTTGTCGGCGCCCCTGGCCGCAGTGGGCGCGGAGCCGCGTACATCGTCAAGATGGGGCCGATCTTCGCAGGTACCGTCCGTCCAGCGGAGCAATTCTGGTCGCTGCTGAACATCGAAGGAGGGCAGTTCGGTAGCTCGTTCGCGGTCGCCGACTTCGACGGCGACGGAAAGAAGGACATCGCGATCGGCTCTCCCGGCAACGGAACCTCGGGCGGTGGCTCGGTGACGTTCTACCGCGGCAACGAAACGCAACGGCCCTCCGTGTGGTCGTGGTTGCCGTCGCCCGGCACGGCGTGGTCCGGCGACCAATTCGGCTTTTCGCTCGCGAGCATCAACGTCGTCACCACCAACGGCGGCAATCGGCACGAGCTCGTCGTCGGCGCCCCCGGCAAGCGCAAGCCCGGTGGCAACGTGTCCACCGGCGGCGCCTTCGTGTACGAGTACGGCTCGAGCTGGAACAAAATCCAGGACATCTATCCTGGATCGTCGACCGATCCACAGGCCTTTGGCTACGCGATGAGCAGCGGTGACGTGATCGGAGACGACAACGTGCACGAGGTGTCGATTGGCGCGCCGCGCTTCAACAGCGCAGTCGGGAGGGTCGTCGTCATGCGATCGAGCGGCGGCTCCCTCGTGACCGATCGTGCCATTCCGGGCGAGGGCTTCGGCGGACTGTTCGGTAACGCAGTGCTCGCGGGAGAGATCAACGTCTCCTACCCGAGCACGCTGTCGGCGTCACTCAACGCCAACCCCGCGCTGTTCGTCGGCGCGCCGTCGGCGCAAGCCGTGCTCGGGCTCCCCGCGTCCGGTCGGGTGTTCGGCTACAACCCGGGCACCTCCAACACCTCGCTTCTCCGCACCACGCTCTCCCAGTCCAAGCGCGGGCCGTTCATGTCCGACGACTGACGCGCTCGGGCGCTGCGCAGCGTAAAATCGTGCAGTGTACATGTTGTCGAGGCGGCCCGTGCGAGCGGGCCGCCTCGTTGTCGCGCCGTCGAGCACGCGTCACTGCGTACCCAAGAGCTCCGCGTCTCCTTCGCCAGCTCCTGCGGCACGGATAAAAGCGCCGCTGCCTCCCCGGGGCTGCGCGCTCGGACCCGCGCAGCCGGTGCCCTCCGGTGCGCTCGCATGGCTCGGCGCGCTCGCGTGCCTTGTCGCGGCCCGTCGAAGGCGGAGCTAAGCCCACGAAGCCTGCCACGCAAATACGGGTTTGCGTGCGCCTTCGGCCTCGGCTCCGAGATAACCGCGCGCAGGTGCCACCACGCGCCCGCGAGCCGAGAGTCGAGCAGCGGTGCGCCCTCGTGGCTCGCTCCGCGTCGCATCGGCACGCGACGACGTGGGGCATGAGATACGCTCATCGCCAATGGTCACCATCTCCAACCCCGACCGCGTGGTCTTTCCTGCGATTGGCTGCACGAAGGGCGAGGTCGTTGCCTATTACGAGCGCATCGCGGCGCGCGCGCTCCCGCATCTCGTCGACCGTCCGCTCTCGATCAAACGCTTCCCGAAGGGCCTCGCGGGTCCTGGGTTCTTCCAGAAGAACGTGCCCGCCCACTATCCTAAGACGTTTGGCCACTTCGAAGTTCCTCGTCAGCCGCGCAAGGGCGAAAAGGAGATGGGAGTCACGAGCTATCCTGTCGTGGCGGAGGGGGAGCACCTGCCGTACCTCGCGAACCAGGGTGCGATCGAGCTCCACGTCCCTACCTCGACCTCGCGCGTCGATGCGATCGACCATCCCGACCGCGTGATCATCGACCTCGATCCGCCCGTAGGCGCGGACGTGGCGCTCGTGCGGAAGGCGGCGCTCCTCACTCGAGACTTCGTCGGTGGCCTCGGCCTCGCCACCGTGCCGGTCGCGACGGGGTCGAAGGGCTATCACCTCGTCGCGCGCATCGAGCCCACCCTCGACGCCCACGCGCTCGGCACGGCGATGCAGGGCGCCGGCGCGCTCCTCGCGCACGCGTACCCCGATACGCTGACGATCGCGTTCCGCACCGCGGCGCGTGGCAAACGCGTGTTCATCGACTGGCTCCGAAACCGCACGATGGCCACCGCCGTCGCGCCATTCTCGCTCCGCGCGCGGCCGAATGCCTCCATCGCGACTCCCCTCGATTGGAGCGAGCTCGACTCGGTCGCGCCCGATGGCTTTACGATAGCGGACGCGGACCGCCTCCTCGATCGCCCCGACCCGCTCGCCGCGCAGAGCCCCGCCGACGCGAAGCCCTTCGCCGCCGCGGTGAACGAGGCCCTGGCCGCGGCGGGTGTCGTGTTGGAGAAGTTCGACCGCTTCCGGAGTTGATGGGTTTGCGGTTCGCGCAGAGGCAGAGCGTGGATCGCCGGATTCATGACGATGGGGAGAGCCGACCCGGAGAAAGCGACCGACGTGGGCGCTGGCCTCCCGAAATGACTCTGCCGTATATCGCGCGGCGCAAAGTGACGTCAGCGTGTTTGGAGGGGTTTCAGGGGTCTACGTAGCGCGTCGCTCGGATCGGATTCGTTCGAGAGCCGGTCGATAGCTCTCGCCCACCTCCGCCCACTACAAGAGCCCGGGGAGAGTCGAAATCTAAAGCGCGCCCGTCCGCTCGCTGCGCAGGGTTTGCCTTCCTCCGACCGCTTCGGGCACGTGGGTATTCTCATTTGGGCATGCTAAGGTGAAATTCGAGGAGGAGCGACGATGGCGGCAGGTTCTGAAGAGACAGCTTACGCAAAGCTCGGAATCTTGGACCCCAAAGGAAAGTTCGTCGCATCCGCGTTCAACGAGATCGCAAGCTGCTTCGTTCTAACGTTGGAGGACACGACCATCCGCTGGGGTGGGGGTGACATCTACCTACGCCGTTCGGATACGACCACGTACGAACGAGTAACCGCGCCCGAGGGGTGCACTTTCAAGCCGCGAGTCGTCTCTGCCCCCGCGGCGGCAGCGCTCTACGCGGTCGTGGTAAACGTACCGCGAACCGTCTCGCACCTTTGCGTCGTATCCTTGCCCGACGGGGCCTGTCGCCTCGTGGAGCCTTTGGGCGTGGAGCCCGAACGGCGGATGGCCGTCACCGAGATTCTGGGGAGCTCCGCCATCGACGGGGAAGTCCTCGTACGGGGAACCATCTCGCCGCGACGACCGAAGCAGTCATTCGTATTCGAGCACTGCGTGTACCGGATGTCGACGCGTGACGGAAGCTTCGTTGAGGTCGGGCGTCTCGTGACCCCTTTCGGATGATGGATGCCGAGGTGTCGACCACGCTCGACCGCGATGGCCACCATGAACAACGCGTCGCACTACGACAGATGTAGACCGCTGCGCCGCTCGCACGCAGATGGTCCTTTCCGAGGTCGCGAATGGCATCCAAACGAATTTCGGCGCGGGCCTGCACGCCCACTCCTGTATTGCGTGAAGTAGCCGCGAATTTCACCCGTCGCCAACGAGCTGCTCCCTTCCTCGATGCCGACGAGGGAACGCCAACGAAGATCACGACAATTCATGAACCTCGTAAGACGTCAGCATCTGAGCTCGCGCGCCTAGGGGCAACGCCGGATCGCCCGAGTCGCGCTTGACCCGCCCGTCGCAAGACACGACATCCGAGAGAAACATGGCGACATGGCGAATCCGGCTCGTCGCTATCTCCACCGCAGCCGCGAAGCCCCCTCCGAAGTAGATCCACACGCACGGCTGGCCTTCCAACCGTTCCCTTTTGAGGATGGCACATTCACCTTGGAATGACTTCCCTAGTGAGTCAGGCGTAAGAAGCGCCGGAACGACTTTTGCCGAGCCCAACGTGATGCCTGCGATGGTGCCCACGACCCTTCTGAGCGGGGTCTCGCTCGTTACCGGGATCTGCGCAGCGAGCTCCGGCGGGCTAGAGCGGTAGGATACAACCTTCCCCCCGGCGCCCTTCAGCTCCAGCCACTCGTCGACTCCGACCTTGTACGTAAAGCACAGCTCATCCACGTCGCGCCGATACTCGGTCGTGAAGGTGGCCATCTGGTCCGCTCGCAGCGCGGTCGTTCCAGAGTCGCGATAGTAGGTGCAGTCGCGGTACCTGGCTCGTACTCGGGTTAGTATTTCAGTGGCGTCCATGGCTTCTTGGCTCCAAGGGCGTGGCCAGATAAGGCCACCATTCCTCGACACTCGCCTCGGCGGTTGGGAAAGCAACCATCCTTGCTCGAAGCGTAACGCGGGGCAACCCGGGGAGCGTACGGTGCGCGCGTTCCGAGAATCGGGCCTACTTGCTTGTCGGCCCGTGGATTCATGGCGTCGCTGGGTCCTGCGGACCTCCCTCCCCACGGTCCATCGTGCCCACTGTCCGAGCTTCGCTCGTCCGGTTGGTACGAATGGTTCTCCTTCGTGCCGTCGGGATCCGAGAGCCTCGGCTCCTTGCGGACAGTGAGCTCGCCGGCGAGCTCCGACGTGAGCCTCTCGAGCTTCTGGTTGCGGCGGTGGCTGGCCCCAGTAGGGCTCCGCGGCCATGTCGTGAGCCCGTCGCGCAGCCGCTCGCGAAGGTGAGGCCAGTCGAGCTCGACGTCTGCCTCACGCCACGCGATGGCCTAAGTTGAGCGCGCTCCGCGGGCGGGGCGAGCACGACTTCGTCCGTGCTCAACACGTGCGCCAACGGCCCCGCATACCGAGCGACAACGAGCCGCGGGGGAGGCACGCGGTGGCACACCAAACCCCAGGATCGTCGAGAAAACCCTGGCCAATGCGTGTGGCCCCCTTGTTGCTCTCTGCTCCTCATGCGGCTACGCCCCTTGTTGCACTCGCTGATCGTGCTCGCCTCGACCTCTGCCTCCACCGCGTGCTCCACCGCCGCGGACAACAGCTCTACCGACGCAGGTCAACCCGATTTCGGGATAGGAACGTGCAATGCGCCTCCGCCCCGGCAGACGCGCGTGCCGTTCAAGTCGGAGCTCTGCCGGCAACAGGTCGAGCCCGATGCCGGGCCCGTCGATGCCGCGTCGGCCGATGCGGACACGGCAACAGACGGGGGAGCGCCCGATGCCACACCACTCGAGGCGGACGCGGGGGAAACCTGCATCGTCGACTGCTCGAAGGCTTGCCAGTCGGGAAGTCCCCCTGGATATGGTGGACTCGCGAGCTGCGGACGCGAGGGCGACATGGTCGTGTGCGAGTACCAGGGCCCGGCGTGTGGGCGCGCGCCCGCGGGCCTCGTCGTGCCGCCGACGGCAGACTCCGAGGATGGGTATCTGTTGCTCGCTGCGCATCTCGAGACGGCAGCGGTGATCGCGTTCGAGCACCTCGCGCGGGACCTCGAGCTGCATGGTGCCCCCACCGAGCTCGTGGAGCGTGCGCTACGCAGCGCCGACGACGAGCGCCGTCACCAAGCTGTGATGGAGCGCCTCTGCGCGCGCCGTGGGCTCTCCCCGTTGCCAGTGGTCGCGGCGAGCTACGCGCCGAGGTCTCTGCAGGCCTTCGCGGAAGAGAACGCGATCGAGGGGTGTGGCAGAGAGACGCTCGGAGCGCTCGTGGCGCTGCATCAAGCCGAGCACGCGCAAACGGAAGAGCTCCGCTCGCTCATGCAGGCGATCGCCGAGGACGAGGTCCAGCACGCCGAGCTCGCGTGGGACATCGCGGCGTGGCTCGCACCGCGCCTCTCGGACGTCGAACGCAATAGCCACGATCGCGCGCGCCGACACGCCATCGCCGCGTTCCACGACATGACATTTCCAGGGACACCGATGGGTCTCCCCTCGACCGCGACGCTCCGGTTCTATGCCGAGTCGATAGCCCATTGGACGGGGAGCGCGGAAGGGATGCCGAGCACGTCGACGCAAGTTGGGATTGCGGATTCGGCGTGGCAGTGCGCGTCGTAGGTGCGCGTGGCGGCCCGTCGGGGCCCTGAATCCCGCGTGAAACATGTGCTTCAGGGCTCGCCAAGCCTCCCCCGAGTCGGCGCGATGAAACCGGCCCTCGGCACACACCAGACTCAGGCGCGACGTGCGCCAGAAAACGAAGGAACCTCTCCATTATGCGAGCAAGAAAAGGTATCTCGGCGGCTGTGCTCGTAGTGGCAACGTGTGCCTCGGCATGGGCTTGTGGTGGGACGGTGCTGGTCGAGCCTAACGAAGACGCTGGCCCGCCGATCGGGACGGGGACCGTCGTAACCGGATCTACAACCCCACCGCCACCGCCAGCACCACCGACACGTCCAGATGCTGGCCCGCGGGACGGTGGCCCGCTCGACGTCGACGCGGGTCCACCAAGAGACGGTGGTCCTGCCGACGGTGGCCGGAAGGACGGCGGCGCTACGTCGACATGCTACGAGCCGGGCGATGCCATCTTGTTGCCGGGCACACCCCCGACCGCGAGTCAGAGCCTTTGCTCGGATGCCGAGCTGGCGGGTCTTCGGACAGCGTGTCTCGGCGTCGCGAGCTCGGCGGCTGCGTGCGACGCCCAGTTTGCGGCGAACCCGGCGTGTGCGCGCTGCGTGTTTGGCGCGCTCCCCGGGGAGAACGCGGCGACGACACCAATCCCGGCGATCATTCCGACCTCCGATGACGCGATCGCGCCGAACATCGCCGCTTGTGCGGCGCTCGTGATTGGCCGGCCGGACTGCGCCGCTCCTTTGGCCCGTAGGGTGTCGTGTACGCGCTCGGCGTGCGCGACCTGCGTGGACCAAGCCGCGGAAGATGCATGCATCGCGAGCGCAGAGGCCGGGATTTGCAGCGTAACGATCGACATCGGGTGCACGAACGCGATCAACGCCGCTCAAGCGACGTGGACGCCCATCTGCCGCGGGGTCACGTTCGAGGAGAGCTACGTGAAGGTAGGACGATACCTTTGTGGACAGGCGCTCCGCGACCGGTAGCAGGTACTCGCAACCCGGCTGGCACCTGCGGCACCTGCTCGATGGCAACGTCGAGCTCGTGCTCGCGAACGCGACGCCCATCGAGAACGCGCCTGGGCAGCTCGATACGGGCGGAGACGACACGTGAGCGCCCGAATCACCTGATAAAGGTCGCTCGCCTCCTTGCCAAAACTTCGTCCGGAAGTCGGCGGCACTCGAGTGCTACTCTCGCCCCGTGGACTCGCCGAACGCAGCAAAGCTCGCCCGCCTCGCGCGGCGCCCGCCGGCAAAGACGACCACGTACGGTATCGTCGCGCGTGACGCACCCAGGGTCGTGGTCTTTCGGCGCGGGCCTACGCGCCATATGCAATTGCTCGTTTGGGACCTTCGCGACGATACCGTGGTCGCGGGGCAGTGGCTCGTCGCGAGCGTCGATCCGGGGCCGTGCGGCGTCTCGCCGAACGGAGAGCTCCTCGTGTACGACGCGCGAAGGGGCGCTACCACGTATACCGCTGTAAGCCGCCCGCCCTATTTTACTGCCCTCGCGTATCTCCCTTATTCGTCGCCGTGGACGGGCGGGGGATTCTTCACGAGCGATACGTCGATCGTCCTCGGGCACAGGTACACCGAAGCCGATCGCGCGGGGCGCTTTCCACCCCACTTCGCCGTGACCGACGTTTGGACGTACTTCGCAGGCGCGTCCCGCGCAGGAGAGCCGCTATCGGCCGCCGCCGACCGTGATCCGCTCGCCCAGCACGGGTGGACGATGAGCGACCGCGGCGCGACACGAAAGCCGAATCCGCGCCGCCTCGGCGTCGTGCTCGAGCGCACCCGGAGCGGGCGGCAAAACCGCGTGTATAGCGTCGTCGGCGAGGCGGGCACTCCATCACGCCTCGAGCTCGGGATCGTCGATTGGGCAGATTGGGCGCACGACGGCTCGTTGCTATCGGGAAGAGCCGGTCGCCTCTACCGTCAGGAGCTGCCGAAGGTGCTCACCGAAGTGAAAACGCCGTCGCTCGTCGCCGACCTCACCACGAACGTATTCACCGAGGTCGAACCGCCCCCGAACGCCCTCGTCTGGCCAGGAGCCCGCCCGAAGCGCGCCCGGAAGTGAGTCGGTGCTGTTATCGTCGGCGCTATGCCGAGGCTCGAGCTCATAGAGGGTACGTCGCAGAAGTACTGGGAGGGCGAGGCCCGAGGGTCGGCGCTGGTCGTTCGGTGGGGCCGCCTCGGCACCGCGGGGCAGTCGCAGACGAAAGCCTTTTCCTCGCCCGCGGCTGCCCTCGCCGGGCTGGAGAAGCTCGTGCGCGAGAAGACGAACAAAGGTTACGTCACCGCCGGTAGCAAGAAGACCGCGGCGCCGACGAAGGCCTCCACCAAAACGCCGACGAAGCCCGCCAAAACGGAGCCGACCAAGACGCCGACGAAGCCCGCCAAAACGGAGCCGACCAAGACGCCGACGAAGCCCGCCAAAACGAAGCTATCGCCTCCCACGACGCCCGCGACGAGCGCGCAGGCCTTCGAGGACACTGACGAGTCCATACTGGTCGTCCCGAGCGCGTGGCAGCGGCGGGTGCATCCGCGACGGGGCTACCCGAGCGCGGGCGGCACCAAGACGAAGGTCGATGGCGCCGGAGCGAAGATTAAGCTCTTCGACCACTACCGACTCCTCCAGAAAAAGCTCGTCGCTGGCGCGGCGCAAAGCGTCGCTGACGGTCCGTTGATGAAGAAGGTGGATGCGCGGATCACCACGGCGCAACCTCCCTCGGATCCGCGCGTGGAGGGCGCGCTCGGCGCGATCGCGCGCTTCCGCGCCGACTACTCCGCCACGCCCCGGGGCGAAGCCGCGATCGATTACTGGGTCTCTGAGCAGGGTCTACCGTTCGCGGTCGACGCCGCGCTCTATTCGCTCGCCTTCGGGATGGGCATCAAGCCGAAGGCAGAGTGGGAGAGCTCGCCGTGGTTTGCCCTCTCCGCCATCGACAACGAGAAGAACGCGAAGAGCTTCGATGCGCCGGGCTTCGTCAGCCACGCCAACGACGCGCGCCCGATGCTGCTTCGCCTGCGCCGCCTCCTCGCCGAGAGCTCCGACGCCGATTATGCCGCCGCGCGCGACGTCGCGGGGAAACATCGAAAGAAGACGGCATACCTCGAGCGCGTCGTCGCGACATACCTCTTTCCCACCGAGCGAACCTGGGTGGAGGCCGACATCGCCGAGTACAAGAAGGAACAAGGCAAGATCCGGGACGACTCGGAGCTTCGGGGTTGGCTCCCCGATCACCTTCGCCTGCTGGTCGCGTCGATCACGCGGTTCGACGACTTTTTGCAAATGAACAAAGTCAGCGATCGCACAGCGCTGCCTGGAGCTCCTCACGACCTTACGGTCACGCCGCACGACGTCGTGTCACCAAGGGAGATGATCGCAAATTACACCGCGACTCTCCTCGAAGGCATGGGCAAGGAGCTCCTGCCCCTCGCTCGTTACTGGTGCGACACCTGGGTTCCCCATACCGACTTGGCACTCGCGTTGGCAGCGATACCCGCTGATGAAGCCATCGACACGCTGCTCGACCACGCGAACGACAAGCACGGCCTCGCGGCGTTGACGCAGGCGGTGGCGGCCTTCCCGCAGCGAGCCGCGCGTCTCATCGGAGCGCGCGTCCGTGCGCAGGGGAAGAACTACAAAGTCGTCGCGCCGTTGATGCCTTCGGCCGCCAGCGCCGGGAAAGCGCGGGGAGCCCCCGCATCGAAGACAGCTCTTGCGACCGCTTCGGACCTCCCCGCCGCGCTGGTGACACCTCCGTGGGTCAACGCGACGTCGACGAAGAAGGGGCCTGCCGCCGCCCTCATCACGGGTATCGCGATGCTCTCGCACCCCGCGGCCCTCGTATGGGAAGCCGGTGAGAAGGAGCGCTTCGCGCTGCACGACTGGGATCCCGCGGCGCTCGAGCCGGGTGGCTACCTCGAGGTACTACAGAAAGGCAAATGGGCTCCGCCGGGCCCCTTCACGAAATGGACGGAGGCGCAGTGGAACGCGCTGACAACCGATTGGGAGCACCACTTCAAGGTCGTGCACGCTCCCGAGAACATCTCGTTTGCGGCCGCCAAGTGGTGGGCCGAGCATCCAAAGTACTATTGCCCTCTCCCGCTCGCGGTCGTTCGCTACGAAATTCGCATGTTGCCGCTCGTCGTCGCGCAAGCGAAGCGTTATCCCGATAAGGCGGTCGAGCACCTCGGTCCCTTCGATGCGGCCGAGCTCGCACCCATCGTCGCGAGCGTGGGTCACATCAAGAAGCTGAAGCCTGCGACGGAAGGTTGGCTCACACGCCATCCGCGCGCCACGGCCGTAGGCCTCATTCCCCTCGCCGTCAGCGGCTCGAAAGAGCCGAACAAAGCGGCTGTCGCTGCGTTGCAGGTCATCGTTCGCGCGGGGCACGAAGGCGTCGTTCGCGAGGTCGCCGCGCAATACGGAGACGCGGTGGTCGCGGCGCTCGGGCGGGTCATCGGTGTGGATCCGCGCCTCGCGAAGCAACCCAAGGCCCCCGCGTTCTGGGCGCCCGCGAAGCTCCCGCCGGTGACGCTGAAGAGCGGCGCGGCGCTCCCGCCGCAGGCGCTCGACAACCTTCGCATCATGCTCGCGCTAAATGAGCTCGATCGCCCTTTTCCGCGCCTCGCCGAGGTGCTCGCGGCATGCGATCGAGGCTCTCTCTCCGCCTTGGGTTGGGCGCTCTTCGAGGCGTGGCAGCGCGCGGGCTCTCCTAATGACGAGAAGTGGGCCCTCGTCGCGCTCGGCGTGTTGGGGGACGACGAGGTCGCGCGCAAGCTGACCCCGCTCATCCGTAAATGGCCGGGGGAGTCTGCCCACGCGCGCGCAACGATTGGACTCGACGTCCTCGCATCGATAGGTACCGATCTCGCTTTGAGCAGCATCCAGGGCATCGCGGAGCGCCTGAAGTTCGAGGCCCTCCAGGAGCTGGCCAAGAAGCACATCGCCGCGATCGCGAAGCGGCGAAACCTCGGCGTCGACGAGCTCGAGGACCGGCTGGTCCCGACGCTCGACCTCGATCCGAGCGGAACCACGCGGCTCGACTACGGCGGCCGCACGTTCACTGTGGGATTCGACGAGACGCTGCGCCCGTTCGTTCGCGACGACGCGGGCAAGCGCCTGCCCGACCTCCCGAAGCCCGGAGCGAAGGACGACGCCGAGATCGCATCGCGCGCCCATGCGACCTTCATGGCGCTGAAGAAGGATGTGCGCGCCATTGGCCCCAATCAGATCCATCGCCTCGAGCGCGCGATGGTCGCCGGGCGGCGCTGGTCGGCCGCCGACTTCGACGCGTTCCTCGTTCGTCACCCGCTCGTCGGACATCTCGTCCGGAGCCTCGTCTGGGGCGCATACGCCGGTGAAAAGCTGGTCGCCACGTTCCGCGTCGCGGAGGACGGCACCCTCGCGTCCATCGACGACTCCGTGTTCGCGCTGAACGAAAGTCACGCCGTCAGCATCGTTCATCCCTTGGCGCTGGACGAGAAGACGCTCGCACGCTGGGGCAATGTGTTCTCCGAGTACGAGATGCTTCAGCCCTTTGCCCAGCTCGGAAGGGGACGCTACTCGAAGAGCGAAGTGGAAAAGGTGGTCAAGGGGGTGAAAGGCACCAGGCTCGCAACTGGCAAGGTGCTCTCGCTGACGAACCTCGGATGGAAGCGCGGAGCCCCGCAGGATTCGGGGCACGTCGGCTCGATGACGCGCGACACCACGATAGGAGTCCTTCACCTCGAGCTCGAAGAGGGCTTCATCGCGGGCGCGCTCGCCGAGGCGCCCGAGCAGACCCTCGGCGCGCTCATTCTCGGCGGCTCGAAGGTGCTCGACGCGAAGCTCCTCCGCGGTCTCGGCGACATCGAGGCGAGTGAGCTCGCGCATTCGCTCGCCACCCTCACCCCGTGAGGGAATCCTCGCTGGCTTGATTCGAGCGAGCACCCTCTGAACGCTCCGATGCTCGTTGACCGACGCGGCCGCAACGTCATCGTGGGCATACCTCGCGCGCGCGACCTGAACGTCCGCAGGCCATCCCGATGACGACCGTGGTTGCGGATCGAGGTCCCGAAGTGCGCCCCACGTGCGCAAACCTCGACGCCGTCGTGGACGCGCAGGGCCCGACGGCTCGCGGATCGTGCGATTACCGGCACGCCTCGGCGGAGAAGGTCAGCGCGACGGGCACCGTGATCATCCCGGGCACCGGAATCCGGTAGAAGGTGCCTTCGCTCGCGTTGGCCTGGAGCGTTATTTCGTGAAGGCCCTTTCGGAGCGTGGAGGGGATAGCGGTCGGCCGATTCCTGTCTTTGTCGACGAAGAGAATAGCGTGGTCGAGCGCGCCGCGTTGCTTGTCGGTGCTCTTCCCGATTGGCCCGTTCCAGTAAATCTGGGGGACATCGGAGAGGGCATTGTACACGCCGTACGTGGGCTGGGCATCGGCGGGCACGGCAACGTAGCTCACGAGCTCGCTCCGCACTTTGAGGCAACTGGTGCCCGCGTTTCGCACACGAACGCTAATCGCCTGAGTCGCCCCGTAGTTCCCGAACGCGACCTCGCCCGAATCGCCCATGTGCACCTTCGCGCGCATCGACTGGCTCGCCCTTCCGAGGATGATGCCCTTCGTATCCCCCACGGTTCGGAGATCCACGCTCGATTCGCCGGTCAGCGTCTCTCCTCCGTAGAGCCCCGCGAGCCGTCCTTCGCCGCTGCACTGGCCTTTCACGCAATACCAATTCTTCCACGCCACGTTGCCAGTCGCGTAGCGAGTGGGGAGAGCAGTCGCGCGTGCCTCGCGCTGGGAGACGACGTAGGGAAAAAAACATCCGGTCCCTCGAATGCGCAGGCGGCCGTCCAAGTAACCACCTCGCCCGGGGGCTGCCGCGAGCTGCACGTATTGGCCGGCACGTACCTTCGTTCGCACGTAGCTCCGGCTGGCCTCCGGGGTGAATACGTACTTCTTCGTCGCCGCCGCCGACACGAAGCTCGCGGACCGCAGCTGGTTCCACGGGCCTTCCTCGAGATCGCCGAACGTGTCGACGTCGATGTCGTCGGTCGCTGCGACGACGCCGAGCGCTACGTATCCCGAACGCGCGATGTGAGCGATGTATACGCCGATGTCTTTGACCCCGCCGCGCGCGCACGCCGCGTCGAGCACGGTGGCGCCGACGAGTCGCGGCGCCGGCGCGGGCCCCCACGCGTAGTTGCTCGTAAGGCGGGTGCCGGTCGCGCCCGCCAGGTCGCGCAGCGTCGCCAGCACGCCGTCCCCTTCGACGATCTCGGGATTGTTGCTCGCGAAGATCGGCAATCCGGAGGCTCGAAGCTCGATCGGGACCAAGTCTCTCGCCTTCGGCAGAGCCCCTGCTCCGGCAGAGACGAGAGCTTCTTCGGTCGACTCCCCAGCCTCTCCTTCTGCCACCTCGGCTGAGCACGCGAACGTCGGCGCGAGCGAGACAACCAAACTCACGAGGAGGAGGCGATGGTGGGTCATGCTCTCCGTCTCTGCACGGTCGGTACCACCTCTCCAGGAGTTGCTTTCGCGGGGTTTCGCCCTGGTTCCGCCAGTTCATGGATCGCGCGGCGAACAGCACGAGGACCGGTCCGCTCCTCCGAATCCGAGCCCAGCGCGGCTCGAGTACGTGCGCCGGCGTCGGGTGCAACAGCACTTCAGCGCACGGTTCGCGAGGCGACGGGGGAGACCCGGCTAAAGCTCTGGCGCCGTGCCCAACCGGTCGCGCGTGCTCGACCACGCGAGCAAGTGGTCGAGGATGCCTCGGAAGCGACATCTCTTTCGCCTTGGCACGGGCAAGGCGCTTTGAAGCGAACCCACGCCAAGGCGGTATTGGCATCCCTCGATGCGCGTCGTTCAGAAAGAACGGTCGCGCCACGCGATGAACGCGCCGTCCCCGCCGCGGTCTTGCCAGCCCCATATGTTGGACGCGCAGCTCGTGGGTGCTGCGCCGCGGGCGATGCGGTGCATCGTGATCTCGGACTTGGGGACTCCCCACTTGGCCTGGAGGCTCTTCGTGAGGGCGATCACGGTCCGCTCCTGCACCGCCGTCATTCCTTGGGGGTTCGGCTGGGAGGCGCGGTCGTGGGGGGCTGTCTCGATCTCGACGCCGATCGAGTCCGAGTTGGCCCCCGCTGCGTGGTACGCGATGTTCCTCTCGGGGATGGTACGGAGCACGGTGCCATCGCGGCGGACGACGAAGTGGGCCGCGCCGATCCTCCCGCACCTTTGCCATGTCGAGCGGAACGAGTCCCACGAGCCGAGGGTGTTGTGCAGCACGATACGGCCCACGTTCGTCGCGGTGCGGTTCGTCGCCTGGTACTGGCACGCCGCGGCGTAATTGGCGCGGTCGTCCACGATCGCCACTTCGGCCGGCGCGTCGGGGATCGTCCAGCCCGAGAAGTGCTCGCGGAAGAGGTACACCGTATCTCCTCCCCCGAACTTCCCCCCGCAACCGTGCGCAGACATCAGGCGCCCGGTCATGTGATTGCCGACCCGGGTGAAGGCCTTGAGCTTGACCTTCTCGCCCTTCTCGATCAGGCACTTGTCGGCTGCTCCGAGCGTGCTCGCCTGCTGCGACGAGGTCTTGAGGTAGGTCTCCACGGTCGCGGTGATTACCTCGTTGCCGCTCGAGTCGATGAGGGCCTCCTCGCCGTCGGCCGCGTCGATGTCGCCGTCCTCCGGGAGCTCGGCGGAGCAGCCCCCCACGGCGACGACGAGGACGAGAGGGAGGGAAAGGCACGCGAGGGCTTTCGTTCGGAGCATGGACGGGCTCACTGCAGCGCGCATGCCGTGCGCGTCGTCCCCACTCGGAGGTGGCTTTAGCGCGTATCCCGCGCGTTCGTGCCGCGCGGGCGCGGCACCGGCGAATCCTCCAACGTTTGGCGGAGATCCATGGGCGACGGGACGTAGACGTTCCGCATAGAGGCCAATCGTCGCGTGTGCGTAGGATGGCATACATGGCCCTACCATGTCACTGCCAAGCGCTCGACTCGTTGCAGCGGGAGTGGCCTGGCGCTTGTGCGCTCTTTCCGACGACGCCAGCGTGCAACGTACTCCCTCGCCGGTCCGAACGACGGATCGAGACGATGGCCGAAAGCTCAAGTCGAACGCTTCCGTAAGCCAGCGCGCGATCTTGGCCGTCCCACGCGATCCCGCGTAGCCTGAGATCGTGGGGGTTCCTAGCTCGCATACCGGCGCGGTCGTCGCCGGCCGTTTCGAGATCGAGAGCGCGCTCGGCGAGGGCGCGTCCGGGACGGTGTGGCACGCGCGGGACCGCGAGCTCGGCATCCACGTGGCGGTGAAGATCCTGCGATCCCACCTGCGCCTCGAGCCGAAGCGCCTCGCCGCGTTCGCCCGCGAGGCCGAGGTCTGCGTCCGGATGCTGAGCCCGAACATCGTTCGTGTGCTCGCGTTCAGCGCCGACGTCCGCGCACTGCCGTACATCGCCTACGAGCTTCTTCCGGGAGAGACCCTCGCCGCGCGACTCGCGAGATTGCCGAGGCTCACGATCGACGAGGTCGAGAACATCATCGTTCAGATCGCGCGCGGGCTCGCGCGAGCGCACATGCTCGGGGTCATTCATCGCGACATGAAGCCTGCCAACGTCTTCCTCACGGAGGACGATCGCGGCCAAGCGCTCGCGAAGATCCTCGACTTCGGAATCGCGACCCTCCGCGGGAACCGCGCGACGCAGGGCGAGGACATCTACGGCACGCTCGAGTACATGGCCCCCGAGCTCGTGTTCCAGAGCTCCGAACCGGACGCGCGCTCCGATCTCTACGGCCTCGCGGCCCTCACCTACGAGTGCCTCACCGGCTCCACCCACGTGCAGGTCGCGTCCGTGCCCGAGCTCGTCGCGTGCATGGCGGTCGGCATCGTGCCCCCCAGTGTCGCTCCCCGGGTCGGGCGGGCTGCGGCGGTCGTACTCGACGACTTCTTCGAGCGTGGGCTCGCGAAGAGCCCGAGTGAGCGCTTCCAATCGGCGCGCGAGCTCGCCGAGGACCTCCACCGTGTGGTGAAGGCCGCAAAATCCGCGAACCCTGCGCTCGCCCTCGGCCGACCGAGCCGCGAGATGCGCGCCGTGGTGGAGTCCATGGCGCCGGTCCCACCGTCGAGCACCGAGCTTCCGCGGCGAACGAAGACCCAGGCGCCCCCCGCGATGCGCCCACGCGCGGCGAGCTTCGTCTTCGCGATGGAGGACGAGATCGATCTCACCGCCAATCTTCCGCCCTCGAGCAAGAGTCGAGATCCGCGGCGGGAATAGGCAATCAAGGGCACATGCCTATGCGTGAGCGCCGCGGACCCTCGCTGGCTTGACGCGTTGACGCGGCTCCGGCACTCTCTGAGCATGAGATCATCTGTCCTGCTTTCGCTCTCTGCGCTTTTGCTCACGGGCACTCTCATGGCAGCCGGCTGCTCCGACGACGTCGACACTTCGCCAACGGCAGAGGATGGCGGGAGCAGCGCCGACGCGCAGGGCGGTGCAGACGCAGCAGGGCAAGACGCCGCTCCTTCGGAAACGGGCGCAACACCCGATGCCGCCGCGGGAGACAGCGCCGGGGGCGCCGACGCGAAGGGCGCGCCGACGCCGCTCGGAGCCGGGCCCTACACCATCGCATACGCCTCTATCGCCGCGATCGGGATAGATGCGCGAACCTTCGCGGACGGCAAGGCGACCTTCGATGGCGTGAAGTTGCTCTCGTACGAGTCGAGCGCGAACGAGATGCCGACGGTCGGGTCGAACCAAACGAACGAGGCGAACGGTGACGCGTTCGCGCTCATCGGCCGTTGGTCCGGCGGCGTCACTGGTGGCAAATTCTACAACGTCGGCGGAACCGGTCTCGCCACCATCCCCGCCAATGGCGGCTTCCACTACGTGATTGGTCGCCTCGCCGACCCACTCCCCACGAGCGGCGCGGCTTCGTACGTGCTCACCCGCACCACGGCCGCTACGCTCGCCGATGGCTCCGTCGCCGTGGGCACGACTACGGGCACCCTGGCCGCCGACTACGGCGCCACCATGAGCAAAGTCGGATTCTCGGTCGTGCTCGACGTCGGCGGCGTGGCGTACACCATCACCACGACCGGTGGCACGGCGAATGTCGCGACGTCGCAGTCGGTCTTCGCCTCGGGCACCCTCAAAGCCATGTTCGCCAACAACCTCGAAGTGACCGCGCCGACCGGCCCCTGCGCGACGGCGGGGACCTGCAAAGCGAACGCGAACGGCGTCGTCGCGGGACCGAACGGCGAGCGCTTCGGACTCGTCGTCTCCGCCGCAACCGGAACCGGCACGCCACGCGCGCTCGGGGCGCTCGTTTTCACGAAGCAATAGAGCCTTCGCTGTTCTTCGTTGCAGTGAGCCGAAGCCTCTTCACGCTGGAGAAGCCCAGGGATGGGGACTACCTTCTTCCGCATGTCGTCGAACCCGTTTCGCGGTACTCGGTACGAAAGCGACGCTCGCCTTGTCTCCCTCGTTCGACCTTCGCTTCGGCTCGTGCCCATTCCCACCGAGGAAACGCCTGCGCTGGGGGCTACACGTTTCGGAGGCTCACCGGCCTTGGCGCCGGGTACGGCGTGGCCAACGACCCGCAACGGGAAAGAGCTCACGTTCCTCGTGCAAGTGGCCCTCGCCGACGCGGAGGGGCTCGCCCCCGCCACGACCGCGCTCCGCGGCCATTTGGCGTTCTTCGTAGATCTCGAGGCGAGCTTTAGCCACGCGAGCGACTTCGATCGCTTTTGCGTGCTGCATGTCACCGGGGAGATGCTGGACCACGCGTCGTCACCCGTGCCCGAGCGGCCTTCGATGGCGGCGCGCATAGAGCACGCGCTCACCGTTCCCACGGCGGGCGTGGTCGAGGAGCTCGGGATTCCGGTCGACGGCGACTACGAGGCCGTTCGCGAGGCGCTCGGAGTGGGTGGCCATCGCCTCTTGGGCAACGGCGATTTCATCCACAATATGCCGCTCCGGTCGTTCAAAGAGCAAGTCAAAGTCTCGCCCGATCGTCCGGGCGCGAACCCATTCACGGGAGAGAAAATCGTGATCCGCGGCAGGAACTTGGAAGGTGTGCCCGCCACCGTGATCGATCTCCTGCGCAAGCCGGCCACGTGGCTACCGCTCCTCCAGCTCGACACCGATCCGGCGGTCGATATGCAGTGGGGCGACATGGGCCGTCTGTGGTTCCTCGTCCGCGAAGACGACTGGAAAAAGCAGCGCTTCGACCGGGTTTGGGTGCGCAGCGATTATTATTGAGCGTCGCCCGGGTGGCGCGTAAGCACCGTTCGGGCTCAGTCCTTCTTCGTGATCGGCACGAGCACGCGCAGGCGGCGGTCGCGTAGAGGGGAAGGCGCCGAGCACGCCCTCGCGCACCTCGTGCATGGGCCTCTCGGTAGGCCGCGAGGAAGGTCGTCCGGATTTTCGGCTGCCAAGAAACTCGGGCTTCGCGCGCCGGGCGGCGCGTTTACGTGACCACCCTCCACACGAGCGGAACGCGTCGTGCCGCGAAGAGCGAACGGCGGATCAGCTCGTGCCGCGGCAACCTCCGAGATGCCGTAACCCTTGGAAAATGCTGTCCGTTCTCGTGTGGTCGTCGGCTTGCAAACATGAGCCGCGAGGCCGTCCGACGAACCTGTTTCCGTGGGACTTCGTTCCCAGAGGAGCCGAGATGAGACGTATGCGAAACCACCATTCAAGAGCTTGGCTCGGCATCATGGCGCTCTCCGCCACCGTGCCTGCCTGCGTGGCCAACCAGGAAGAAGCGCCGGAGGTCGGGACGACCAGCCAGGCCGTGATGTTCAAAGAGCCGGACCCGGTTCTGTTCGAGCCCTCAGCCCTACCTCCGCAACCCGCCAACAAACCCCTCGAGCCGCCTGAGCCCCTCCCGAATATCCGCCATCGACGCCGCGTACGACAACCGCACGTGTGTATCGCCCGTATGCACGCCAAAGTCCTTCCCTGGCGTCAGCGCAACATGCGCCTCCCGCAGCGCCCGCTCACAGAGCTCCCACGCCGTGAGCCCGGTGCTGCGAACGTCGAAATAGACGTAAAACGCCCCGTCGGGTGGCACCGGCACGGGGAGCCCGATGCGCGCGAGCCCTTCGAGCGCGACCGCGCGACGCCGGGATAGCTCGAGCCTCCGTTCTTCGCATAGCGCGAGAGACTCTGGCTCGAAGCACGCGAGCGCCGCGCGTTGGGCCGGCGCGGATGCACACAAGAAGTAGTTCGTCGCCTGTCGGTCGATCGCAGACACCAAAGGCTCCGGGACGACACACCACCCGAGCCGCCAGCCGGTCATCCCGAAATACTTGGAGAAGCTGTTGATGACGATCGCGTCGGGATCGAGCGCGAGCGCCGTTCGCCGCGGCTTGCCTCTTTCGTCGTGGTCGGCCAAATCGAGGTAAATCTCGTCGACGATGCGCCACGCGCCGCGGTCGCGAGCGAATTCGCAAATGGCCGCGAGCTCGTCATGGGGAATCGAAGTGCCAGTCGGGTTCGAGGGCGTCGCCACCATCACCGTCCGAGTGCGCTCCGTCCAGTGGGCTCGCACCGAGGTCGCGTCGAGCTGGTATCGGCTCGCCGCGCTCGTGGGCACGCTACGAACCCGCGCGCCGAAGCCCTCTACGATCTGACGGTTGCAGGGATACGACGGGTCCGCCATCAGCACGTCGTCGCCCGGATCGACCGTCGCCGCCGTCACCAGCACGAGCGCGGCCGAAGCGCCCGAGGTCACGATCACGCGAGCAGGATTCACCTCTACCCCGTGCCGCTCGGCATAGAAGCGGGCGATCGCCTGCCTTAACGCGGGCAGCCCGAGCGCGATCGTATAGGGCAGCGCGCGGCCGTCCATGACGTCTTTCATCGCCTCGCGCACGGCGGGCGGCGCGCCAAAGTCGGGCTCGCCGATGCTCAGCTTGACGACGTGATGGCCCGCCGCCTCGAGCGCCGCCGCCTGCTCGCCGAAGACCATCGCGTAGAACGGGGCCGTATTCGTAGCGCGCTGGGAGACCTTCATGATGAGAGCTTACGCGGGGCTGCGTGTGGTGCGGACCCTTTCGCCGTAAGTGCCATCGCATCGCCTCACTCGGGCGACGAAGAGCACGCGACGAGACAGAGCGATCCGAGAGCGCGTGCGACCGCTCTCACATTCATTCCGAGAGGGCCATTCGACTCGACCCTCGCAAGTCCCAACGCCTTGCTCCTGCCCACCTACCTACCGCCCCCCACACCCCGGCGCGCAACTCGGCACTTTCCCCTCCGAGCAGGGCCTCGGCGTTCCCGAGCAGCCACCCTCCACACGGCATCCACTCTTGCCGAGCACGGCGTCGCAATTGCCAGTAAGCGCCCGCTCGTCGCACGCGACCGGCTGTCCGGCGCAGGTGTAGTTGCCGAAGAGCAAGGTCCAGCGGCAGCCCGGCACGTAGTCGCAGGTCGCTTGGCTCAAGGTGCTGCACGAGAGCGCGGTCCCGGTGCACGTGGTTGGCGCGTAGATGCAGCCGCGCTTGGTGCAGGTGGTCTCGTCGGAGGTGTCTTTGCACGGCAGTGGGTCGCCCTCGCAGACGGGGCTGGCCGAGCTCGTGCCCCCTTCGCTCGTTTGCGAGGTGTCGCGAAGCCGGACTGCGAGCCCGAGCCGCCGTCGGATTTGGAGCGCTCGCCCAGGTCTTCCTCGGTGGCGCAACCGCTGAGGAGAGCCGCCGACGCGAGGAACGAACAAACGAGCGAACCGAGCAGGAATTTCGAGTGCATCGTACGGGCCTTGTCGTCTTTCGGGCCGTTCTGTCACGGGGGGAGACTATTTTTTCGAGGTGCGATCGGGGCCGCTACCAACCTCCCTCGCACGAAACCGGCGACGCCGCAAACGGGCGCTTCGTGGTAACGCTCGCGGCGTGGTTGGGCCGGGCATGCGCGTCGTTCTTCGCTCCTTGGCGTGCGCGTTCGCGTTCGTGCTCGGCTCGCGGAGCGCACCTTGCCGCGCAGACGAGCGCCCCGTCTCGACACTCGACTATGCCGTCGAAGGCGACGCTTCGTGCCCCGATGAACCGGCGTTCCGCACCCTGGTCACCACCCGCCTCGGCCGCGACCCGTTCGTATCTCGCGCCCCGTCGTCCGTGCGGGTGCGATTTTCGTCGCGTGGTCGCGTCGTCGTCGCGCGGATCGAGATCACCGAGTCGGGCTCCGTGCCCGGGGTGCGCATCCTGGAGCAGCCCAAACAGGCGTGCGAGGCGCTCGCGGGCGCCGTCGCTGCTGCCGTCGCGACTGCCATCGATCCAGCGGGGCCCGCGCCGTCGCCGTCGCCTCCTCCGCTTCCTCCGCCTCCGCCAGTAGCGTCCACGGCCCCAGTCAGCCACCCGCAGATCGAGCCCGTCGAGCCCGCGCGGCCTGCCGCCGCATCCCCGACCGCGACCGAGGCGGCCGGCCAAGCTCCACGCGTCGCTCTTACGGCGCACGCGCTCGGTTCGGTGGGCGTCGTGCCAGGGCCCGCGCTCGGTGCGCTCGCGGGAGTGGGTATTCGTTATGGGGCATTCGCGCTTCATGCCGAGGGGCGCTTCGAGGCCACACCCTCTGCCGTCGCGGTGACGGCAAACGATCGGCTCACCGGGGTCGCCTACGCGGGCGCGCTCGTGCCGTGTGGTGTCGTGCGGTGGTTCGAG
>JAAFHV010000105.1 GCA_013297655.1 Myxococcales bacterium | reverse complement strand
GCTCGCGGCGTTCTTGCGGAGCTTCTCTGGCTCTTCTCCGCAGCGGCTCGTCGTCTCCGCGCTGTCGGAGGCGGGCTACGTAAAGGAAGAGGGCAGTCGCCGCGTCGACACGAAAGCCGCGCGAAGGTCGCAGCTCGCCCTCCCCAGCGCGCGCTCGATGGCGGTCGGTTTCTTGGGTATCGGGGTCGTGTTCTGTTTGCTCGCGTTCGCTTCGGAGCTCGTCGCGAAAGACTCGCGCACCGTGCGCGCGGCGGGCGAGAAGCCGCTCGAGCTCTCGCCGGCGCAAGGGGGCTCGCTGCGCGTGCTCGCGAGCCCATGGGCGGAGGTCGCGATCGACGGGCAACACGTGGACACTACACCTTTTGCGCGCGCGATTCCGCTCGCGCCCGGGCCGCACTTCGTGACGCTCACCCACCCGAACGCCGCGCCCGAGAACCGCGCGATCACGATCCGCGCGAACGAGCTCGTCACCGTCGAGGTCACGCTCGACGTGGGAGAGGACGCGGACGCCGGAAAAGAGGACGCGGGGCCCCCGAAGCCGAACGACGGCGGCGCGGACGCGAGCACGAACGCCAAGCCCGAGGCCGCGCCGAAGCCCGCCGGAACCACGGAGAATCACCATTGAAGTCGCCCGCTGCCCGCTCCCTCGTCGCGCTCGGCGCGTTCGCTTCGGTGCTCGCGTTCGCCGGCCACGGCCAGGCGTTCCCCCACACGATGCAGCCAGGCGAGACGCTCGCTCAGCTCGCGATCGTGATGTACGGGAGCGCGCGCTTCGAGCCCGTGCTCGTCGGGGCGAACGCGCTCGATACCCATGGGAGCGCCACGCTCCCCGGCATGCGCGTCGAGATCCCCGCCCCCGCGCACTACCGCGTGGTCGAAGGCGAGACCTGGCTCGACCTCTCCGAGCGCTTCCTCGGTGATCGCCGGCGCGCCGAGTACATCGCGAAGGTGAACCACGCCGTCGCCTGGATTCCGCCTTCGCTCTCGCAGGAGATCGAGGTCCCTGCCGTGCTGGTGCACCTCGGCGGCGACGACGAGAAGATGAGCAATCTGGCGGCCCGCTATTTGGGTAACGCAAACCGCTATTGGGAGCTCAACGCCTACAATTTTCGCAAGAACGACGGCTCCAAGAAGAGCGACGAGGTGACCCACGGCGAGGTGGTGCTCGTGCCGCTCTTCGACCTCGTGCTCACCGAAGAAGGCAAACGCGAAGCACGCAAAGCGGGTGGGCGCGTGCTGAGCGAAGGCGGCGGAGAGGCCCACGAGGCGCAGAAACGCGGAGAGCTCGAGATCCCTCCCCTCCTCGCCGACGTGCGCGGCGGTCGTTACGTCGACGCGGTCGCGCGTGGGAATCGGCTCTTGGGGAGCGGTGATCTCACACGCGCGCAGCTCGCGACGATCCATCGCGCGCTCCTCGAGTCGTACGTCGCGCTCGACGCGTGGGGCGCAGCGGTAGGCGCGTGCACCGCTTGGCGCACCGCCCTCGAGACGCCGACCGCGCCGAAAGACGGCCAAAAGGCGCCCCGCTGGGAGCTCGATCCGCGCACCGTCTCGCCCAAAATTCGCGCCGCTTGCACTGCGAAGTAGCTCCACGCTTCGGTGCCACTGGAACTATCCAGTATTCGTGTGCGCCCGCGCGGGACTTCTCGCGACCAATGAACGAATTCGACGCCGGGGCGGAACTTCGCGACCGTCTTGGCGTCGCGACCGGCATGAAAGCCTTCACGCGTGGATTGGGGCTCGCCACGATCGTCCTCGGCCTCGCCGCGAGCCGGCCCGCCGAAGCGTGCTTCAACGAGACGGAGATCAAGATCGATCCGCGCGCGATCGATGTCGCCGCAGCAGACCGTTTGCTCGTGAACGAACAGCCCGTCGCCGCGGCGCAGAAGGTGCTCTCGCGGTTCCCCGGTCTTCGGGGAGTGACGATCGAGCCCACTGCGCGTGACCCGCTCGTCGCGCGCTCCGCGCGGATCTTGGCCGTCGCGATCGTACGCACGGAAGGTCGCGCGAGCTTCGGAGAGGGCACGGCGTGGGCACCGGCGGGAAACCTCGCGTGGGCAGTGACCACCCTTCGCGAAGTAACCGTGTGGAAAGAGCGGCTCGAAATGCAGCGCGCGTTCGCCGCAAAAGGCACGAAGTCCGAGTCTCCCGATTTGGCGGCCGACCTCGCCGAGGCCCTGTCGCTCGAGCCGAGGACGCGAGGGGAAGGCAAGAAGCTCCTCGAGAGCCTCGATCGCCGCGATCTCCTCGGCAGCGCCCATGCGTACCGCGCGCTCGCCCGATTGCGAGCGGAGGACGGCGAGAGCGCCGGCAGCGTCGCCGCGCTCGAGCGCTGCAAGGTGCGGTCGACCCACGTCGCGGTATGCACGAAGCCGCTGCCCCCGGCGCGACTCTGACCCGAAGAGCGCGATTGCCTATCAGCGCCGATGGTCCTTGCGTACCGCGTACATGGTAGGACAACGGGTACGACTGCTTCGTGATGGATCCTGTTCGTGGCGCGGGGCTCGGGTATCTTGGAGCTTGGAGGTCTCCATGCCGAAAGCCCTTGGCGTCGCCGTTGCCCTCGCTGCACTTTGGATCGCAGTGCCGCCCCACGCTGCCGCCGCGACGGAAGACCACGGCAACCCGGAGAAGCGCGGCTGCTGCTCGCGTCATCGTGGCGTCTGCGGATGCAGCGACTCCCATGTGACGCTTTGTTGCGACGGCAGCGCCAGCCCCACCTGCGGCTGCTGACCTCGGCACGCACTCGGGGCCACGAATAGGCGCGCCAAAAGGGCACGTTTCGAGTCCATGCTTTGCCGACCGAGGGCCGACATCGTACCTTGAAGATGCGCGGCGCTCTGCCTCGTCCTTAAGTGAACCGGTAAGACCATGAGCTTCGTTCATCGTGCTGCTTTCTGTGTAGGCCTCGCGAGCGCGGTCGCCTCCGCGTGCACCACGTTCGGCGTGGACGACCCGCCCGAGGGCGACGCGGCGGTGCCCACGGAGGCCGCCCCCCCGAGCTCGCCTGAAGCCGCGGTGCCAGACGCCGCCGGACCCGACGCGCCGCCCTCGCCTCCCGACGCGGGCCAATGCCAGCGCACCCGCAAAGGCACGACCACGCCGTGCACGAACTGCGTCAAGACTCCTTTTTACCTGCCCCCGCCGCCCAGCGACGGAGGTCCGTCCGGGCCGCACATCTTCGGTGTCACCACCGACGCGACGCACGTCTTCTGGCTCGAGCAGTTCGGGGGCGTCAGCTACGACGGCATCGGCAATCGCACCGTCGTGCGCCGACAGGCCCTCACCACACCGAGCAACCCGGAGACGATCGCGAGCATAAACGAGCCGCTCACGCGCCTCGCCGTCGTCGACAAGACGCTCTGGGTCGCGAGCGGGAGCCGACCGGCCAAGGTGTATAGCTTCGACAAGGGGTGCGTCGGCGCAGCCTGCACCTCGCCCACGTACGCGGCGATCGACCGCGCCAGCGCGATGATTCCCTACCGCGGCGGGGTCGCGATCGCCGCGAACGGCCATGTTCTCACCTACGAAGCGCCCGGCGACCCCCCGAGCGACGCTACGATCGGGCGCGGGGTCGTCGGCATGACCGAGTGGCAATCACGGATCGCGATCGCGGCGGACAACAACCCCGCGTCTGCGGCGTCGATCGGCTTTACCACCGGAGGGCCCGAGCTCGCGCTCCTCCCCCTCAGCCCGAACCTGCCGCGTTACCCTTCCGTGGGCGCCAACATGCTCGCGTCGACGTGCGAAGATCTGTGGGCCTACCAGATTTTCCGCCCTCTCGACGGGGGCGCCGAGCACACCGCGCTCGTGCACGTGAACGCGCCCGGAAATGCACGTGGCGTAGCGGTCGATCTGCTCACCTTCGCGATCGGCGCCGACGCCACCCACGTGTATGCCGGCCTCCCCAACGGAAACGGGCTGCGCCGCGTCGCGAAAGGGACCGCGGTCCTCGAGACCATCGCCGACAACGTGAGCGTCTTCAGCTTCGCGGTCACCGACGACACGATCGTCTTCGACGATCACGGCCTCGGCGGGGGCAAGCAGAGCGTTGGCATCTTCACGATCAAGAAGTCGAACTGACGATCACGAAGCGCTTCTAGCGGTAATTCTCGAAGAACGAGACCGACCGCGGATCGCCGAAGTGCTCCTCGACGAGCTTCCTCAGGCCGCGCGACTCCGTGCCCCAATCGGAGCCGCTCTCGTGGTGGGGCTCGTAGGGCTGGTTCGGACGAAATGGACCGACCGCCACCTCGAACGGCGCCACGGACGCGTACTCGGCGCCCGAGCTCACGCGGTAGTACTCGAAGGTGACGGGGCGCTTCTCGAGTGTCATCTTCGACGGGGCTTGGCGCTCGAGGGTCGTGGGCACTTGGCCGTACCGTCGACGGATCGTCGCGACGGCCTCGGACTCGAGGAGCGCCTCGTGCTTACGCGCCTCGGCCGGCATCTCCGACTCGCGCTTCACGCTCGAGAGCGCGCGATAAAGCACGATCCGCGTGCGCACGTCGGCGGCGAGGCGCGCGAGATCCGCGGGGGCGAGCTTCGCGCGCTTGTCTACCGTGAGCACGGCCTCGACGAGCGCGGCGGCGGTCTCGAGGTCGGCCTTGGAGACGAGCGGGAGGAGCGCGTCGCGACGCACGAGGCCCGCGTCGTCGAGACACCCGCGACGGCGCTTTCCAGCGCGCGCGTCTTTCATCCACGGCTCGCCGGGGGCAGCGAGATCTTTGGCAATGCGATCGACGCATTCGGTGACGTCTCGTTCGGCGTCCGTGGCGCTCTTCGGGGCCAATGCGCCCTTGCCTCTCGAATCGGCGAGCGCACGATCGAGGTAGACGAGCTGCGCGGCGGTCGCCGTCTTTTTGGCTTCCTCGAGCATCGGACGAAGGCCCGGGTCCGGCTTGTCGAGGAGCCACAGCGGGCACATCGGGTGCTTCAGGCAGCCTTCGACGAAGCGCTTTTGTTGCGCCAACGTTGGCGTGAACTTGGCGCGCTCGTGATCGCGCATGTCGCGCAGCGCCGCGATCGCGCGCACCGCCCGCGGCCAGGGACCGGGGAGCTCGGCCGAGAGTCGCTCGAGATCGTGGAGCTCGTCGCCCGGGAGGCTCGGCGGCAAGCACGACGCGCCGACGGGCGAGCGCCACGCAGCCCAGCCCAGATCACGATCGTCGCGAATCGATGGACACACGCCGTCGTGCGCGGACACCGCAAAAAACTCGGCGAACGTGCTCGAATTCTCGAGTCCGAAGAGCATCCCGCGCCGACCGTCGGCCCCGAGCTTGGAGTAGAGCGCGACGACCGCGGGGCGAATGGCGGCATCGGCGGCGGCCTTCGCGGC
This sequence comes from Myxococcales bacterium, assembly GCA_013297655.1. Taxonomy (GTDB): domain Bacteria; phylum Myxococcota_A; class Polyangia; order Polyangiales; family Polyangiaceae; genus JAAFHV01. Next base: position 23,736 of record JAAFHV010000105.1, on the reverse strand, counting down.
GCGGTAGTCGGAGGGAGGCTCGTCGCTCGGCGGGAGCCGTGAAGGGATGGGGGCCCTGCCGTTCTCGAACACGGGCGCGAGCGCGACCGCACCTTCGAGCACCTTCTTTCGTTCGTCGAGCGATACCCACTCGATAGCAAACGAGAGCTCGTCCGATGCGACCTCGACCTCCGGAGCTTTGGCGTCTCTCGTCGCGCGGTACGCCGCTGCGAGCCGACGGAGCCAGACGCCCGCGAGCGTCGTGCCAGGTGTCTCCGCGAGACGCGCGAGGGCTTGGACGTCTGCGCTTCCGGGGGGCGCCAACGGCTTCGTCGCGTTCGTGTTCGAGCTGCTCGCGATGGCCTTCGGGCTGGTCGGCGCAGGAGGGGCGACGGATGGTATGGGCGCAGGAGGTGAGGCACACGCCGCGAGCGCGACGCAACAAGCGAAGCCCGTGGCCGTAAACGATTCTCGCACCACCCGAGCGTGCCAGAGGCGCCGCCCTTCGTCACCTTCGAGGTCATTCACCGGGACGAGAGGCCTATTTTTATCGCGTAGCGCCAGTGAAGCTCCTCTCGCGGACGCCTGCCACGTGCTGACGGTAAGGGCTCTTCGGGCGCGCGGCGAGGAACGTGGTGGCGAGCTTTCCGGCGAGGGCCCGATCGCCTCGCGCGAGCACGGCGTCGATCCGGAGGACCTCGGCTTCCGCCGTCAACACGCTCGTAGGGTAGAGCGTCGCGAAGGTGTCGAGCGCGACGAGGCCGCGTGCGGGATCGTGCGCCGCGAGCGCAGAGCGCACGTCGCCGAGCATGCGAACCTCGTCGGTGAAACGAGGTGCGGCTGCGACGTGCGGAGCGGACGACGCGGACGACGACGACACAGGTGGGCTAGACGACGGGGGTGCAGAGGCCCGCTCCGCTCGTGACTCGTCGCGCTTCGGCGCGGGTCGAGTCTTTGCCACCGCCGTGCTCGGCTTTGGCGGAGCGAGTGGCACCATCGGCTCCGCCGCAGCGTGCACCGACACGACCGGCGTCACGACCGTCGCGCCCGAACGCCTCACGATGTGCGCGGAAGGCGCCGGCGGCGCGATCGTGGTGGCATCGACGGCCGCGAGCGGGTTCACGCCGCTCACCACCGAAGCGACGACGGTCGCCGACGCGCCGACGAACAGCGCCATCGCGAGCCCCTTTGCGAGCCAGGAAAAGCTCCACCCGAGGCCCTTCGCCCCGAGCCCCGCGGCGCCGTGGGCCGTTCCCGCCACGACCACGGCGAGACCTGCAGCCTCGACCGCGAGACGGGTCGCGCGCACACGCGTCGCGCGAGGCGCTTTTTCGTCCTCCCATGCCGCGAGCACCTCGCGCTCGAGGGCCGAGGCACCTTCGTCGATCAGACGTCGCTCGTGCATCGGTCCGTCCCTTCGGTGAGCGCGAATCGCTCGCAGTCGGCCTCCAACAGCGCACGAAACAACGCGCGCGAGCGGCGTAACCTGGAGGCGACGGTGCCGCTCGGAACCTCCGTGGATGCCGCAATTTCGACCGTTGTCAGACCCTCGAGCTCGAACAAAACGAACACCTCGCGTAGCTCGAGTGGCATCCGGCCGAGGACGCGCTCGAGCTGCGCGCGGCGTTCGTTGCAGAGTGCACTTTCTTCTGGGCTCGGCGCGTGATCGGCGTGGAGCTCGTAGTCGTCGCCCTCCAGCGTCTCGGGGCTCCGCGCGAAGCGGCGCCTCACGTTCGCCGCGACGCCCGTAGCGACGCCGACGAGGAACGCGCGCTCGCGACCTGCCTCGATCGTGTCGACCTTCTGGAACGCGACGAGGAAGACGTGCTGGACCGCGTCGTCGAGGGCGCGCTGGGGAACGCCAAGGCTCCGCAGGGTGCGGTGCACACGATCGACGTGCGCGTCGACCATCGCGCGAAACCGGGTCGCGCGATCGCAGGTCGCGCGCCGCCGATCGAGCGCGCCTTCCCCTGGCGGCATGGTCCACGGGAGGGCTTCGGTCCGGATCATGCCGCGCCCCTAAGCACCGAGCGTGCCACCTTCACAGATCGAACCGAGGTCCGACCGCGAGACCGCCTCCCACCCGCACCGTGCCCACGGTGTACTTCTCGAGCCCGCTGTCGCTCTGCAGGTTCCCCGTGATGCGGCCGATGTCGGTGTCCGCGAACGCTTGCGCGCCGACGTGGAGATACCAAAAGTCGGCCCCGATGAGCGCGCGGACCCCGGTAAACGGGAGCGTCCCGCTCGCGCACGGGCACCCACCGAACCAGCCCACACCGTCGACGTTCTGATAGACACGCGCGCCCACCGTGCCCATAACGCCAGCGCGGAGCCATTTTGGCCCCGGCGCGAACACGCCTATCGCCGGCGCGAACGCGAAAGACTGGTAGTCGAACACCTTGCTGCTCTGCTCGGCGAGGCCGCCGATCCCGAGCATCCCGCGGCGGTAAATCACCTTCTCTTCGAGGCTCGCGCCAACGAGCCCCTTCCCGTCGCCAAAGAGCGACACACCGAACGAGAAGAGCAAATCGGAGTGGACCTTCTCTGCCGTCTTCGGCCCCGCGTCGTGCGTGCGCGGGTCGAAGCTGGGAGCTCCCGACGAGGGGCTCGCTGGCTCGGCCGCGGGCTCCTGATCGCCAGCGAGACCGACCGCGAGCGCGAGCCCGTGGGTCACGTCGTCGCAGCTCGAGGAAACGAACGCGCGCTCCGACGTGGTGGCAGAGCCACGCGCGACCCACCTCGCGCGCCCCTCGAAGCCTCTCTCCGTAAGCGCGACACGGACGACATAGGGTGCCGGCGTCGCGGTGGTCGTGCGCAAGCGGTCACGGAACGAGGCCGCCGTCTCGCAGCCTTCGGGCGCCGAGTACGAGGCCTCGTCGAACGATGGCCCCCCTTCTGCGCGAGCAGGCAACGCAACGAGCAGCGCGGACGCCGAGAGAGACACCCAGGCAAGCAAAGAGAGTCGCATGCCCCGTTCATGTCGCCCCCGCGGACGATCGATCACGCCGACGACACTTTTCGTTCGACCCGCGCTCGCCGCGATCGTCGCGAGGATCGCCCGTGGTCGTCAGAAGACGAGACCCAAGCCGTTCGCGGTGGGTGTGAGTCGCACGTGGGTCGTGGCTCCCTTCGGGGGCGGCTCCGATTTCCCGTCGGTCGGAAGTGTCCACTCGGTGGTCGTGCCGCGGCGCACCTCCGAACGGCCCAAGATCGCGAGCGTGATCCCCACCGCGAGCACCCCCGCGCTGATGCCGAGGATCGCGCCGCTGGCGCCTACGATCTTGGAGTTGCCACTGTTGCCTAGGCTCTCGTCGGCCGCGTTCGACAGGAGACCTCCCACGAGGAGCGCGCCGCCGGTGAGCGCGCCGATCGCGCCGACCGTGATCCCCGCATTTCCCATCGAACGAAGCGCCGGATGCTCGACAACGTCGCCCATCGCGTGCCGAATCACCTTCGGCTTCGTGCCTACGTCGACCTCCGCGACGCCGCCGTGATTGGCATCTTCGGGCGAGAGGAACACGAACCGATGCGGGCCGCGCTCCACGTCGACCACACACGGAGTCGAGGCACATACGGCGCGCTGCGCGACGATACCGATCGTGTAGCCGCGAGCGGACACCGTGCCGCCCGCGACCTCGACGACGCGCGCCTTTTCACCGTTCGCCTCGAGGAGCACTCGCCCTTTACCCTCCACCGGTGGCTCGGTCGGGACCTCCACGGTAGCTGGCAAGACGTTCGACGGGGCGGCAGCAGGGGGCAGATCGATTTGGCCGCAGCCGAAGGCGAAGAGGGAACCGAGCACGAGCCCGCACGAGGGAGTGATTCTCATCTTCCGAGAGAGAGACCTGCGACGGCGGAGGTCGCACGAAAAATTCGCGTGCGCCGAATCGGCTTATTTTGAAGGGCTTCAGCCGCTCAGAAGGTCTCCGGCGGGTCGAACGGGGTGCCGCCGCCCGGGATGACAGCGCCACTCGGACACTCTTCTTCACCCGAGGTGCGGGTCTTCGTTCCATCGGGGGTGACGCGGATGGTGGTCCGAACGCAGCGGTTGCCCGGATACGCGGCGCCGCGGGTCACGTCGAACCCGCCGCCCTCGGCCGGCTTCGCGACGAGCTCGTAGGCAGAGACGCACTGGCCCCCCGTGTTCGCGATGTCGAGCACCCAAAGCCCCGCCTCTGCCGGCGTGTCGATCGTGCCGCCGAGGAGCGCCATCGAAACCTTGGTGTGAACGTCGACGCTGTCGCCGCGCGTGACGACGAGCACGTTGTTGCTCGTGGCGGCGACCACCGCGTCGTACTTCTTTTTGCACGCGTCGTCCTTCGCGGAGGCGCAGGGCGAGCCCACCTGGGCCAGGATTTCGCCCCCCACCCGCTTCTCGATGCTGTCGTAGGCGGGTGAGCCGGTGATGCCATCGAGCACCGAGCCGATACCATCGCCGCAGAGCTCCACCTCCGACGACGAGCAGCCTTGCGCCAAGACGAGCGCGACGAAGGCGACCGCGGAAGCCGGGAGAACCGCACGAGAAGAGCGAAACGAACGAGCCGAAGTCATGACCTGACTATGCCCCTTCACTCGCCGAAGATCTCCTCGTACCGAGCGAGCCTGCGCGAAAGAGCCGCGCTGAACGGACGTCACGACGCGGGAGCTACGGTCGCGGTCGCTGGGTGTGAAAGGAACCGCGTCGAGACCGTACGCTCGACCGATGGCGATCGTGATCGGGTTGCGCACCTTCGGACGGGTCGACTCCCGGAAGAAGGGCTTCGGGTGGTGACCCGCTTCTTCCATGTCTGCTACGTGCCGCTCGTTCCGCTCGCGAGCTTCGTGCTGCTCCCAGAGAGCGACGCGGGGCTGCCGACCGCGCTGAGCGGAAAATCGGTGCTCTTCGCGTACCTCCGCGGGGGCTCGCGGTCGCGACGTTTCTCGCTGTGATCGACGCGTTGACGAGCCACCGCGACTCGGCCCGCGCGTTTCTCTTCGTGGCGCTCTTCGCGGCTATTTTTGCTGCCTCGTATCCGCTCTCACGCGCGTCGAAGGCGCGACGGGAGGAGCTCGGGAGGTTGCTCGCGGCGTGACTCAGTCGATCGCGGGCGGAGGGCACGGGCCTCCACCAGCGGTGTGATCCGTGTAGTCGATCACCTCGGTGTGCTGGTCCCAAGTGACCTTCGTCGTCGGCCCCCAGCTCGCGCCGGCGGGGAGCTCGAACGTCACCGTCCGCGACCACATCCGGCCGCCGAAGAACCCTTGGCAGCCACCTTGGACGTGGCGATCCACGATCACGTTCGCGTGCGGCTCTACCAAGACGATCGCGCCATCGGCGCGGCGCGCGAACACGGGCGACTGCGCGTTCCACCCCCCGTTCACGTTCATCGTGACGCGATTGCCCACGAACTTGGGCGGCAAGCCCATCGCGTTCGTCGTGTCGTCGGCCACCGTCGTGAGCTCGACCTTCGTGAGCCCCTGCGCGACGAGCGCGTCGTCCAGGCTGCGCGGCGGAGAAGCCGCCGTCACCGTCGGCGCGGGGCGAGGCGAAGGAGGCGCGTTCGCGGGAGCGCCGCCACACGCCACGAGACCCACGAGACCCACGAGCCCAACCCGGAGGAGAGATGTCATGCCCCTCGTACGGACCGAGGAGGGCAAGCGGTCTTTGCCAATCTCGCTTCTCACTAAATCTCCGATCACACGGCAAAAGAAGCCTCGAACGCGCATCCGGCCGCTCCCGAGACGAAGGCGCGACGAGGCGAGACGACCTTGAGACGTAGGCTCGACGAGTGCCCGCGACCCACGCCGTCCCGACGACGAAGAGGTACGCTCGCGCGCATGATTGTCGATGCATGGATGCAACACCCCACGCCGACCCTGCTGAGGCAGGACATCTTTGCATCGCTCCTGAGATGGACGGGGCAAACGCTGCCCGAGTCCGATTTGCCCGTCGAGCTCACGCTAGGGGCGATGGACGCGGCGGGGGTGAACGTGGGCTTGCTCTCGGCGTGGCACGCGCCGACCGGTCCGTGGATTACGAACGACGAGGTGGCGGCGCTGGTAAGGGCGCACCCCACGCGGTTCGCAGGGCTCGCGGGGGTGGACCTCCTGTCGCCGATGAGCGCGGTGCGCGAGCTGCGACGTGCCGTGAACGAGCTCGGAATGAAGGGACTGCGCGTGATCCCTTGGCTCTGGGGATTGCCTCCGAACGATCGCCGCTACTACCCGCTCTACGCCGCGTGCGTGGAGCTCGGTGTCCCCTTTTGCACCCAAGTGGGTCACACCGGACCGCTGCGCTCGTCCGAGACGGGGCGCCCGATTCCCTATCTCGACGACGTCGCGCTCGACTTTCCGGAGCTCGTGATCGTCGCCGGGCACATCGGGTATCCGTGGACGGAGGAGATGATCGCGCTCGCCCGGAAATACCCGAACGTGTACATCGACACGTCCGCGTACACCTCGAAAAGGTACCCGGAGAGTCTCGTGCGCTACATGCGCGGGAGCGGCCGGCGCAAGGTGCTCTTCGGCTCGAACTACCCGATGATCCTTCCCGGGCGTGCCCTCGAGGATCTCGACGGTCTCGGCCTCGACGAGGAGGCCAAGGAGCTCTTCCTCGCCGGCAACGCGCGGCGGGTGTTCGGGCTTTGAAGGCCGGGACCTGCGCTTCCGTGCACCCCTCGCCGCCTCACGACGCTCCGGCGGCGCGGGACTCACGACGCTCCGCCGATCCCACGTTTGAGTCGTGCACCGCCGTGGGGCGAGAGGGTATCGTACGGCCCTGATGGACGGCCCGCTCTCTACCTCCGCGAAGGAGCGCCTCACGGCGGGCCAGATCGTGCTCGGGAAATACGAGGTCGAGGGGGTGCTCGGCGAGGGCGGCACCGGCGTCGTGTATTCTGCACGTGATCGGACGAGCGGCGGGGACGTCGCGCTCAAGGTGATGCACCCCCACCTCGCGAGCGAGGAGCAGGTCCGCGGCAGGTTCTCGCGCGAGGCCGCGATCTTGCGGCGCCTCGAGGGCCCTCACGTGTGCCGCATCTTGGAGAGCGGCGAGGTGGAAAACCCGGGCGGCGGCGAGCCGCTCCTTTGCCTCGCGCTCCCGCGGATCCCGGGGCGATCGCTCGATCATATCCTCGCGGAGGGCCGCCTCCCCGAAGCGCGCGCGACGAAGCTGCTCCGCGAGATCCTGGAGGCGCTCGAGAGCGCACACGGGCACGACGTGATCCATCGCGATCTCAAGCCCCACAACGTGATCGTGGACGACGAGGGCCACGCCACCGTGGTCGACTTCGGGCTCTCCAAGATTTTGAACGGCGGGGGCACCGGGACCACGAACCTCACCGCGCTCAACATGGTGTTCGGCACTCCCGAGTACATGTCGCCGGAGCAGGCGCGCGGCGACGATCTGGACAACCGATGCGATCTCTACGCGTGCGGCGTGATGCTCTTCGAGATGCTCACCGGCGAGCTCCCGTTTCGTGGGCGCACGCCCCTCGCCGTGCTCACCGCGCACCTCACCGACGATCCGCCGCTCCCCGAGTCGCGCGTACCGGCGGGCACGATCTCGCCTGCGGTGTCGGCGATCGTGCTCCGCGCGCTCTCCAAAATCCCGGACAACCGGTACCCGTCGGCGGGCGCGATGCGGAGCGCGCTCGAGCGCGCGGAGGTGTTCCCCGACGAGCCGGACGACGTGCCCGAGCGCCGCGCCGTGGTCGCGAAGGAGCCAGAGCCAGAGCCAGAGCCAGAGGCCGCGCCGCCAACCAAACGCACCGCGGAGCTCCCACTCGCGCCAAAAGCGAAGTCCGATCCGAAGATCGGCGAGACTGGCAAGTCGGCCACCTTCGATGCGGGAAAATCGACCACCGCGCACGAGCTGGTGCACGGCGCAACGGAGCTCTCCCTCACCCCGAAACCGCCGAGCTCACGCCGCCTCGCCGAGCCCCCGCGGAGCGAATCGGGGAGCCGGCCGCGCTCGTCTTCCAAGCCGCCCACCTCGAAGCGCGAGGTACCGAAGCGCGACCACCGCTGGACGTTCGCGTGGATCTTGGTCATCGGCGCGAGCGTGGTCGTCGGGGTGGTGCTCGGGCTTCGTTGAGCGCACCTTTGCCGGGCGCGCACCTTTGCCGCACGCGCGAGGTGTGATGTGCTCTCGCGATGCAGGACATCGTTGGCGCAGCGTTTTTGGTGCTCGTCGCGGGCTCGTTGCTCGAGACGGTGCTCTACTTCTTCGCGACGCCGTTCCTCGCCCGCTTTGCGTTCATTCCGCTCGGCACCCATACGATCGACGTGGGGCCCGCCGGCCAAGAGCTGCTCTCCGGCCGTAAGGCCGCCGCGCTCGCGGCCGAGGGAATGCCGCGCGAGGCCGCCGGTTACCGCAGCGCGCCCCTCGCCCCCGTTGCGCAGGCGGAGGGCATCGTCGAGACGCTGGGCTTTCCCTCCACCGAAGAGCAGGATTCTCACATCGTGTACGCGACGCCTACGCGGAACGAGATCGCGATGCGCCTCCCGTTCAAGTTCTTCGGGACGCGCACCTATGGCGTGGTGTGCACGAAGCTCGCCTTCGACGGGCACAAGATCACCGTCGCGAACCGCTTCTTGCCCGTGCCGTCGTTGAGCTACGCGCTCGCGTCGATCATGTTCTTGATCGCGGCGGTCGCGGGGAGCGCCGTCGACGGCGTGGTGTTCCCGCTGGTGTTCTTGGTCGCGCTCGCGATCAACGGGGTCATCTCGTACTTCCGTCTACGTGGGCCGTTGCAGATGCTTCGTTTGCGGCTGGAGAGTGACATCTACGCGCTGCGGTGAGTGCTGCTCGAACGCGCGACACCACCACTGGTCGCGCGCTGATTCAAACAAACGAAGCAGGCACCCGAGCCTCGCGCTGGACAGGAAAAAGAGCGTCCGGCGCGCGGGCCTCCGCGATGGATCGTTCCAACGTCCGCGGCGTGGGGTCGGGGAAGAGGCCCGCCGCGTGCCCGAGGAACCCGAAGAGCTCCGCCGCGGAGATGCCACGCGCGAGCAGCTCTCGCACGGTCGTGCCTCGCGTTCGTTTTGCGACCCGCTCACCCTCCGCGGAGAGCACCAACGGGAGGTGCCCGTACCGGGGCTCCATCGGCGACGAGAGGAGACGACCGAGGTGAATCTGGCGCGCGGTCGATCCGAGAAGGTCCGCGCCACGGAGCACGAGATCGACGTGCATCGCGCGATCGTCGAGCGCGCACGCGAGCTGGTACGAGTACACGCCGTCGCCGCGGCGAAGCACGAAGTCGCCGACCGTGAGATCGACGCGCTCTTCGTGAGGGCCGCGGTAGAGATCGTCGAAACGAATCGTGGTGCCCTCCGGGACGAAGAGGCGGAGCGCGGGCTCGCGTTTCATCTCGCGATCACGAGGCTTGTCGCGGCAGGTGCCGGGGTACACCATCTCTTCGCCCGCGTGCGGAGCGCTCGCCGCGCGCGCCACCTCGGCGCGAGAGCAGTCGCACGGATACACGGCGGCACCGAGGCTCGCGATCGCCGCGTCGTAAAGGTGCGTGCGCGCGGATTGTGTGTAGGGCGCATACGGTCCACCGTCGGCACCGTGCGGCTCGTCGGCGACGAGCCCGAGCGCGTCGAGGTCCGCGACGATGCGGGCGGCGCTCTCGGCGACCACACGCGGCGTGTCGATGTCTTCGACGCGGACGACGTACGTGCCGCCGGTCATCTTGGCGACGACGAACGACGCGAACGCGCAAAGGAGCCCGCCGAGGTGCAAGTCTCCCGTGGGGGAAGGGGCGAACCTGGTGCGGAGTGGGGCCATGGACGGGAGCAGGAGACTTCGCCGCCCCACCCGTCACAAGGGAAAAAAGACGCGGGCTCGCTCGGCCCACCCGGCGACAGAATCGTTCGTGGGCGCGACGCCGTTCATGACGCCTATTGGCGCAGCAGGCTCGAAACTCGCTCTTTGTGCTCGAGGCTCACGTTCTCACTGGCAATCATCGCGACGAGGAGCCGGATGGCGCCTGGGTCTTCTTCGAGCTTGTTTGCGGCGAGGTCGAGCAGCGTCGGATGCGCTCCGTCGGCGACCTTCCCGGCTCGAACGGTAGCGGCGATTCCATCCCAGTCGTTCGCCTCGAGTCGCATGCGGCCGAGGCCATAGGCAGCGGCGGTCGCGATGCGAGGCTGCGCGTCCGTGAGCATTTCTTTGAGGACGTCGATCGCGGGGCGGCTGTCCATGCGGCGGAGCGCCGAGGCCACGGAGTATCGAATGTCTTCGCTCTCTCGCTGCGCGTGCTTCGTGATCGCGAGAGCAGAGCTCGGCTGGCCCGCGTTTCCGAGCGCGCCGATGAGCGTCTCTCGTGATTCGTCCGTCGTCGCGTCGGTGAGCTCACGCTCGAGCTGCCCGACGAGGCGCTTCGTCGTCTCTGGCGCGTCGTCCTCCGAGTGACGCGCGAGCGCGCCGAGGACATAGGCACAAGAGCGCTTCGACGAGGTCGTGGAGGCGCGCGCGTAGGCCCCTTCGACGAACTTGACCGTCGCCGTCGTTGGGTGAGCGAGGTGCCCGAGTCGTTGGACCAAGACCTCGAAGTGGTCCGACGCGACATCGACCCGCCCCAGCGCGTCGACGAGAGCCGCTTGCCCTGCCTCCGTGCCGGCGATCACGACAATGTCGAACGTAGTCGCGCGCACCCCGAGGCTCCGGTCGGCCATCCCCGCGTCGACGACGAAACGCGACTCTTCCGGATGGAGCTCGAGGAATGCGCTATCGCGCCACACCCACTCTGCCGACGGGGGATGCGGAAGGGACGCTACGCGCACGACGTCGGCGACGACCGATTCACGGGTCACACCCTGCGAGCGGCGCTCCAGCGACGCCCGTCGATCAATGGACCCGATGCCCGTCGCGGCGCGCACCGAGCCAGGAGCAAACCGTGGCGGCTCCTCGGGAGCGCCGCGCTCACGCGAGCGTAGGGTCGCGGTGAGAGAGGTGGTCGCGCGGAAGCTCCCGAGCGGCGCGTCGTCCGCCACGGCGCTGAGCGCTTCGTTCGAGACGAGCCCCGCGACACGACGACGATCGTCGAACGACACCACCGAACGCGACGTGAGCTCGGGAATGTCGTCGATCTCACCACCGAAGACGTCGAGCATCTCGTAGTCCACGCGACTCGTGGCGCCACCGTCGAGCTGTCCGACGCGGGCGCGACCGAGCGACGTATCCACCACCTCGCGCCGCCCCGTGGCCGAGCACACGACGGCAGCGAGCTCTACCGCGAGAGCTCGCAGCGCCGAGCGAGCGACAGGTGTCGAGCTCTCGGAGTAGGAGAGCTCGCGGATGAAGCCGTCTGGCTCCAAGAGCACGGCGACTTCGGCAGAAGCGAGCTCGGCGCGGAAGTCGTCAGGAGTGGACACCGGGTGTCCGAGCGCATCGCCCTGCGCCTCCTCGATCCGGGGGAGCCGGAGGCCGAGGAGGAGCGCGCCCTGGCGCATGCCGTAGGAACGCAGCGCGAGATCGCCGCGCAGCACCATGCGCGTCCCCATCTCGCCGGTAGCGTTGCGCATGGAAGCCGACGCGACCGAGCTCCAATCGAAGCTGTACGTCGCGACCTCTCCCTTCGGCCAAGCGTCTTCGCGGAAGGGCATCGGCGCGACCTCCGCGGTCGACGGGGACGACGGGGACGACGGGGACGACGGGGACGACGGGGACGATTGGCTCCTATCGCGAATGAGGACGATACCCAAAACGAGGGCGAGGGCGGCTATGCCAACGACGAGCCTACGTAACCGGATATGTCCAGGCATGTCACGGCGTTCCAGGGCTGGTCGTATGGAATAGAGCGTTTGGCGGGTAACCGAGGCAGCCGAGGGGCCGGCCGTCGTCCTCCGAGAACCGACACAAGTACTTCTTGCCGCCGATCTCCCTGTATTCAGGCTTGGCCGGCGGCGAACACTTGCCCGACGGACAGTTGCTTATCCCCGTGAGGTCGTAATCCGAACAACAGAACGACCCGTTCGAGCACTTGCACTTTGCAGACGCGGCGGGGATCTTCTCTGCGAGCAACACCCGCATCGCCTCGTTGGGGGCGCTGCGGTCGAGGCCCCACGCCGGGAGGCGCGAGCGGAATCCGTCCCACTCCATAAGCGTCGCCGAGACGGACACGGCCGCGGGGCCGATTCCCGCCTCTACGTACCCCGTAAGCTTGCCCGAGAGCATGCCGATGTTCACCTGGCCGCCGTTCTTGAAGACCCAGGTCGTATCGCGGTTGTTGACGTCGACGCCCATGGGGACGGCGAGGGAGAGGAGGGTGAGGTCGACACGCACACCTGCAGACGCGACTCCGTAATCGAGCCCAGCGTCGGCGAACGCCTCTGCCGACGCCCAAGGAACCACCTGCGCTTTCATGTTGAAGGCCGAGGCTTTGGTGAGATCGGCGCAGTTATTTCCGGAGCGGCCGTCCGCAAAAAAGAAGACTCCCGCGTAGGCGCCGAAGCCTACCGTCACGCGGACGTTGAACGGGCCTATCGTGGTGTAAAACGAGTGTTCCTCGCCCCCGAGCGTGAGAACCGGTGCGACTGCGGCGTAGGGCGCCGACAGCGCCTTGTCTGCCTGGCCGATGTTTCGTCGCGCGTTGTTCTCGAGGATGTCCTTCCAATAACCGTCGTACTTGATACGACCCGGCGAGGCCTCCGCCGTGACGAGCGCGTCCGACTTGAAGAGCTCGAGGTCGAGCCCGAAGAAGAGGACGCCAGCACGCACGATGCTCTTTGCGCTGCCGCGGAAGTCGCACCCCTTGAGCGGGTCGGTCGTGTTGGGCACATTGCCGGCGCGGCGGATGTTCCAGCCCCCATCGTAGCTAAAGTACGCGCCGAGCGGTCCGTCGATGCGCTCGCCGTCGTCGCGGATGTCCTCCACTTTGCCGCTCATGGGGTCCCACTTGAGGCCCGCGAAGTAGCTGGAGTAGGCGGCCTGGAGGGATTGCGTGGTCGCGTCCTGGCGCTTCTGCTCGCAGTTCCGACCTTCCGTGGCGTAGTCCGTCATCTTGAGGAACTTCGTCAAGTTTGGCGCGCTCCCGTGGTAGTCGGCGCGGCGAACGCACGGGTAGATGAGGTTCTGGTTCTCGGGTTTGAACACGACGCTCTGGAATTGTCCTGGGCCCACGACGACCGGGCTTCCCGCGCGCGCGTGGTTATCGACCTTGGTTTTGCACTCCGCAAAATCTGCCTCGACATTCCGCGGGAACATTCCCTTCGCCATCGCGACGAAGTCTGCGTACGACCAATCGCAGATGTTGGTCTGGTTGGGGCCGGGGTCCTTCAGGCATCCGCGGTCGCCGAACCAGAGCTCGTTGACGAGGAGCCGTGTCAAGTCGAGCTCCGTGCTGTCGACCGCGGCGTCGATCCCCGGACGTTTCGCGAGCAGCTCGTCGAGGCACGCGTTCCCCGTGACTTGGACCGCCTGCGGCGTGGTGGAGGAGCCCGTCCTCGCCCCGACTTGCGCGAGGTTGATGGCGAAGTTGACCTGCCCTCCTTGGAAGCTGCCGCCCAATACCTGCTTTCCTTGACGGCCGCGGTTGACTGAATTCTCGAGCTGTACGATCGCCGAAGCGGCGCCGGAAAGCCCCAGAAGGGATTCGTATTGGTCCCCCGAGTTTCCGGGGTGCAAGAGCACGGTCGACTCCCAGGGGTTGATGACCGGGGACCCTGACACCATCTCGAGCACCTTGTTGATGCCGGCGGGCGCTTGCATGCCACCAGCGCCGATCGAGGGCCGCGGAGTACAGACGAAGCAGGGGTCGTTCGGGTAGGCGCATTTCTGCACATGAAGGAGCTCGGCGCGCTGACCGAGCAGCGAGAGGTACATCCCCTTACGCTTCGAGATGTCTTCGAGCTCTTCCTCTAGCGGGTTGCCCCACCGCGAAACGAGCGCTTCTTTTGCCGCCTTGTGCACGCCGAGGGGTGACCCGTCGTTCGGAGGGACGAGCTTCGACTTGTCTCGGTTTGCCCGATTGTAGGCATTCCAGATTTGTGTGCGCTGCTGCGCCGTCAGGCCCGCCACGCGATCGATCCACGATGGCTCGTTCGCGTAGAAGGCGTTCATGGGGATGAACTTGGTGCCCGGGATGTCCGCGACTTGCATCGGGGTCGGGTCGTTGACGCCCATTTGTTTGAGCGGCTTGTTGATGAACGCGCCCGAGCTCGGGTCCATCGCGAGCTCGTAGACGGCGCGGTTGTTCGAGGCTACGCGTGCGGCGGCCCACGAGAACTTCGACCAGTCGCCCCAGCGCTTGTACGCGTACTCCTCGCAAGAGCGCACCGCCGGCCCGTCCTGGACGAACGGCGGCTTGGCGAGGGCCGCATCGCCGACCGACGTCGTGGTCGCAGTGAACCCGGGGTCGGTGGTGCGCTTCCCGGCCAGCGAGCCAATCTGCGCGTAGATTTGGCTCGCTTGTGCGACGGTGGACGTCGACGCCATCGAGCCATAGGTGCCATTCGTGGAGGTCGCGCGCGCCGGGTTGAACGCGACGCTCGTGAGCGCTGCGGCGGGGCGCGCGGCTCCTTGCTGGGTTATCGTCGAGCCCGTACCTACGCGGACGTAGCGGCGCGAGGTCGACGGTCGCCCGGCGGGAGGGCTCGAGGGCCGCGCTTCGACGCGCTTGGAGGCTTCGTTGCGGCGGCCGGGCGCGAGCGACGGATAAGGCACCGTGGGTTTGGTCGTGGGGAGCATGGTCGCGCGCTGCGGCTTTGCGATCAGGGTCCACTCTTTCTGGAAGACCCACGTGCAGTAGGCTTCGATGCCTTTTCGCTTCGGGTCCGCGAGCGGAGCTTTCGCGCAGGTGTTGGTCGACCAGTAGCTCGGGTCGCTGCATTCGCTCTTCGTGGGCTTCGAGCCACACCCCGAGGGCATGGCCGGCTCGGCCGGGAGAGAATAAGCCATCGGCGCGGGACGACCCACTTCGCTCGCGAACCACTCGGGTTTGGCGGCCGCCTGCACCTGCTGGGCTTCGGCGAACCCGGGCAAGACAAGGATCGCGAGGAGGAGGAGGAGCGTCGCAACTCGAGAAAGCATCGCTTTGTACTCCATGGGCCACCGGAGAGACACAGCCGCGAGCCCGTTGGCGCGCAACAGAGACGCCCTACGCGCCTACGTCTTCCATCCAACGCGGACGCTGCATCCGCCGCAATGAGCCGATCGGCCTATGCGCGGAAGATAACGCTACGCGCAAGTGTACGATATCTCGTCCGAACGCGGCGGCCCCGGGCCAGCCACTTCTTGGACAAGGTACCCTCGAGATTCTCGATTTTTTTTTTGAGGACCGTCGGAGCGCACGAGATCCATCCGGGGTTGGGATGAGAACCAGCTAGCCGTGAGAGCCGTTGGCAACGGGGGGGCTCGGTGAAGCGGGATCCGGGTGCCACGACGGAAGTCGAACGAAGAACCGACTTCCCTCTCCGACGCGACTCTCGACGGTGAGGCTGCCGCCGAGCGCGTGGATCGTCCCGTGGGAGACCGAGAGTCCGAGGCCCATGCCCGCCCCCACCTCTTTGGTGGTGAAGAATGGCTCGAAGATGCGCCCGATGAGGCTCTCCGGGATGCCTTCCCCGTTGTCGTGGATCTCGATGACGGTCTCGCTGCCCTCGCTACGGGTAGAGACGCGGATTTCGTTTTGCGCGGCGCGGTCCTCGCGAAGAGCCTGCGCGGCGTTCATCAACAGGTTCACGAACACCTGCGTCAGCTGACCCGAATCCGCGACGACCTTTCCCACCGGACGAAAATTGCACACGAGCCGGCCGCGGTAGCGCAGAACGTTCGCGCTCGCCGCGATGGCGCTCTCCAAGCACGCGACCACGTCGACCGAGGCGGCGGGCGACTCCTCGGCGGGTGCCAAAAGCGTCATGCTCCGCACCACGTCGCGAACGCGCGTCGCACCATGGAGCGCGGCCTCGAGGGCGTGCACCTCCGAGCCCAGGGCGTCGTTTTCGGCACGCGCGCGGACGTGGTCGAGCGCGAGCTCCACGCTGGCCATGAC
This sequence comes from Myxococcales bacterium, assembly GCA_013297655.1. Classification (GTDB taxonomy): domain Bacteria; phylum Myxococcota_A; class Polyangia; order Polyangiales; family Polyangiaceae; genus JAAFHV01. The sequence continues at coordinate 7,780 of JAAFHV010000105.1, read as the reverse complement.
GATGGCGAGAGGATTGTTGATTTCGTGGCCGACGCCGGCGGCCAGAGTACCGAGAGCGCTGAGCCGTTCGACGAGCTCGAGCTTGCGGCCAAGCGCGGCGACCGCTGCTTCTGCGGATTTGCGACGGGTGATGTCGACGACCAAGACGCAGAAGCCTCGGACCTCGCCGTCGACGACGTCGGGCAGATAGTGCGCCTCGCTTTGGCGTGGTGGCCCGCCGGCCGGATCCGGGATTTCGCGCTCGAAGACCTGCTCTTCGCCGCGGAGGGCCCCCTCGATGTAATGCAAGTTCAATTGGTAGATGGGGCCGAGCAGGTCTTCCAGCGTTCTCCCGACGAGCGCCTCCGGATCGACAGCGAACCATTTTTCGTATGCGCGATTGGCGAACCGGCAGCGCTGGTCGTTGCCCCAGTAGGCAATCATCGCCGGCATGCGGTCGACCACGATGCGGAGCAGGCCGAGCTCCGCGCTGGCGCGTTCGAGGTCGTGCGGCGAGGACCGGTCCATCGTACGCCAATCCTATCGTAGATTTGGTCTAGTGCGGAGCCTACAACAAACTTTCGACGACTGGGCGGCGGCGCGTCGCACGTGCGATGTGTAAGGCTAGCGCGGAGCCCCTCCCCCAGGCGCACCGACTGCGCCGGCGAAACGAGGGACCAGTGTCGGATGTGGTCGCCCAGCGCGCCGGTTTTGCCACGCGTCGAGGGGGTTTGGCCGGTATTTTCGTGCCGTCGAGAGCTTGACGACCGTTGCTCGCACTTCGCGGTGGAGCTTGCGCCGGTCGTCTTGGACGTCCCTTTTGGCGTGGCCGTTGGAGCGCCGCTCGAGCGCGCCACACGTTGGCGACGCGTGTCATCTTCGCGGTCGGCTTGGAGGCGTGCCTGCATGTGGGCCGTGTGAGGCCCCCTTTGCACGACCGATCTCGCCCATACGAGCCCGGTCATGACGATCGCTTCGCCACCTTACGACGAGCTCTCCGAGCGCATCGTCGCTCACCTCGCCGAGAGCCGTACTTTCGGCTGAGCCAACCGCGCGAAAAACCGCACTTTCGGCTGAGCCCACGCGCGAGAGGATCACGTAGGGTCTGCTCCTGCTCACCCCTTCTTGGGCTGCTTTGGCCCGACCCGCGGCCGCGGCCCTCGACGTCGTCCCGGTCTCCGCTAGCGAGAGGAAACAACCCTTGGATATTGCTTCGCCTCGAGCATCCGAATCCTAGCTCCCGCGTGGTGGCGAGCGGCCCCATGCACCAACGCTCCGGCTCCACGCGCCGCGTGAGGCGCGCGGTCGTACGCACGTATCTCGTATGGGCAGCGTATGAAGAGTTGAGCACCGTCTTCGAGCGGGTCGCAGGTCACGCCGACCCCACCTTCCCAACCGACTATCGCGACGATGCAGCCGATATGGCGTCTCGCGGTTGTCACGAAACAACACGACTCCAGTTACGCGACATCGCATGAAAGAGAGAGGAAAAATGGTATCGAAAGACGAGGCCGAGGGGAGCGCGCAGAGGCGCGCGATACGCATCCTGACCTTCGACGGCTCGGGAGGGCTCGTCGCAGGGGCGCTCGTGATGGCGTTGCGGGAGCCCATCGCTGGTTTCTATGGGCTCTCGCTCGGTGTCGTCACGGTCGTCGCGCTCGCGAACCTGACGTATGGGGCGTACTCCTCCACCCTCGCGCTACGTGCTCTGCGTGGCACGCTCCCATCGCGTCGCGCGGTTTCGGTGCTCATCGTCGCGAACGCGTGTTGGACGATCGTGTGTCTCGGGATCCTCGTCGCGACCCGAGCTTCGGCCGCGATCTTCGGGCAGCTCCACATCGGTCTCGAGGGGCTCTACGTGCTCGGGCTCGCGGGGGTCGAAGCGCGTTACGTGCGGCCGCTATTGGGCTGAGCCCCGCCTCGCACCCGCGTCGTGATCGCGGAAGATTTTCGAGGCGGGAGCGTACGCCGGGAGATCCAGGAGCAAGAAGGTCGGCGTCACCAGTCGGCGCGGATCGACAGCGCTCCCCGACGGAAAGAACATATGACGATGAGGACGATTCAGCTCGAGGGAAACGTGTGGGTCAGCGCGCATGGGTTTCAAATCAAAGACGCCGCGACCGAGTGAGCCTTCACGCGACGTCTTTACCGCGCGATCACCACGTGATGTCCTTTCCGCGATGTCGACCCTTTCGGTATTCGAGCTCTACGACTTTGCGCTTCTCGTCCGGCTCGTGCGCGCTTTTCGGGCGGCTCGCGGGGACAGAGAAGCGCTCGCGAAGCTCGTCACCGAAGCGCAGGAGCCACGTCTTCCGAAGGCGCGCGACGCGTATCTTCGAAAAGCGTTGGCGCGCCTGCGCGAGCTTTCCACCCCTGACCCACTCGTCGAGAACGCGCGGCGCGCCATCGAGCCGCGTGCCCTACTCCTCGAGCGACTCGCGAAGATGCAATCGTTCGACGAGTGGGAGATCTACCCGCTCGCTGCGCGCGACGAACGCGCCATCCCGAACAGCTACACGACAATCGAATGGCTCGTCGACGACGACGCACGGAGGAGAGGGCCGACTCCCGAGATGACCGTAGGTTGGATCGCTGGCTTTTGCGCGACGACTCCTCGCGCACGAGAGGCTCTCTTCGGAGGCGGGCCGCTGATGGTGGACGGCATTCCGACGATTGGCCAAGACCGCGCGTGGGTACTCGACACGACGGCGGTGGGAGCCACGCGCCAACTCCTCGAAGAGCTGGTCCGAAAGCCACCTCCGCCACTCGACGAGTATCGCGTTTGGTATCCCCACCTCAACGCGATGTCCTTCACGATGGATGAGAGCCGCGCCGTTCCGAACGATGGGCGTCTCGCGTGGGAATACGCGCACACGCTCACCACCGCCGCGCGGGCCATCGCGTCGCTTATCGCGATGCTCCGAACCTGCGAGCAAAAGAAGCTGTGCGTTCAAGTCGTGTACGAGTGAGCGCCCGATGCTCCAGCCGCCTCACACTTCCCTCCGTCGGCTTCGCGAACGTCGCGGGCTCCTCGGATCGCGCCTGCGGCGGCTTGGGCGCGGACGACGACGCTTGGAAGTCCTGACGAGGGACGACTGGCCTCGGTCTGCGGCCCCACCGCGAGTCCCGCACGCCTCCCGGGCCGCGCCACAAGGCTCGTGCCTCCCCACGCGCCCTGCACTAGAACCTCCCCGTATGAACGGCGCGCCCACCCGCAAGGCCCGCGGATGACCACCGCTTCCACCGGCGAGCCGGCCGTCCCCAAAGAACGCCGTCGCTCCGGACGAGCGCGCGGCCGATGTGCTGCTCGGGTGCCGCGTAGGCCACGGTGCCGTGAAACGACCGCGCCACGGCGCCATTGACTACGTACTGGAGCGCCCACGCGATCCCAAAATCGAGGACCTTGACCAGCACCGGAGTCTCGTCGTCGTCGCCTTCGGTGAGCAGGAGATTGGCTGGCTTGATGTCGCGATGGATCGCGCCCAAGAGCTGCTTGTTCGGCCCGGTAAGAGTGTGGGTTTTGTGAAGGGCGTCGCACACCTGAATACCGACCGTGATGACGTTCGACACCGCGAGCGGCGTTCGCGAAGCGATGAGCTCCGACAGCGGGAGAGCGCCGACCTCTTCGTCCATGATGTAGTAGGGCCGGCGGGTGGCCTCGTGCGTCCAACCCGCGTTCACTACGCGGACATGTTCCGGTGGCGAAGCTGCGTCATGAGCTGCGCTTCCTTCTGGAACATCCGCTCCGCGTCGTGCCCCACGAGCTCGGGGTTCAGGAGCTTGATGACGAACCGCGCCTTCAGCACCTTGTTCCGAACGGCGTACACCTCGCCCTGGCCGCCGGAACCGAGCCGCCGCGTGACGACGTAGTCGGTTCCGAGGATGACCTCCCCCGGCACGTACGCGATCATGGCACTCGACGGCGGAGGATGACCGGTCATGGGAGTTTCCTGTCTCCGAGCGCTCATGGGCTGCACCCTACCTCAGGTGTCATGGCGGGGTGACGCATCGTGGTAGGCCGGGCGGGGTGCCTGAGATTGGCGGTCCACATCATCGTGACGCTCCCATCGGCTGCCGTCGCCAAATCGTTGCGTGCCGCCCGACCGAATCTTGCTGAAACACCTCCCGCGGTGAACGGCCGATCTCGTAAGTGCCCGATATCTCGTCCGATCGCTTCCCAGAACCCTCGGAAGTCGTCGGATTTGCGTCGATCCTGGAGCTTCAACATGTGGAACCAACGAGATCAGCGCATTCCACGCCGTTTCCACATGCAGCAACCTCGAAATACGCGCATTCCACGGAGGTTCGACATGTGGAAGCGGCAGGAAAGACGCTTTCCACACAGGTTCCGCGCGCGGAACAACCGCAACATGCGCATTCCATGGAGGTTCCACGTCGCGGCGCCCCGACCTACACGGTCTGCCGGTCGTTTCCACTCGTCCGACCGAATCTTTCGCCCGTTCGATATGGCACTTGAAAATCGAAGCGAACCCAACGACGCTTGCGCTCGGAGGGATTCAACGTGCAGCTCCCGAAAGAAAATTCTCACTACTCCAACGTCACTCGCGCCACTCGTTACGTATCGCGAAGGCTCCGCCGAGCTGGCAAGGCAGCCCTCGCGAAGGACACGCTCGCCGCAGGCCTCGCCGTTCGCGAAAAAGGCCGCGCCTGGGAAGACACGGAAGACGCCGTGCAAGACGCCCTCGCTGACCGCGACGGCTCCGACGACGATCTCGACATCAGCGCACGCGGAGCTCGCACCACACTCGTGGGCCGCTCCCTCACGGCGGTAAACGAGGAGCCGTTCATTCTCATCTTCCACCAGGGCCTCGGCTACTACACAGCCGCTACCCTCGAAGACGAAGAGTCGCGCTACAACGAGCTCTCCGAGCGCATCGTCGCTCACCTCCCCGCGAGCGACTCGGTTCGCAAGACCGCGCCCGCCGCCATCAAGAAGGGCATCGCCGCCTTCAAGGCCGCCGAGGCCGACCTCGACAAGGCCGAGCGCGCCCGCGGCATCGCTCGCACCGACCTGGAGCGTGCCACGCGAAACGCGCTCCGCCAGCTCGAGAAGGTCTACGGCGCGATCATGGCGGAAGATGGCAAGGCCGCGGCGGAGTCGTACTTCCCGAAGGCGTCACGCGCGAGCGCGAAGGGTAAAGAAGAGAAGAGCCCGGATCCGGTGCCGTCGCCGGAAGACTGAGCCGAGGCTTAAGAGGCTCGAGAGGTGTGGATCGAAGGCTCAGCGCTGCTGGGCCTTCGGTCATTTTGTGCGCGGCGCGTGACCCTGGGCCTCGTTCGTCTGACCGGCGAAGCGCGGGCCCACGGAGTACAAGGCCGTCTTCTTCGTGCCCGCCCGCACGACGAGGCCTAGCTCGATCGCCACGAGCGCTGCGCGGCGCACGCGGTCCTTCGAGATCACCAACAGCCTACGCAGGTCGCCCGAGCGCGCGGGCCACGGTAGCTCGGCGACGGAGTCGGCGAGCACGTGCGCCGCCGAGAGCGTCGTCGATCGCACGAACGGATCATCGCTGTCGTGCAGACGAGCAGGCAACCGACCCTTCCGATGACCGTCTGCCAGCGCCAACGCACGCGGCTTGAGACGCCCGCGCCATCGCAACCACGTGTTGGGCTGCTCGACCGTCGGAGCGACGCGGGGGTCGAGCGCGGCCAGCTCGTCGATCGATTGGGCTCGGGCAAGCGCGACGAGAGGGCGCGCGTACGCGAGGGCTGCGTCCCGTAGACGTTCTTCGAGCGTTGTCGGCGTCGGCATGGCGCGCCATTGTGATCGTTCGGGTCGCGTTCGTCACCCTCGACGAGCTCCTCGAGCGCACACGCCCGCCGCGCGGCCCTAACTCCCGACGCGGCCGATCTCGACGTTGCCGGGGCTTGTTCATCGCCGAGGCCGCGGAGGTCTCGCCATGAGCAGCGCCGAGCGCCATGGCCGAATCGCCTCCTTCGCCGAGCCCGTCCCGCCCGTTTCAGCTCCTCGCGGACGATCTCACGTGGTTCATCAAGTGCCCCGAGCTCCGTGTCTTTCATGTCACCACGTCACCAGCGGATAGAGCGCTCGTGCTCGCGCTCGTCGCCCGCAGCGAGGGGCACGCGCACAATCGGTCGCCGTACTTCGTACTCGAAGAGCCGATAACCAACGAAGATATAGGCTTTCGGTCGCGCGCCCACCGGGTAGCGGCCATTCACGTGGAGCGGCGCACGCTGCTCGCCAAAGAGGGAATAGCCCTCGACCTCGTGGCCGAGGTCGATGACGCTGCGGCCCCGGTCGTCGCCTTCGCCAGCCAGCTCGATGGCTGCCTTCGCGCGCAGGCAAACGCGAAGGAGCTTCATGGTCTCACCGTGGTGCTCGCGCCGACGATCGTGCAAAAGGGCACGACATTCGTCGACGAGCTGGTGCGGCTCGTTCGTACTCCCCAACTCGCGCTCGTGCGTTGGATCCTCATCGACGTCGTGCCCGCGCAGCTCTGCGCACTGCTCCAATCGGCACTTGGCGAAGCGCTGCTCACGGCCACCGCGCTCGTGCCAGAGGCCGAGAGGCGCGCCGATATGGAGGCGCGTCTCGCCGGAATGGCCGCGGCGCCAGCAGGGGCCTCGCCTCAGGTCCAGCTCGGCTTCGCCGGGCCGCGGAACGTAGTCGCCCCTCCGCGCTTCGCGAGCTTGGGCCGTAATCCCCAGTCGCCCGAGGTGAAAGCGCTGCTCGCGAAGGAGCTCGGGCCCCTCGCGGCGCTCGTCGGCGAGGGAGGCGCGCTCCTTCGCCGCCAAATCGCGGGGGCGGCCCTCGCGGCGCGCGACGGTAGACACGCCGAAGCTGCTGCGCTGCAGGCTGCAGCGTGCAGCTCTTGCCTCGAAGCGGGGCTGGTCGAGCTCGGGTGCATCCTCGAGATGACGCTCGGTACCTACGTGCTCGCGGGCGGCGAGCGAACGCGGGCCGTCGTCGCGTTTCAATCCGCGGCAGCGCGCGCACACACCCACGGTCTGGTGGGGCCCGAGGCGCAGGCGTACACCGCGCTCGGCGCGCTTTACTGCGTGCTCGGCGACCTCGACGCCGCGGTAAAATCCTATCGGCGCGCGGCGGAGCTGGCACAAGACACGATCCCCACGCTCGCGATCGAGGCGTATCGATGTGCGGGGCAGGTCGCGCTCGACGCGGGCGCCCTCGAGGCCGCGACCACCCTGTGGACACGCGCGCTCGCGGTGGCGAACAGCGCCCCACCCGCGGAGGTCGCATCTTCGAGCGCGCCCACCGTCGCGCGTGCGCTCGCGAAGGTGCTGCAGGGGCTCGGCTCGTTCGCGGCGGCGCAGTCGCTCATCGACCAGGCCGAACGCCTCGAGAACCCGACTGCCGAACATGCCGAGAACGCCGAACACGGCAGCGGAGGTGCGTAATGTTCGCCTCGAGTCAGCTCGATATCGTCGTTGGGCTCGATTTCCACATGGAAATGCTGCCCACCGGGCCGCCCGCTCCATTCCCGATGGCCTTCGTCGGATTGATGCAGCCATCCCCCATTGGCACCCTCATGTCTTACGGCATTGGGCAGGCCATGTCCGCCGCGTTCGGCGCGCCTCCCAGCGGGCCCGTGCTCATCAATGGATTTCAATCGACGAAGACCGGCGACGAAGCCGAGAACAAATGGCTCGTTCCCCACGTGGTGATTCCGCCTGGGGTGGCGTGGACGCCGCTTCCGAAGCCCCTGAAGCTCAAGATTCGCCCCGGCCCGAACAAACCCGACAAACCCACCGAGCCAGCGGGCGACGCGATCATGATCACCGGCTCGAAGACTGTGTT
>JAAFHV010000104.1:14794-29313 GCA_013297655.1 Myxococcales bacterium | reverse complement strand
CTCGCGCTCGGTGTCGATTCGATCCTGATTCCCCTCGTTCGTGGCAAGCCGAGCGTGGCGCTGCGGATGGTGCTCGTCGATTTGGAGGCTATCGCGCTGAACGGGTTCATCACCCCGTCGATGTACTTCGTGACGGCGCGCGCGCGGCCTTCACGCGAAGATTGCATTCGTGACCCCAACTTCGACACGCTTTGCAATTCGGGGTCGAACGCGAGCTTCTGGAGCGGACACACGGCGCAGGCGTTCTCCGCGGCGGGCATCTCGTGCTCGCATCACGCGTATCTGCATCTCCTCGGCGGCGGTGCTCCCGATGCGCTCGCTTGCGCGGGTGCGATTACCCTCGCCGCGACCACTGGCACCATGCGGGTCATGGGCGACAGGCACTACGCGACCGACGTGCTCATGGGCTCGCTCGTCGGCTTCGGGATCGGTTATGGCGTGCCGACGCTACTTCACTATTTTCCGTACAAACACGGATACAAGGCGCAGTCGTCGCTCTCGCTGCGGCCGTTCGCGACGATAGGGCTCGGCATCGACGGGACGTTCTGATTCAACGCGCCTTCGCCGTCGCGGCCCCCCAACGAAGGCGGCTCAGGAGAGATCGCTCGACGGCCGCGCGGAGACGATTCCGCGGCTCGTGAGGGCGAGGCAATGCGCGACGAGCTCGGCCACCGAGTCGCCGTCGGTCACCGGGAGCTTGAACGCGCGCCCGTCCCGCGTCCACACGTCGAGGTGGGTCGCGCCGTCGATGCGCCGCCCACACGCGACCACGCCGTGACGCTCGAGCTCGGCCGCCACATCACCAGCAACGACGAGAGCATCGGAGGAGTTCATGAGACCCGGGTTAATCCGGGGAGGGGCAGGAGTCAAACGGGGGAGGGGAGCAGGGAAGGGAGAAAAGACGTGCCCCCCTCGCCGCGGGGGAGAAAGCGCACGGTCGGCATGTCCGGCGGGGTTCCCAATGGCGATCGCTTCGGCAGGCGATGTTTGGGCAGGGGGAGGGTGGGGAGCTCGCGAGGCGTCGCTTCTTGACGTTCGAGGTCATGGTCACGCGACGCGAGCGCGTCCAGAAGGGAGGCATGTCGAAGCGCCGTAGGTTCTTTTGGCGATGGCTCGTCGCGAGCTCCGCGATCGTGGTGCTCTTCGGTGCGATCTTCCTCGCGGCGCCGAAGCTCACCTACGCAGGTTTCGAGTGGCTCTTTACGTGGTCTCACTCGCGCGCGGTGCCGGCGGAGGCGAGGCTTTATGTCGAGTTCGTGTATGGCGTGCTCGGCGCGGTCCTGGTCGGCTGGGGTACGACGTTTCTCTTCGTGTTGTTCGGCCCGTTTCGTCGCGACGAAGCCAGCGCGCGGTGGGCCTGGTGGGCTATCGCCGTGCCGCTCGTGGCTTGGGCCGTGCCAGACACGATCTGGTCGTGTTGGACTGGCTATTGGCCAAACGCGGTATTGAATGCGGGCTTCGTGGCGCTTTTTGCGCCGCCGCTGGTGGGGGCATATGGGGGCGATGGGGGACCGGGGATGCCCCCTCCCGTCTGGAAAGGAAAGCGCTCTTGGGGTAGGGCGCCACGAGCAGGACCAGGGCAGCAGGAATCCAGTGAACGGAAGAGCCTCACGGTGCCGTCGCACGCGGCGACGTCTGCATCGGCGCGCGCTCGGACTGCTGCACGCTGGACGGCGTTGTCCGTCGGTCAGATCAGCGCGATCTTTCGCGCAAAGTGAACGCGGACGAAGGGCCCCGCCGCTCCCCGCCGCCGGGACGCGCTACCTGCACACCCCGGTCGCGTTGGGCTGCGCGATGCATCGCGAGCCCGGCGGACAGGGTTGCGCAAGCCATCCCGCGCTGTTTCGCGTGCCGTCCGCCCCAGCGCCGGGGCACACGAGCACGCCGCCCGGAGCACACACCATCGCGCCAGGGACGACCGCAACTTTGGTGTCGTCGCAGTCCACCCCCATGACCTTCTTCGCGGCGACGTCGACGTAAGCGCGACGCGGATCGCATGCCGCGATCCCGGTGTACGTGTTCGAGCACGTGCGAGCGACGAACCCGTCCCCGTCGACGTCCCCGTCGCCCGAGGTCGCCGACGCGATGGTGCACGGGTTGCAGTCTTCGTCGTGGCCTTGGGCGTCGCACACCTCGGGGTTGCCGGGGTAGCGGTTCGGATCGCGATCGTCGCAGTCGTCGCCGCCAGGGCAGCTCGCGTCGAAGTGCCCATCGCGGTCGACGTCGGGGCACGCGTTCGTGCAGCGGTCGAAGTCTTCGTTGCAGACTTGACCGAGAAAACAAGCCGGATTCGCGGCCGGAAGGCACCCTCGTGCGTCGGCGCCAGGAGCCCCGGGCTGGCAACGCTCGACCCCGTTGCAGAAGCGCTGGTCGTTGCACATTTGCGGATTCGTCGTGCAGAGGACCTGGACTGGCGGCGGCGGCGGCGCGACCCGCAAGAGGTCCTTGAGGGCGGGCAAAACCTCGAGGCAAATCGCGCGCTCCTGCGCGTTCGGGGCCGTCCCGCAATCGGCGCGCGGGGCCCTGCACGCCGCGTTTCGGAACGCGGGGCCGTCGGCGGGCGACTCCGCGCCGACGTGATTGCACATCGTGTCGAGTGCCCCTTTGCAGACGTTCCGCGCGACGTGACACACGCCAATCATGCACGGAATCTCGGCCTCGCAGGCCCTTCGCACGTTGTCGCGCAGCGCCGGGCTCCATACCTTGTTGGCGGGGAGGAGCTTTCGGGCGACACACGCGCCACGTGCGATCTGGCCCGCCCGCGTGTCGGGATATCCAGAGCAGTTGGGCGTGTCGCCCGTCGCCGTGGAGCCCAACGCCGTTCCCAACGCGACGACCAACACGACGACAAACACCCGCCTCATGCTCCGAGGGTATTGGCCATAAGACGAGCTCGCCATGAGTAGTTCGCTCGACCACCGAGCTGGGAAAAAAAGCGGCGTCGCTGCCTCGCCGAAAGCCCGCAAAATCGAGCGGCGCGCCGCCCAGCCCTCGTCCGCCGTACCTCGCCTCGCCCAACGTGGATGTTCACCACGCGTGACGATTCGCGTGCCACTTCGTGCCAGGTGGCGGGGCGGGACCCCACGTTTTGCAGGCATTTTTCGTAGGCCCGCTCCGTGCAGTGTCGGCTGCATGCGCTCTCCCAATCTTCGCAGTCTCTTTCCGGCCCTCCTCGCGCTCGTCCCCCTCGCGGCGTGCACCACCGAGACCTCCATGGACGTCACCGCGGCGTGCCCGGCGGCGGACAGCGCGAGATACAAGGCACTCAGCTTCGCGAGCGGCATCGACGGAATCACGTTTCGCGCGCTTGGCATGCGTCAAACGAACATGCCCGTAGGCGACGACGTGGGCACCATCTGCGCCCGCGCGGGGGACGTCTCCGCGTGCCGAGCGAAGGTCGCCGCCACCACCGCGAGCACCGGCTGGCGCGTCTCTTTGGCGGGATTCGGTGACTCCGACCAGGAATATGGCGTAGCGACCCGCGGCGACGAGATCTTCGTCGTGGACAGCAAAGAGGCACTCGGGAAGGCGATCGCACCGATCGACACGCCCGAAGAGGCGGTCGCCTTCGTCAAGCTCGCGGTGTCGCCGGTGGTCAAGTGTGGAGAGCCAAACGTCTCGCTCCAAGGCAATGGCTACGTCGTGAAGACAGTCAACGAAGGCGCGTGCGGAGGCTCGTCGGAGACTCTCTACGTGGTTGGCCAAGACGGCGCTTTGGGAGCCGAGACCACGAACAAGCTCTCGAGCGCGTCCAGCGGTTGTGTCGAGGGCAGGCGGCCCAACGGGCTCGTCGAGATCGGGACTCCTTGGCTCGCGTCCCTCGGCGAGCACTTCGCAGAAATCGCACACATGGAGGCCGCGGCGGTGATCGCGTTCGACCAGCTCGTCGCCGACCTCGTGCGCTTCGGTGCGCCGCTCGCGTTGGTCGATCGAGCAAAAAAAGCGCGCGCGGAAGAGGTGGAGCACGCCACCGTGACGCACGCGTTGGCGTCGCGCTTCGGTGGTACTCCGCGTGAGCCTTCGGTCGGAGAGGTCGCTCCGGATTCGACTCTGCTCCAGTTCGCGCTCGAAAATGCGCGCGAGGGCTGCGTCCGCGAGACCTATGGCGCCCTCGTCGCGGCGCACCAGGCCGAGCACGCCCGCGACCCTGCCGTGCGCTCCGCCTTTGCAAAGATCCACGCGGAAGAGCTCGAGCACGCCGAGCTGTCGTGGGATATCGCTGCGTGGGCGTCGGAGAGGCTCACGTCTCGCGAAAACGACCTCGTCGCGCGAGCCTCTTACAGCGCGATCGCCGAGCTCGAGGCGATGCATCTCGAACCTAGCCCCGAAGTTCGTGAGCTCGCCGGAATGCCCGATGCACGAGCCCATCGCGCGCTCGTGGCAGGCCTCGCGAGCGCGCTCCTGGTCGCCATCGCGGCGTAGATTCGGCGCCTCGCCCTCACTCCCGAGTGACACCCATCTTCGCCGCCATCTGATCGCCCAGCTCTGCCGCTCGCGCGGTCGCGACGCACACAGCGTCGATGAGGGTTTTTCGGAGGGCACCCGACTCCAACGTATGAAGCCCCGCGATCGCGGTTCCACCCGGGCTCGTGACCATGTCCTTCAAGCGGCCCGGGTGCTCTCCCGACTCGAGGAGCAACTTCGCCGATCCGTACACGGTCTGAGCGGCGAGCAGCAGCGCCGTGTCACGATGAAGGCCCACGCGCACCCCGCCGTCGGCGAGGGCCTCGATGATGAGCATCACGTAGGCCGGGCCGCTCCCCGACAGCCCCGTGACCGCGTCGAGGAGCGACTCGTCGAGCACCACGACACGACCAGTCGCCTCGAAGAGCGCGCGCGCCACCGCGACGTCGGTCTCGGTCGCGTGGGTGCCCGCGGAGATCGCGGTCGCGCCGGCGAGGGCAGTGGCGGGCGTGTTCGGCATCGTGCGGATCACGCGCGTGCCGGGCGGGAGGCGCGCCTCGAGCGCCGCGATGGGCACCCCCGCTGCCACCGAGATGACGAGCTTCGTCTCGTCGATGTCGCGCGCGATCGCGCTGAGCACCTTGTCGACCACCTGCGGCTTCACCGAGAGCACCACCACCGAAGCCCGCTGGACGAGCTCGTGGTTGTCCGTCGTCGTCACGATCCCGTGCGCCTTCGAGAGGTGCGCGAGCCGCTCGGCCTTCACGTCGCTGACGACGATCTCGCCCGGCTCCTTCACCTTCGAATGCAGAAGCCCGCGCACGAGCGCCTCGGCCATGTTGCCGCCGCCCACGAACCCGACAGTGAAGCTGCTCATGCTCGTTCGTATACCAGCGTTCGCCGCGCATGACGCGAGCGCCTCGTGCGGGGCTACGCGAGCGCGTCGGTGAGAGGCGCCCGTAGCATCTCGATCACCCAGTTCACGTGCCGACCGGGAGCGGTGGTCTTGCCGTGGCTGCGGATCATTTCAGTTTCGAGGATCTGAACGTGGGCGCTCAGGTTCGTCTCGAAGGTGCTCCCTTCGATGACCTCGCCCGTGGGCATGAGCTGCCGGCCCTCGATGCGCGTCTGCCGTAGCACCTCGAGGCAGGCGAGCCTCAAGAGCTCGTAGCGGTCGTCCTCGTGCCCTGCGCTCGCCTTCACGGCGACGATGAGCTTGCCGAACGTGGGGTCCTTGTTCACGAGCGTGTCACCCACCTCGAAGCCCACGTCGAAACGAACGCGGAGCTCGTCGATGCCGACCACGCCGGCTTCGTGGAGGCGGGCGAGCACCGCTTCCCCTTCGGGGATCTCGAGGACGTCGAAGATGCCCGCGTTCGGGATGAACATGCCCCGCTTGCCGTCACGCGGGTCCTTGAGCGACGGGCGCCACGCCTCCGCGTTGATGCGGAGCTCCCTCGCGACGTGGGTGGGGACGATGCTCTCCTGTACGAAGTCGATCGGCTTTCCGGCCGCCACCGCGAGCTGGAGCTGCACGAGGTCGAGCGGGACCAGACCGTCGCGCGTTCGAATCCGATGCGCCTCCTCCGTCACCGGATGCTCGACCTGGATCCGGGTGTTCATCTCGAGCAAGTAGACGTGCCCGTCCTTGTACATGAGCTCGACGGTGCACGCCCCGACGTAGCCGACCGCGTGCGCGATCTCGATCGCGATCGCGCAGCAGCGATCGGAGAGTGCCTTGTCGTGTCGAAGGAGGGCAGGGGGAGCCTCTTCCTGGATTTTCTGGCTCGCGCGCTGCTCGGTGCAGTCGCGCATACCGAAATGGCGCGCGTTTCCGTAGCGATCACGGACAATCTGCACCTCGAGGTGAACGGTCTCCGGCACGTTTTGTTCGAACATCACGCCCGGATCCCATCCGTTCGAGGCGATCTGGGCGAGCACGGTGCGCACCGCCGTCGCGATCGTCTCGGTCTCGTGGACGATGACTTGGCCGCGCCCGCCGCCCCCGTTGGCCGCCTTCACCCGACCCGGAAGCGAGAAGCGACCCGCTGCGTGGGCGGCATGAATGGCGTGGGTGATCGCGTCGGCGTCGGTCTCGTCGATCACGATGCCGGGCGTGACGGAGCGCTCGTCGATCGCCTCCGCCAGCGCGCGGAACTTTCGCTTGTCCCCCGCGCGCTCGACCGAGTCTTGCGCAGGTCCCACGAAGACGATGCCTTCCCTTCGGAAGTGCCTGATCGCGGCAGTGTTCTCGGCGAGCGGGCCGTACCCCGGATAGAGCGCCGAGCGTCGCAGCTCGAGGGCCGCGTCCTCCCCGAAACGGGCGCCGTAAGCGGCGTGAATTTTCGATGCAATCTGCACGGGGTTGGCGTACGTCTCGCGGAAGTTTCCTTCGAGCCCGATCGTGAAACCACCGGCGCTCTCTGCGAGGCGCACTTGGAGCGCGGACGCGTCGTCGGTGGCGCTGAAGAGCACGACCGGCATGGCGCCGAAAGCGAGCGCCTCGCGCACCGCGCGGACACCCATCTCGCCCTTGTCCGCCACGATGACCCAGCGCAGATCGCTCGCTTCGACCGTCGTCGCGGGCAGACGGTTCAGCTCGTATGTCGCGAGGTAGGCCAAGTCTCGGATGCGCGCGCGGGAGCCCTCCAGCGCTGGCGCCTCGCGACGAAGGCGCTCCCGCATCGCGGCGCGCCCCGACTCGGACCGGTGCAGCGAAACGAGCACCTGGAGCCCGGCCTCGGTTCGTCCGGACTCGGGTTCGAGCCGTGCGGCGAGCTCGGTGATAGAGAGCTCGGCGAGAATGTCCGGCCCGGCGGCTGCCACGTTTGCGACGCGCTCGCGCAAGGCGAGGATGCCGCCGACGGCGTCACCCGAGATGCGGGTGAGCGGCCCCTCCCACGAGAAGTGTTTGAGCCACGTGTTTCCGTTGGCGATGAAGTACCGAAGCGCGACCAGCTCGTGTCCTAGCTCACCGAGCGGCAACGAGCCGAGCTCACCCAGCCGCGCGCCCGGCGCACCCGCCAGGACAGCGAGCACCTCGTTGCAGCCCAGATATGCCCGCTCCGGAAAAACGCAGGCCGACATGGCCGCCAGAAGCTCTTGGGAACGTGCGGCGCGAGCGGTGGAGTCGTGGACTTGGCTACCCATAGGCCCCGAAGTACGACAAACGGCCCGCAACGAAAAGCCCCCTCGCGAACGCGGGGCTCACGAAGCCGCGACCGTTCCGCGCGGTAGGCAGGCGAGCCGCGCTTACGCTCTCAGGCCATCGGGAACGCAGCGGGCGCGAGGACCTCTGCGATCCACGACTCCACCCCTTGGCGCGCGCGGCCGCCGTCGTCGCCCAGATCTTGCGCGACCTTGTCGTGGCGCGCACGAAGGAGGGCGCGTCGAGACTGGTTCGGATCCTCCCAAAGCGCCGCTGCCCACATCACGCCGAGCGCGAGCTGCTTCTCTTCGCTCGGGATAGAGGCGTAGCGGCGCCCGAGGGTGGCGGTCACCTTGTGGCTTATCGGACCCGTCGCCTCGTCGCGGTAGCGCCGCGGAAGGAGCAGCTCCGCGGTCTTCAACGCGAGGATCTGCGCGCTCGACGACACGCGATCGGAGAGCACGTAGCGGAGGCCGTCGGTGGTGGCGAGGCCCACGAGCCTGCGTGAATCGACGCGAGAAATCGCCTGGTTCCGGAGCTCCTCGACCATCTCGGGCTTCATCGCGAGCTTGCCGGCGAGGGTGCGCACTACCGTCTCCTCGCGGGGATCGATCTCGTCCCACGCGGCGGCGAGCCACGCCCCGCGCACGATGCCCTCCGCCAAGTTTCGCTCGAGCTCTCCGTACATGTCGATCTGCGCGATCGGGATGACACCCTCGGCGTAAATCGGGTTCGTCTCGCCCTCCGGGAGGCCGAGCGAGCCGAGGAACGCCGCGATCGTGCGCGCCTCTTCGGGGTCGGTGTTGCCATCGGCGGCCATGACGGCGCGGAGAGCGCGCGCGGCGAGCGTGCCGAGGCGCTTCACGCGGAGCACGTCTTTTTCGCTCGGCTTCGACGAGAAGAGCGCCCGGAGGCCACGCGCGCCCGCCTCGAGCGTCACACCCTCGCGGATCAAATCGCCCATCGGGAGCCCAACCGGGGGGCAAATCGGGGCCATCGCGCGGGTGAGCGCGACCATCCACGGGTCGAACTCGGTCGTCATCGTGTGGATGCGATGGCCCGCGAGCACGGCGGAGTAGGCCTCCCCGCGGCGCTTGGCGAGGAGCTCGAGGGAAGGGGTGCCGCCGCCGGCCGCGAGCGCGAAGATCGCGTCCTCCGCGAGCACGGTGACGAGCCTCGAGAGCCCGAGCGTCTTGTCGTCTACGGAGGGGGCGTACGCGTCCATCGTCATGGAAACGAGGCTACCGGCGTTCGTGTCTGCCGGGAAGTTGGCCTTTTTTTTCGTGTCCCGTAGTCATCGAAGAATGCCGACCCGTCACGCGCGCGGAGCCCTCGTAGGCCTTTTTTTCTCGGGTATCTTCGCGGTCGCGTGCAGCGACGTGAGCCTCGGCACCGGCACCGGTAGCCAGGGAACGGGCGCGACCCCGGCGCCGACCTCCACCGAGTCTGCGGCCGCCGTGCGTGGCCTCGGTTGTGGCCTCGAGCAAGAGACGAACACGATCTTGTGCTCCGCGGTGAGCCCCTGCCCGAACCTCTTCGTGAACCAAGACGCGTACCCCGGCTGCGGCTTCCGCGTGCAAGGCAGCACGTTCGATCTCCAGTGCGCCTGCGGAGCCGACCTCTGCCCGATCGGGACGCCGCGCACCTGCATGCAGGCGAAGCAGCTCCTCGACAACCAGAACCGCCTCCTCGTGTGCGCTCAGGCGAACGAGGGCCGATGCCTCGCGACCGGAAAAGGGAGCGGCTCGAGCACGCCGTCTCCCTCGTCGACCAACACGCGCGGCTGCGATCCGCAGTGCATGGTCGATTGCGCGCGCTCCGGCTCCGGCAACTGCAACTTCGTTTGCGGTTGCTGATTCGTTCGTAGCGTTACTTCTTCGGCTTCGGCTTGCTGACCGGCATGCCCGCGGGGGGGCCTTCCGCACCCGGCCGACCGGCGCTGCCGAGGCTCTTGAACATTTCCATCACGTCGGTCGCCTTGAAGCCGGGGGGCAACTGGAAATCGGCGTCCGGCACCGGCTTCTTCTCGATCTTCTTTATCTCGACCCGACCCGACTCTTCGCCCTTCGCGAAGCCGATCGCGCGGAGCGGGAAGTGTTTGCCGTCGAGGACCTCGGCGGCGAGGGCGAGCTCGTCGGGGAGGGCCTTGGTGGGGAATTTGAGCCACCCCGCGCTCTCCTCGGCCATGCAGAGCACGGCGCGCTTGTCGGCCTCCACCACCTCCCACTCCTCGCACGCGATGCTCGCGACGACGTCCTTCTTGCCCGTGCGCTTCACGGTCGCTTTGGTGTTCGGCGCGGCCATACCGGGCGGGCCAGGCAGCGGCACGGCGTGTTTGATGTCCTCGCTCGCGGCGTCGAAATCGATCGTGTAGGCGATTTTCGCGGGTTCCATCGCGAAGAAGCCTTTTTTGTCGCCGGCGCGGAACACGGCCCACGCTTTGTTGCCGATGCGCTTCTCGACGTCGAGGAGCTTCTTCGGGAAGTCGAGGCGGAGCGCGTCGTTCTTCACCGAGCAGAGGATGTCGAAGGGGCCGGTCTCCGAGCCCTTGCCGTCCACGTGGACGAGGATGGTGCCCTCGAAGGTGCCGCTCAGCGGCGAGACGAGCTTGTCGGTCGCGATAGGCGCGCTCGAGCCGGGCGCGGTGCCAGCGTCGTCCTTCTTCGAGCACGCGGAAGAAGAGGTGATGGAGAGGAGCGCGAGGCACGCGACCCCGGCGAACGTGGTTCGAATGGTGTTGGTCGTGCGCATCTCAGGCTCCCTTCTCTTTGGTCCACGAGTCTTTCAGGCCGATCGTTCGGTTCCACACGGGGCGCTCGCTCGTCGAGTCGCGGTCCTTGCAGAAGTAGCCCACGCGCTCGAGCTGCATCCGGAAGCCCTCGCCCTTGTCTGCGAGCGCCGGCTCGAGCTTCGCCGTCACGACCTCGAGCGAGGTGGGGTTCACGAAGTCGAGGAACGTCTTGTCCTTCTCGCCCATCGGGTTCTCCACGGTGTAGAGCCGATCGTAAAGGCGCACCTCCGCGTCGACGGCGTGCTTCTGGCTCACCCAGTGGATCGTGCCCTTGATCTTGCGACCATCGGCCGGGTTTCCTCCCTTCGACTGCGGATCCCACTCGCAGAGCACCTCCGTGACCTCCCCTGCGGCGTCCTTGTTCACGCCGACGCACTTCACGATGCATGCATAACGCAAGCGAACCTCTTGCCCTGGGGTGAGGCGGAAGAACTTCTTCGGCGCGACCTCCATGAAGTCCTCGCGCTCGATCCAGATCTCGCGCGTGAGCGGCACCTTGCGGGTAGGAACCGGCTCTGCCTCGGCGCCCGCGCCTGCTTCGCCTTGTTTCGGCGCTTCGTACGGCGCGTCGATTTCCAAGGTCTCGCCCTCGGGGAAGTTCACGATCGTGACCTTGAGCGGGCGAACGACCCCCATGAAGCGCGGGCTCGTCGCGTTCAGGTCGTCGCGGATCGCGTTTTCGTAGAGCAAAACGTCGACGATGGAGTCCTTCGTCGCGACGCCGACGCGCTCGCACAGCGCACGAAGCGCGGCAGGGGTGACCCCGCGCCGACGCTGCCCGGCGAGGGTGGGCATCCGCGGATCGTCCCACCCGGTGACCACGTTCTTGTCGACGAGCTCCTTCAATCGCCGCTTCGACATCACGGTGTACGTGAGGACCAGCTTCGCGAACTCGATTTGTTTCGGTCGCGCGGTGTCCGGGCCCGCCCCGATCTTCTCGAGGAAGAGCTCGTACAGCGGTCGATGGTTGATGAACTCGAGGGAGCAGATCGAGTGCGTGATCTTCTCGATGTGATCGCTCTGCCCGTGCGCCCAGTCGTAGAGCGGGTAGATGCACCATGCATCTTTCGTGCGGTGGTGATGCACGCGCCGGATCCGGTACATGAGCGGATCGCGGAGCTTCAGATCGGTGGAGGCCATGTCGACCTTGGCGCGGAGCACGTGGCTGCCGTCGGGGTGCGCGCCGGCCCGCATCTCGCGGAAGAGGGCGAGGTTCTCGGCGGGCGAACGATCGCGGAACGGGCTATTTTTCCCGACCTTGTAGAAGTCGCCGCGGTTCTCTTTGATCTCGTCCGCGGTCTGGCTGTCGACGTACGCGTCGCCCGCTTCGATCATCTTCTCCGCGAATTGGTAGAGCTGCTCGAAGTAGTCCGACGCGAAGCGCACCTCGCCCGCCCACGAGAAGCCGAGCCACTTCACGTCGTCCTTGATCGCCTCGACGTACTCGACGTCTTCCTTCTCCGGGTTCGTGTCGTCGAAGCGGAGGTTGCACGTGCCGCCGAACGTCTCGGCGAGGCCGAAGTTCAGGCAGATGCTCTTCGCGTGGCCGATGTGGAGGTACCCGTTCGGCTCGGGAGGAAAGCGCGTCGCGACGCGGCCTTGCTGCACGTTGGCTTCCACGTCCGCGCGGACGAGGTCCTCTACGAAGTTGCCGGGGTTGTCGTTGACGGGCGGCGCGTTTTTCTCGGCGGACATGGCCCCGCGACCATAGCGCGACTCCCGCGTTTTTGGGGTCGGACGCGCGTCGGCGCCGACGGTGTCGCTCGCGAACGTCGCTCAGCGCGCCCAGAGATCGCGGAGGGGCAGCGCGTAGCTCTCGAACGGGGGGAGGCGGTAGGCTTCGTCGCCGCGGACGGTCTGCGTGAGCCGGTACTCCGACCCGTGAAGAACGTGGACCTCGATCGTCTTCTCTTCCACGTCGACGAGCCAGTAGTGGGAGACCATGAACGTCTCGTAAATGCGCTTTTTTTCCCCTCGATCGAGCGCTTCGGTGCTCTTCGAGAGCACCTCGCAGCACCAATCGGGCGCGGTGGTCACGAAGGCTTCGTCCGGGATCGTGGGCATGCGCTCGCGGCGCCAAGCCACGCGATTCGGGACGAGCACGTGAGGCCCGAGGTGGAGCTCGGGCTCGGCGAGCACGACCCAGCCGGAGGGCTCGTCGTGGTCGAACACCTGCCCGAGCCGCCCCCCAGCCGGGTCGCCGCGCGGGCATGCGTCGGGCGTGGGCGCGGGTGCGTATGAACCACGCCGAACACGATCTCACCGACGACGTTCGCGGGGAGGCCGAGGAGCTCGTCGTACGTCGCGTGCGCTCGCTGCGCCATGGCGAAGACGGTACCACGACGCACGACGCTCGCTCTGCGCGCCGAGGGCGAGGCGCTCGTGGCGAGGCCGACTCACCGAAGCACGAGGCCCGCGCGGACCTCGTGCCTCCACGTCAGACGAGTTGGTTCTTCGCCGACGCGCGGTTCGGATCGTTGAGCGCTTCGAGGATGATGACGGCCGTCTCCTCGATCGCACGACCGGTCACGTCGATCACGGGCCAGGTGGGGTGCTTCGCGAAGATTTTCTGAGCGTATTCCAGCTCTTCCTTCACTTGCTCCTTGAGGCCGTAGCTCGCGTCGACGCTCATCCCGAGCTGCTTGAGGCGCGCCTTGCGGATCTCGACGAGCGGCTCGAGGCCGATCGTGAGGCCCACGATGCGATCTTGGTTTCCCTCGTCGAGCTCCGGCGGCGGCTCCACCCCGAGCACGAGGGGAAGGTTCGCGACCTTGAGCCCCTTCTGCGCGAGCAACGTGGAGAGCGGCGTCTTCGAGGTGCGGCTCACCCCGACGAGGACCAAGTCGGCCTTCTTGAAGTTGCGCGGCTCCTTGCCGTCGTCGCTCTTCACGGTGAACTCCACCGCCTCGATGCGACGGAAGTACTCGTCCGAGAGGGGGAGCATGCCGCGCGGCGTGTTGATCGGCTGGCGATCCAAGTAAACCTGGAGCTTGCCGATGAGCGATCCGATGAGGTCGAGCGCCTCGACGCGCAGCTCGTAGCTCTGCGCGTGGATGAACTCGCGGAGCTCTGGGCTCACCACCGTGAAGACCACGAGAGCGCCCTCTTGCGCCGCACGCTCCAAGATGGGCCGCGCCGAGTCCGCGGTGCGAATGCGGGTGTGGATTCGGATTTGGGCCCCGGAGTGGGGAAACTGCAGCATGGCCGCGCGAACCACTTTTTCAGCAGTTTCGCCGGTGGAGTCCGAAAGCACGTCGATACGCTTGGTGTCCAAAGCAAAACCTCTCGACTGCGTACGCTACCAAAGTTCCGATCGCATCGGGGCGTCGCGCACGAGAAACCCGAGAAGACCCTCGATGCGTCGAGGATGCGCAGCCCTCCCGTACGCTCGCGTCCGCCGAAACCCACCTGACGCGGCGCGTGGGCAACTTTGCCTTGATCCGCGCGCGCTCGAGGGCAAAGCTTCGGGGGTCGCGCGCACGCCGCGCCACTTCGCATCCATCCCTTCGACCTGCCGCCTACGCCCCCGAGCCTCGCTCGATCGAAAGGAGCACATCGTCATGGAGAAGAAGCCCAAGTCGTCACGCCTGCGCCTCAAAGACGCAGCATTTTGGCCCCCGAGCTTGCCCGCGGCCTGCCCGTTTTGCGGGGAGACCACAGACGTCGCGATCGATCTGTCCGGAGGTCGCAACCAGAGCTACGTCGAAGATTGTGTCGAGTGCTGCCGCCCCTCGCTGGTGCACCTCCACACGGACGAAATGGGCGATCCCTCGCTCTGGCTCGAACGCGGCGACGGCTGAAGAGCCGGCTCGAACGCGACGCGAACCAACCGTGCCAACCGGACGAGCGCAGCTCGTACGGGGGGCACGATGGACCGTGGGGAGGGAGGTCCGAAGGACCGAGCGACGCCACGAACCGTTCGTGCCAACCGGCGCCGAGGTCCGTCCCTCGTTGTCGCGTCGCCTCGGCGCGCGTCCGGTCGGCTTCCCCGATCGGGCAGAAACTGGCTCTGACGCAGCGTGATGGACCCTGGCCACCCCAACGACTGGATCCCACAATGCCCAGAGGCGGTGACGAACCGGGGAAAACGTAGGACTGGAATTCGCGCATGCTTCGTGCATCATGGATAGTGCGATGAGCCGCTCGGCCTCCTTCCCGCGTGTCCCGGAGCCAAAG
>JAAFHV010000104.1:0-14784 GCA_013297655.1 Myxococcales bacterium | reverse complement strand
TGATCCGTGCGCGGAGGAACACGCTCCCGCCGATGGCGCCCCCGCCGCGCAAGGAAGAGCTCGCGCCCGCGCTGCCCGCAGTTGCACGTCGCGCCACGCTCCCGCCGATGCCGGTGCTCCCGTTCTTGAGCGCGAGCGACAGCGGCGAGCGCGAGACGGCCCCCGATTCTCTCCTCGACGAGACGCAGGTGCGCCCCGCCGACGACGATCTCGATCTCGACGCGAGCGTGCCCGGCGTGACCGAAGTTCGCTCTGCCCTCCGGTTCAACCGCCGCCGGCGTATTCCTGCCTCGGAGCTGTTCGAGGCGTCCACGAACAAGATCGACCGGCACAAGTTGCTGCGCGAGGCGGGCCTCCTCTCCATCAAAGACGAGAACACCGCCCCCACCCTCACGGCGGTCCCGCCACTCTCGTCCATGATCACGAGCGGGGGCCCGCCGCAGCACGCGCGCTCCACGATGCAGGTCTCCCCGGGAGAGCTCGAGCGCGTGCGCCGCCTGTCCGAGACGCTCGAAAAAGACTCGGTGCCGGTGCTCGAGCTCGTCGACTCCCTCGACTTGAGCATGAGCGATCTCGTCGACGACGACGAAGCCGAGACGCTCGGGAGCAACGACCTCGAAGCCGAGACGCTCGCGGGCCCCATCGATTTGCCTCGCGACGCGCAGCCTTCGCGCGCGTACTCGCCGCGCCAATCGCAGCCCTCGCACCAAGAGCGCGCGGAGATGCTCTCCGATCCCAACCTCCAGGCGTTCCGCGGCAACGAGGACTGGGGCCTCTCGGCGGCTTCCAGCGAGGTGCACATCGAGTCCGGCGGGCGGCCGCTCGTGAACGCGAACGCGAACGCGGACGCGATTGGGGAGAGCTCCTGGCTCAACGCCTCCGTGGTGCGCTTCGCCGAAGAGAGCGACGTTGGGGTCGTTCCCGCCGACGTGAGCTTCGAGGACGATCGCTCGCCGGTCCCCGACCTACGCCCCGAGTCTCTCGAGGTCGCCGCGGTCGTGTTCCCGCACGAAGCGCCCGCCACCCTCGCGTCGCCTCCTGTGTATTCTGCACACAGAGCGGTGCCGCAGATTGCGCGTGCGTCGAGCGCTCCGCCCCAACACATGGCGCCGCAGGTGCAGCACGTCTCCTCGGCCCCGCCTGCGCACTACACGGCGCCACTCCCTCACCCTACGGCGAACATGTCGTCCGGGTTCGCGCCGGTCAACCCCGCCACCAAGCTCCGCACCCCGGGCGCGACGTTCGTTCCCCAAGTGTCGGTCCCGTCGGCGTACCCCGCGATCTCGTCCGGGGTCGCGTTCGCGAGCGTAGCGCCGCCGGCGGCCTTCGCGAGCCCGTACCCGCGCGCACAAGAGTCGGGCCCAATCCCCACCACGTCGAACGACGTCTCGCGACGGGTCGACAAGTCGAGCTGGACGGCCCCGCTGCTCTTCGTGGCGGTCTTGGTGATCGCCGTGTTCGGCGCGTACTTCGTGCTTGGCCCGCGGCTCGTCGGTCCGCCCGCCGCCGCTGCGCAAGTGCCGCCGCCCGTCGCGCAACAGCCCGCGCAACAGCCCGTCGCGCAGCAGCCTGTCGCGCAGCAGCCCGTCGCGCAGCAGCCCGCGCCGCCCACCAACACGCTGGTCCCGGTCTCCCCCTCGAGCCTCCCGCACGCCGACAAGCCCGCGTCGCACGCACCAAACGCGCCGCCCGCGCTGGCCGAGAAGAAACAACCGAAGGCCCCGAAGACTGCGCCTCCCGCTCCCCCGCCGTCCAAAAAGGGCGCGACGGGCCCGTCTTCACTCGGCAAGGCCCCGCCCGCCGACGATGGCCCGAAGCCTTCCCAAGCGCCCCCCGCCGCCGCGCCCGAGCCGGCGATGCCGAACCTGAGCGGCCTCGGCGACGTGCTCAACGGCGCGCTGTAAGGCGCACCGCAGCGAAATCGACCGCGCGCCGGAAGCGATTGGCCGCGCCCGATGGGCCCGCCGTCGCACTGCCTGTAGGATGCATGGGTCGAGGGGAAGACCGGTGCGCTTCTCACGAACCAACCGTGCGAACGGGACGAGCGCAGCTCGGACCGGTGGCGCGATGGACCGTGGGGAGGGAGGTCCGCAGGACCGAGCGACGCCACGAACCAACCGTGCGAACGGGACGAGCGCAGCTCGGACCGGTGGCGCGATGGACCGTGGGGAGGGAGGTCCGCAGGACCGAGCGACGCCACGAATGCGACGTCGTGATTGATGCAGCATGCACGAAGTACCCCGTCCCGAGCGGCGATCGCTCGCAAACGACGTGCGGGCGTGAGCAGCCTCAGGCGGCGGCGAGGCGCTGCAGGATCGGCGCTGCCCAGGCGATGCCCACGAGGAGCGAGACGGCGCTCGTGCCGAGGGCGAGCCCGCGCATGAGGCGCTCACCCGAGAGCGGCGTGCGCTTGAGGACGAGCGCGACCACGTACGCGAGGGCGACCATGCCGAGCGACGCGCCGACGCCGTAGAGGGCCAACGTGAGCACGCCGAGGGCAGGCGAGGGCTGGCTGAGCGCGACGGCTCCCGCGAGCGCCCCGCTGCCCGCGAGCCCGTGGGCGACCCCGACCAAGAACGGGAGCGCGCCGGGGCTCTTTGGTGCGTGGCTGTGCCCGTGCGCATCGGCTTTGCGACCGCGCCGAAGGCCGCGCGCTCCGAGGAGGACCAGCATGATCGCGACGCCGAGCTCGAACGTGTCGGCGAGCCGCTCCGGCATTTGACGCCCGAGCGAGAACAGGATCGCGCCGACCACCACGAGCATGAGCGCGTGCCCCGCGCCCCACGCCGCGGCGTAGCGCACGACCGCACGATCCTTCGAGGGCGAGGCCACGAACGTCGACACCGCGGCGAGGTGATCCGGCTCCAGCGCGTGGCGCATGCCCGCCGCGAGCCCGAAAACACAACCCGTAGCTACCGCCAACGACATCGTAGCGAGGGTGTAGCACGGACTGTTGGTCTCGTGCCACATGAAGGCCGTCGCGCAGCCCGCGACGACCCCCGATCCGTTACTGGTCGAGAGCGGGGCGTCAGGGGCGGTCGCGAGCCCACGAGGAGACCCGCCGTGGTCGTGGCTCGGCGCGATGGACGAAGTGAGATCCAGCGTTCGCGGTCGTGTTTGCGCGTGACGTTCACATCGAGTACGCCTCGCGCGCACGCTCCGAGATTTGTCGACGGCACGGCACCGTCGCGATCGGAGGCGAGGGAGTGTGACGGCATGACGAAGCGATGGGTGCCCTGGATTTCTGCTGCGATCGGCGTCGCGGCCATGTTCGCGCCCTCACGCGTCGAGGCTCAACCGCGGCTCAGGAAGACGTGGAACCTGCACGGTGACTTCGTGCTCGTGGGCAACACCCTCGGGCAAGAATGCCGCACCGGCACCCAAGCTGCGCCCGCGCCCGTCGTCGGCACCATCGGCGCATGCGGGCTCAACACGTCGGACTCGGCGTACGACGTGTTCTGGCGCTCCGAGGATCCCGGCGCCGGCCAAGCCACCGCGAGCACCGCCGTCACGCTCGCGAACGCGCGCAGCACCGCGATCCTCGGCGTCGGCGCGGAGACGAACGCGCAGCTTCCGCCCGGGTCCAGCATCGTGCACGCGCAGCTCTACTGGGCGGCCACGATCCTCGCCGCGCCCGCCAAGCGCACCGTCACGTTCGATCGGCCCGGCGGCTTCGCGATCACGGTCACCGCCGACGAGTCGCTCACGGTGCCGGCCGGCGGAAACGTGTATTATCAAAATACCGCCGACGTCACCTCGACCGTGCGCCAGTACGGCACCGGCGCGTACCGCGTGTCCGGGTTCGACTCGCAGCCCCTCGTCGACCAGAGCATCGACGACACGTTCGCGGCGTGGACGTTGGTCGTCGTGTACGACCGCCCCGCCGATCCGGTCCGCAACGTCACGCTCTTCGACGGCCTCACGTTCGTCGAGCTCGGCGGCTCGGCCAACGTGAGCCTCTCCGGCTTCCTCGTCCCGACGATGGGCTTCGACGCGAAGCTCGGCGTCGTCGCGTACGAAGGAGACGACGGCGGCACCGGTGACTCGCTCGCGTTCAAATCGAAGAGCGCCGCGACCGCGACGTTGCTCGGCGATGCCCTCAACCCGACGACCAATTTTTTCAACGGCACCCGCAGTGTGTTCGGCCGCCCGATGAGCTTCGCTGGCGATCTTCCGCAGCAAACGGGCCGTGCGCGCAGCATGAGCGGGTACGACCTCGACGTCGTCGACATCTCTGCTCTCGTCGCGGCGGGCGACGACTCGGCCACCATCACGGCGTCGTCCTCGAGCGACAAGTACGCCGTCGGCGCGCTCGTCACGAGCATCTCCACGCTCGCCCCCGCGTTCGCGACGATGGGTAAGTCGGCGCGCCCGCTGGTGAATCGCCCCGGCGGCGCCGTGTTCGTCGGCGACGAGATCGAGTTCACGATCACCGCAAAAAACACGGGCAACGACGCCGCGCTCGACGTCGCGGTCACGGACGTGATCCCGGTCGGGTTCACGTACGTCGCCAATTCGGTCGAGGTGCTCGCGGGCCCAGGGCTCGGCTCGAAGACGGATCGCAAAGATCTCGACGGGGTCGAGTACGACGCCGCGACGCGGACCCTCGTCGCGCGGGTCGGCACCGGCGCCGACGGCATCAACGGGGGTCGCCTCGAGATCGGGGAGACCTCGTCGTTTCGCTTCCGCGCCACGGTGGCCGCGGGGCAGGGCGGGCAGATCCTCACGAACCAAGCGTCGATCGCCGCGCGCGGCTTCCGCGGATCGCCGCGCACGAGCTGGCTCAGCGACTCGGGCGACGGAGGCCTCCCCGAGCCCACCACCGTGCCGGTCGACACGTGCGCCACCGACGCGGAGTGCCCCGGCACCCGCTGCAGCCGCGTGCGCCCTTATGCGTGCGAGGTGTGCAACGGCGACTTCGCGTCCGGCGCGACGATGGCCTGCATCGACGCGGCCCGCCCGGCCTGCAACACCGCCGGCGCCACCCGCGGCAGCTGCACCGAGTGCGCCCAAGCGAACGTCACGCGATGCTCCACCGCGGGCGCTCCCACCTGCAACACGCAGACCGGCGTCTGCGCGGCGTGCCTCACCGACTACGGCGTCGGCGCTTCGCGTGCTTGCCCTCGCGCGACCGAGCCCACTTGCATCGTCGCGGGCGCGAACGCCGGGCGCTGCGCGGAATGTGCATCGTACACGCAGTGTGGCGGCAGCAAGCCCGTGTGCACGAGCGGCAACGTCTGCGACACGTGCAACGCCGACTTCGGCGCGACCGGAACGAAGGCGTGCCCCACCTCTACGCTTCCGCTCTGCACCACCGGCGGCGCGTGCGGGCGCTGCGCGTCGAACGCCGATTGTGCCGGCCGGGCGGGCGCGATTTGCAACCTCGCGACCGGCTCGTGTGGCGCCGTTTGCGCCGTCGACGCCGACTGCCGCACGACCGAGTGGTGCGCTGCCGGGTCGTGCACACCGAAGGCTCCGAACGGCGATCCGCTCCCGAACGTGGCCCCCGTCGCCGGCGAGTGCACGCCGCAAAATGGCCAACGCGTGTGCGTCTCCGCGTCGTGCTTCGCGGCCGACGATCGCTGCGGGCTCCCCAATGGCGAGTCGTGCGGACCCACCACGAACGCCGCGGTCTGCCGCAGCGCCGTCTGTTTCCAGCGCGACGTGAAGTGTGGCCTCCCGACCGGCGAGGCGTGCACCAAGGCCGACGTTTGCCGGAGCGACGTGTGCGCGACGACGGGCCTCTGCGGCGAGTGCAAGAAGGACGCAGACTGCGGCGGCACCACCAGCGGGCGCATCTGCGACTCGCGCACGAGCCTCTGCGTCGACGGTTGCCGCGGTCGCGACGGCAACGGCTGCACCGCGCCGAAGACGTGCTCCTCCTCGAGCGCAGCACAAGGCACCTGCACCGATCCGCTCAAGGACGCCGGATCTCCCCCTCCAGACGCCTCCGTGGTCCCAGAAGACGCCGGCGCGCCGCCTGTCTCGCGTTCTGATTCTGGTGCGCAAGTGGCTGAAACTAATGAAGAATATGGTGAAGTGGGCGGATGTGCATGCGACATGTCCCACACCTCGGACGTCCCTCGGGGTAGCCTAGGCGTGTCGCTCGTGGTCGGCGCCGCGATCTTGGCATCGCGTCGCCGAAAGCGAGAGCGTCACGTCGGTCGATGACCCTTTCGAAGCCTCCCGCTCCCACGAACCCCGAGCCCGAGCGCCGCTCCTTCCGGCACTCGGTCGTCGTACTGCACGCGCCCACCGACGAGAGCGTGGGTACGCGCGTGCTCGTGGAGGGCTCGCTCGAGTTCGGGCGCGGGCGCCCTGGCGTCCCTCCCGACGCCGCCGAAGATCGTCTGCTCTCGCGCAAGCACGCGCGCTTCGCCGCCGATCGCGGCATGTTCGAGATCGAAGACCTCGGGAGCTCGAACGGCACCTTCGTGAACGGCGAGCGGGTCGAGAAGGCCGCCCTCGGCGCCGGCGACGTGGTCGAGATCGGGGAGTTCGCGCTCCTCGTCGATCCTGCGTTTCCTCGCCGCGAACGCAAGCCTCACCCGCGCCTCGTCGGCACCTCGGAGGCGATCCTCTCCCACGTCGAGGCGATCGAGACCGTCGCCGCGCAAGACAAGAACGTCATCCTCTACGGGCCGGCGGGGGCAGGGAAGAGCCTCGCCGTGCAAGAGCTCCACCGCGCGTCGCGACGGAAGGGCGCGCTCGTCGTCGCGCCGTGCGATCGCCCCGCCGAGACGGTGAAGATCCTGTCCGAGCTCCTCCGCGACGACGGCTCCCTCGCCGACGCCTTCGGGGGCACGCTGGTGCTCGACTCGATCGATCGCGCGCGCAAAGAAGACGTCCGTAAGCTCCCGAGTGTGCTCGGTCTTTCGCGCGAGCGCGGCATCCGGGTGGTGCTCTGCTCGCGCGCCTCGCCGATGGACCTCTCGAGCGAGCTCGAGGAGTACGCGCAAATCCTCCAAGGCATCGCGCCGCTGGAGGTGCCGCCGCTCGACGCGCGTCGCGAGGACATCCCGCGCCTGCTTCGTCACTTCTTCGAGCCGCTCGGCGCGAGCGCTCCCGAGCTCTCTCGCGAGTTCGTCGCGAAGCTCGTGCGTGGCAGCGGCGGCGAGGTCGACGATCTCCCCTTCGAGCAACAAGTGCTCGCCCGCGCGATGGGCCGAACCGAGTTCCCCGACAACGTGCGCGGGCTGTTCTCCCAGCTCGACACGTGCCTCGGCTTCGCGGCGATCGGCGGCGACCTGAGCGACGTCGACTCTCCCGGCGACGACGACGACGAAGAGCAACAGGCGATCCCCATGCGCCCCGCCCGCGTCGCGCGCGACGGCACCTACGTTCAGGTCGAGCGCGAGCGCGTGCACCTCCGCGGTCGCCGCGCGCTCCGATCCATGCTCGCCGCCCTCGTAGAGAGCGCGCTCCACACGCCGTGGGAGTCGGTCCCGGTGGCCGACCTCTTCGCGCGCGGCTGGCCCGGCGAAGAGCCCGATGCCCTGTCCGCCGCCGCGCGCGTGTACCTCGCGATGTCGACCCTTCGTCGTGTCGGTCTCGAAGGCCACCTCGAGCGCACGCAGATCGGTTACCGGCTCGTGTGGTCTGCCGACATCGAGGTGGTCGAGCCCAAGCCGACGACCGCGCGCCCAGAAGAGTAGCCTCGCGTCGCTCTGGAGGCGCGAGCCTCCACGACGCACGGCACCGGCCACACAAGCCGGCGCCAAACGCTCATAACTCTTGGGCTATTTACGCACGCGCCTGAGCGCACGCGCGGCCGATACTGGGCCGCGGCGCGAACCTCAGAAGGTGCCGGTGAGCGAGAGGCCGTTCGTGCCGCCGAGCAGCGGGAGGAGCTTGATGTCCTTCGGGCCGGAGCTGGTGCGCGGGGGAGGGGGGCCCGCTTCGCTCGACGCTGGTTTGGTGGCGAGCAAATAAACGCCGATGCCGCCGACCAGCAGCGCGCCTGCGCCGAAGCCGATCGCGAGCCCGCTGGAAACCTTCGAGTCCGAGTGCTTCTCGCACTCTTCTCGCACGAAGTTCTGCGCGTCCGTCGCAGAGCACGCGACGTCGAGAGAGGCGCCGTCCTTCACTTGCGGCCGTACCTCGCGAGCCCAAGTCGACGTGGAGTAGGAGGGATCGTTGAGCTTCTTCATGATGTCGTCGCTCGTGGAATCGCCCTGGAGGCCGATCCACTTCGCGCCGAAGATGACGCTCGTGACGGCCAAGCCCGCGCCGATGACGACCATGCCGCCGCCGACCACGGTGCGGGTGGGAAACGGAGAAGATCTCTCCGAGCCGGGGGGCTCCACCGCCGCCGCGTCGACGTCGATGTCGACCTGGAGCTCGGCGCCGTTCTGCACGTCGATTTGCTTCGATTTGCGCGTGGAGCCGGGCACGAGCACGTCGAGGGTGTGTGTGCCGGTCGCGAGGTCGAGCGTGGCGCGTCCGTTCTTCAGCGGGACATGGCGCCCGTTGTCGACGATGACCTCGCCGCCGCCTTTGCCCGCGACCACCGTGACGTGGCCCGCGCTCGTGCCGGTGAGCTCCTCGAAGAGCCTCCGCGCGAGACCCTGGAGCTTGGGCTCGCTCTTTACCTTGTAGGTGTCGGAGTAGGTCTCGCGGATCATGAAGTCGGCCTTGCCGCGCCGGAAGAGGTGAAGCTCTACGTTCACCTGCCCGCCGCCGCCGGCCTTCGTCATCACGCCCCACACGTACCGATCGCTCTTGAGGCTATCGGCGATGCGCTGCTGGCACGTGGCGTCTGGCTTGGCCGAGCACTTGAGCGACACGGTGAGCGAGCCGAGCGACGGGCTCTTCTCCATGAGCACCCAGCCTGGCGCTTCGCGTGCACGATCTTTCAGCGCATCGGCGAGGGCGTCGGCTTGATCTTGTACGTCGTCGGAGTCGATGCCGAGGACGGCGATCGTCTGCGCTTGGGAGGGCGCCTCTGCGCGCGCCGCCGAAGACGCACCGGTGACACCGAGGACGAGCGAGATCGCGATAAGGCTACGAGCTTTCATTCCTTCCGGGAGTTTACCGTGGGCTAGCGGAACGCGTCGACCCTTTCCCGCCGGTGCGATTCGCATTGAGCCCGCCTCTACGAGCGGGTAGTGCGCTCGCCCATGCGGGTCACCGGCGGAGAGCTGCGGTCACGGAGGCTCGTCGCGCCGAAGAGCAACGCCACGCGGCCGACACAAGATCGTGTCCGCGAGGCCCTCTTCTCTATCCTCGGATCGCGTGGAGTCTTCGACGACGGGCCCGCGCGGGTGCTCGATTTGTACGCCGGCACCGGCGCGCTCGCGATCGAGGCGCTCTCGCGTGGCGCCGGACACGCGGTGCTGGTCGAGAAGGGCCGCGACGCGCTCAAGGCGATCCACGAGAACCTCGCCGAGCTCGGGCTCGCCACGCGCGCCACCGTGCTCGCGGTCACGTGCGAGAAAGCGCTCGCCGCTCCGGCCCGCCTCGGAGGTCCGTTCGACCTCGTGCTCGTCGATCCGCCGTACGTCGATCTGCCGGCCGTCTTGCGTCTCCTCGTGGCCGTCGTGCCGCTCCTCGCGCCGGGAGCCACCCTCGTGCTCGAGCACGGGACCGGAACGAAGCTCGCCGACGTAGAAGGGCTTACTCTTGAAGATTCGAGGGTTTACGGCGATACGACGCTCGCGCTTTTTGCGAGCGCGAACCTCATGACGCATTCTTGAAGGCGTGGGGCGTGGTCCCTGTATACTCACGCGGTTTCGACGCGAGGCCACCGCAAGTGACCGCCTGAGGATCCGAGGATCATGAGCTCTCCTTCTACGCCCCCGGCAGCGGGCGTCCCGTCCGGAAATGGCAAGTACATCGCGGCGTCCGTCGGCATCTTGGCGATCATCGGCATCGTGATTGGGTGGAAGAAGTGCTCGAGCGACTCCACGCCCACACCTCCGCCTTCCACCCCTGACGCGGCTGCCTCTTACGTCCCGCCTCCTCGCAAAATCGAGGACGACATCCCCCTGCCTCCTCCCGTGGAGGATGCTGGGCCCGATACGGGCGCGAAGGTGACCCACACGAGCGGCCCGCAGACGTTCGGCTGCGAGGTCAAGAAGTGCGGCGGCTCGGCGGCGGGCGACCTCGAAGGCATGCTCGCGTTCCGCGCGAAGGCCGCGCACAAGTGTTACGACCAAGCCCTCGCGACGGACAGCACCCTCACCGGTGGCGTCACGATCGCACTGCGCATCGGCACCAACGGCTTGCCCTGCTCGGCGGGGGTCGCGTCGAACTCCACCGGCAACCAAGCGGTCGCCGCGTGCATCGCGGGCTCCATGCGCAACGGCGCGTATCCGGCTCCCAAGGGCGGCTGCGTCGACGTGAACGTTCCTATTTCCCTCAAGACGCGCTGATGACAGCCGCCCCGAGGCGAGTCACTTCACGATCGTACGCGCGCGGCGCAGCGGTCGGTGCAGTTGCCGCGGGGCTCGCCATGGTGTTGCTCGGGTCGGCGTGCGGCGAGACACGCCGCCCGCTCGGCGACGAGTGCCTCCGCGACGACGACTGCCTCTCCAGCGCGTGCTCGGGGCGCGTGTGTGTTGCTTCGCCTCCTCTCACGAACGATCAGCTCGGGCTGCCCGATCGCAGCGCGAAGCTGCCGGACGCCACGAGCAATCTCCCGCAAGATTCCGGTGCGCCCTTTGATGGATGAAAAATACGTAAGCGGCGTCCTGTTGGACGTCGCGTATCGCGGTGGCTCTTACTCTGGTTTCGTAGTTCAAAAAGATACGCGCACGATCGAGGGGGCCCTCCGCATCGCGGTTCGCGCCCTCGACTCCGGCGCCTCCGCCACCCGCGGGGTGAGCCGCACCGACGCCGGCGTGCACGCCGAGATGCAGAAGGTCGCCTTCGACGCGACGCTGGAAATTCCGCCTCGCGGATGGGTCCTCGGCATGAACCAGCACCTCCCTCCGGAGATCGCGGTCCGCCGCGCGCGGGTGGTCCCGGTCGACTTCCAGCCCCGCTTCGCTGCCACCTGGAAGCGCTACCGCTACACTCTCCTCCTCGATCGCGTTCGCGACCCCGCGAAGGACGATCGCGCCTGGCGCGTCGGCTGGGAGATGTCACTCCAGAAAATGCGTGCAATCTGCAACGATATCCTCGGCGAGCATGATTTTGCGGCCTTTCGTGGCGCGAAGGACGACCGCGCGAACACCGTGCGCCTCGTACGGAGCCTGGTCGTGGAGGAAGATCCGATCGATCCGCGCGTCGTGACGATCCGGATCGAGGGCAGCGCGTTCATGTACAACATGGTGCGCATCATCGTGGGCACCCTCGTCGACGTGGCGCGTGGGCACCTCTCGGACGACACGTTTCGGCGCGCGCTCGGCTCGAAGGACCGTCGCGATCTCGGCCAGACCGCACCTCCCGAGGGGCTCTGTCTCGAGCACGTCGAGCTCGTGCTCCCCGAGGAGACCGGCGAGCCGTGGCCGGGGTGAAGGAGTCGCCGCGGGCGCGCACGTTGGCGTCCGCAAACGATCTCGTCCGGGTGCGCGCGCCGCTCCCGGAGGACGGCGAGTCGCTGTCCCGCTTGTGGAAGCTGCTCTGGGACGTGCACGAGTCTTGGGGCAGCTATCCCGGTTCTCGTGATCCGGACGTGTATCGCGAGCTGTCCCTTCGCCTCACCGAAGAGGCCCGCGTGCGAGGCCCGCGCCCCCTCTCCGGGCGTCACGTGCACCTCGTCGCGGCGCTCGTGGAAGAGGGAAATTCGCGGACGATAGGTCAGGTGGAGGGCTGGATCGATCGCCACGGGATCGATCCGCGCACGAAGTGGACGTGCGAGGTTCGGTCGCTCGTGGTGAGCGAGGACGGAAGGCACGTGGGTGCTGCGCGCGCGCTCCTCGACGGACTCGCGGGGGTGGCGCGCGACGCCCTTCATGGGTCACCGGCGGTGCTCGCGGCGGAGGTGCTCGAGGACAACCCGGCGATGGCGTTCTATCGGAGAGTCGGCTTCCACACGCCGGCCCATTCGGTGCGGATGCGAACCGACGTCGCGCGCGACGTTCGGCCGCTATGCCCTGCGCGGATCGCGGTCCCGCAGGACGCCTTGCCGCTCGCGTTCCTGGAGGGAGGCCTCGCCGAGCGTCGCAGGCTCGCGCGCGACGACAGGTTCGATCGTCCCCGCGCCCTCGACGCCGCGTTCGTCGACGCCATCGCGACGCACCTCGCCCTCGCGAGCCAACGCGGCACGAACGATCCCGCGGAGCTCATCGCGGTCGACGGAAAGAACCTCCCCCGCGCGTCCGCCACGCTCGCGTTCGCGGCGCTCGAACCGCCCTTTTTGCCCGGGGTTCGGGCGGTGCTCTCGCGTGTCTCGGTCGACGCGACGACGCCACCTTCGGCGGTGGTGCCCGGCCTCGTGTCGCTCGCGGGCAGGCTCGCGAAGCTCGCGGGGGCGGAGCACTTGGAGATCGTGGATCTGCCCCCCGCCGCTACGCCGCTCCACGACGCGCTCGTCGCGGTTGGCGCGGGCCCATGGTCGCGGGTCGCTCTTCGTGACGTATGAGCCGCCGACGTATGAGCCGCCGACGTGTGAGGCGCCGACGGGTGAGCGCGATCGCCTGCCGCGTGCTCAGCCCTTCTTCAAGATGCCGTCGACGATCTCTTGCGACTTGTCGTGGAGCTCGGACCAGGTGGGCTCGTCGAGCGAGGCGCGCGACGGCTTGGTCTCGCGTTCCTTGTCGTAGTACTTGCCGCTCTCGCTCGCGAGCGCCGGATCGGTCGCACATTTGAGCTGCGTGAGGGCGCCTTCCTCGACCGTGATCATGAACACTTTCATGATGTTTCGGAAGGGCCACGGCACGCTCCGCCATACGTCGGAGGCCACGACTCCGGGGTGGAGTGAGTACGTCGTGACGCCGGTGCCCTCGAGCCTCCGCGCGAGCTCCTTCGCGTGGATCACGTTCATGAGCTTCGACTGCTCGTAGTACGGGAGCGACTGCCCCGCGTGGCTCATCGGCTTGTGGAACGTGCCGAGGTCGAGCTTTTTGGCGCGGTAGTGCGATTTACTCGACACGTTCACGATGCGCCCTTGTTTCGACTCTTTGATCTTCGGCAGGAGCAGCTCGGTGAGCAAGAACGGGCCGATGTGGTTCGTGCCGGTCGTGATCTCGAGTCCGTCTTTCGTGGTGCCGGTCGTACCGGCGAGGCCGGCGTTGTTCACCAGCACGTCGATCGCCTTGCCGGAGTCGAGGTACGTCTTCGCCGCGCGCTCCACCTGCGAGAGCGACGCCAAGTCGAGGGCCACGAAATCGAGCTTCGCGTCGGGAAATTGGGCCTTGATCTCGTCGATGACGGGGCGAGTTTTTTCTTCCGAGCGCGCGGCGAGCGCCACGTGGGCGCCTCGTTTGGCGAGGGCGAACGCGGTGGCCTTGCCGATGCCGGTGTTCGCGCCGGTGACGAAGTAGCTCTTCCCCTGGAGATCTTGCATGTGGCGGCCCACTCTAACGCCGCGCCGAGTCGAAGGAAGGGGCGACCGGGTGAAGGTTCGTAAAGAGCTTTGCGGAGATGGTTTCGAGACGGAGCGCGCGCGGCTTCGTAGGTTGACGGCGTGAGGCTCGCGCCTCCGGAGCGACGAGGCTCGCGCCTCCGGAGCGACGAGGCTCGCGCCTCCGGAGCGACGAGGCTCGCGCCTCCGGAGCGACGAGGCTCGCGCCTCCGGAGCGACGTGACGCTCGCGCCTCCGGAGCGACGTGACGCCCGCGCCTCGAGAGCGAAGTGAGGCTACGCTCGTCCTCGATGCGGAACCGTCCCATGCGAATCGTCATCGTCGCTCTGTTCGCGCTCGTGGGCTGCGTGCCTCTCGGCGAGCCCGGGCCGCCGCCGAGTGGATCGAGCCGTGCAGGCACGCAACACGACGCGAACCCTGAAAATAGCGGCTCTGCAGCGAGCGGCGGCGGCTCCGCTTCGTCTCCGGTCGAGCCGTGCATGATCGATCCGAGTGACGGGCGACTGAAGCGTTGCCATCACGTCACGTCCGCTGGCGCGTGCGTTCACTACGGCTCGTGGTGCAACGGCGACGACCTCGCGCGACGTCGCGAAAGCAGCAGCGGCAACGCGAGCAGCAAGCCCCCGTGCCTCTACGATCCGAGCGACGGACGCACCAAGGCATGCCACCACGTCACGACCGATGGCAAATGTGCACACTACGGGGCGTGGTGCGGCGCGAACGAGCTCGGCAACGAGCCCTGCATGTACGACGACAAGCAGCGCCGCTACCTCACGTGCCATCACGTGACGACGGACGGAAAGTGCGTTCACTTCGGGTCGGCTTGCAGTCCGAAGTAGGCAGTCGACCGTTTTCGTCCATCGTCAACGAACGCGACGTAGATCGAACCGAATCGGTCCGTATTGGCGATTCATGACCTCGAACCGAAGGCCGTTCTCGGAGGCGTCGAGCGCGAGATTGCGTAGCGTGCCGGGGATGAAATTCGAAGGATCGTTCGAGAAAACGAGCGCGATCGTTCCGTCGACGGTGGCGTTGGCTTTGATGTCCTCGAGCGCGAACGTCTTGGTGGGCGCGTCGGCGTCGGTGCCGTAGTACATGGCAATGCAGCGGCCGCCGGGTTCGATGCAATGGCTCGTGTAGGTGCCCGAATGAACATCGGTGCCAGTGAACGTGAGCTCGACGAGGTAGGCAGGCACCCACGGCGTGCGGGCGACGCCGATCCAGCGTCCGGTCATGGCCTCACGAACCGCCGCGAGGGACGTGGGCGCCGCGCCGGGCACCCAAGGTCCGCCGTCCCACGTGTTGCCGGTATTGCC
>JAAFHV010000103.1 GCA_013297655.1 Myxococcales bacterium | reverse complement strand
CCCCTCACTTCCCGTACCGATCGATAGGCGATCACCGTAGAGGCCGAGGGCGACGACCATCCCTGCCTCGCGGCTCGTGCCGACGCCGACCCAAGTGCTGTCGAACCTATCGCCATCCCCGGCGAGCCCGCCGCTCACCACCACCCCGGCCCCCACCGACTCCCGCAGACCGCGTACCAGCTCGGTTCCGTTGACGCGCGTCCCGTCGGAAAAAACGATCAACGCACGCAGATCGGGGGCAGCAAGGGTGAGGCCGAGCTCGCGTCCGGCGAGCTCGGACCGCGCCATCGCGTCGACGCGCCTCGTCGCGACCTCGACCCGCGACCGTTCGAGCTCGACAGCGACCGCGACGATCGTTCCGTCGCAGGCGTCGCGCGCGGCGATCTCTCCGCTCGTGCTGCAACCGACGATCGTCGCGGCGGGGAACCGCGCCGCGAGCAGCTCGATCGGTGAGCCCTTCTCCACGGCCTCCTTCGATGCGAAATACAAGACGAACGTCGCTCGCTCCAGCTCTCCCGCGAACGTCCACCCTCGACCCGGCTCGTACGTTGCCATCTCGGTTTTCATGATCAGCCTTTCGTAGTCTTCGCTTGTTGTCAGGGGTTGCGCGCGGCCTCGATCAGGACCACCGTCGCGTCATCGGGCTGCTCGGGGAGGCGCTCGAACATCGCCCGCAGGCGGCCGAGGAGGTCACGACCTGCGGCGGCGCCATGCGCGAACGCGGCGAGGCGCTCGCACGCCCCCTCCGTATCCTCCGCCGCGCCAAAGGGCTCGGTCATCCCGTCGCTGACCATCGCGAGGCGAAGTCCTCTGCCCCGAGGCACGTCGACCACGTCGTATTCCGTTCCCGCGATCAGACCTGGAGGGGCACCGTGTCCCGAGAGAAGGAGGCACTCGCCGTCCGTGAAGACCGCTACCGGCGGCAGGCCGGCGTTCGCGATCGACACGCCTTCGCGGTGCACCCTCGCCAGCGCCACACATGCGTAATGCTCGCTCTCGCGGAGGAGGTGGTGGTTGAGCGTGGCGAGCGCCTCCGGTAACGGCCGACCGGGGACGAGCAGACGCAAGCTGCTCCGAATGCTGCTCGCGACCATCGAAGCGGCGAGCCCGTGGCCACTCACGTCGATCAGCGCGACGGTGCGATCGCCGTTCGCCTCCAAGATGACGTCGAACAAATCGCCGCCCACCATGTCGCACGGCAAGAGCGCGCCGTCGACGCTCCAGCCTGGCCAGCGCAACGGACAGGCGGGAAGCTGCGATGCTTGGAGCCTTCGCGCCTCGTCCAACTCCCGCAACAGATGCTCGTGTTTGCGGGAAATGAGCTTAGCGCTGTCGAGGTTCAGCCGCGCACGCTGAGCGTCCACCATCGCCTTCACGCGCGCGACGAGAATTCGGCGGTCGACGGGTTTGGTGAGGTAGTCGTTGCCGCCCGCCTCGAAGGCCTCCTCGATGTGCGCCTCGTCGCTCGACGCCGTCAGCAGAATCACACCCACGTCGCGGAGCCGACCGTCCTTGCGTATGGCGCGAAGGAACATCGGCGCGTCCATGACGGGCATCATGTAGTCGAGCAGGATGACGTCGGGGACCTCGTGCTCCAGAAAGCCAATCGCCTCCATCGCGCTCGCCTTGGAGTGAACGACGTAACCGGCGTGCTGGAGCATCGCGGTGTGAAGACGGAGCATGGACGGCGTGTCGTCCACCACGAGGACGGACGCGGCGACGACGGCCGCTACCATTGGCGCCTCCCGCCAATACGCGCGAGACGCCCGCGTCGATACGACTCACGTCGACTCGCCCCCCAGCTGCAGCACCGACCCAGTGTGTTTCGAGGCATGGGCTCTAGAACGGCTCAAGCCTCCGCGGCTGAAGGCCCATCGACGCCGACGCGCGAGACGCCCGCTCTTCATCGAGCGGACGGCGCGCCGTTCTCCTCCTCGAGAGCAATCGTCCCAGCCGGAGCAACGCATATGGCCCCCGAAGTCGACCAAGAACGGATCATCGGCGACGCGCTCGCAGAGCGCGCCAAGCCGGCTACCTATGCGTACCCCGCGCTCGTGGCGGTCGTCGCGCTCTCGACGAGCTACCTCGGCCGCGAGCCGACGTCCCTCGCGGCCGTCATTGGAGCGGGCGTGCTCGTCGGAGCGGTGCGCGCGGTCGTCCTTCACGCGCGGCACGAGCACTGGGTGTCGCGCGAGCGGTGGCGCCTCGCCTTTCGCGCGTCGGCGCTCGTCGCTGCATTGGTATGGGCGCTCGGCACCGCCGCGTGCCTTTCGCGTGGACTCGACGCGAACGCTATCGTGGTGCTCATGACGACGGCGGGGATCGCCTCCGGCGCGACCAGCGCGTTGAGCCCGGACCTGCCGCTTCAGCGCGCGTACGTGCTCTTGCTCCTCGGCCCCGTCGTCCTAGGCTGCGCCGTGACCGGAACGCCGCAAGGGGTAGGAGCGGCGATCGCGACGACCATGTTCCTCGCCTATCTCCTCGTCGTCGGCGCGGCTGCGGCGCGCCAGCTCACCGACTCGATAGCGCAGCTCGCGTTCGAGCAGAACGTCTCGCGCGGGCACGAAACGCGCGCAAAGCTCCTATCGGATGCGCGCCTCGCGGCAGAGCACTCCGAGGCCGAGGCACGCGCCGCGAGCCGGTCGAAGAGCGCGTTCCTCGCCAACATGAGCCACGAGATTCGAACCCCGATGACGGCGGTGCTGGGGTATGCCGAGCTCCTCTCGGACCCAGACGTCGGGTCCGCGGATCGGGCCGAATACGCCGATATCTTACGAAAGAACGGCGACCACCTGTTGCGCCTCTTGAACGACGTCCTCGACCTCTCGAAGATCGAGGCGGGCAAGCTGTCCGTCGAGCTCGCCCCTTGCCACCTCGGCCGCATCTTCTCCGAAATCGACGCCGTCGCCGGAATGCGCGCGGAGGAGAAGAATATCCGCTTCCTCGTCGACATCGTTTCGCCAATCCCGGAGCTCGTCCTCTCCGACGCGACACGGCTCAAACAGGTTCTCCTCAACCTCGCCGGCAACGCGATCAAGTTCACCGATACGGGCTCCGTCACGCTCCGCGCTGCCTTCTCGTCGAGCGACGACGGCGACGACGGGACGCTCACGTTGGCTATCGTCGACACCGGCGTAGGCATGGCGGAGAGCGAGTGCGTGCGCGTCTTCGAGCCTTTCGTCCAGGCCGACTCGTCGTCGACACGAAGACACGACGGGGTCGGGCTCGGCCTCGCGATCTCGAGCCACATCGTTCGCCTTCTCGGGGGAAAGCTCTCGGTCTCGAGCGAGCTCGGGAAGGGCTCCACGTTCAGCGTCGAGCTCACCACCCGCTCGCTCACGCGAGCCTACCTGTCTGGAAAGTTCGCGGCCGCGGTGCGCGAGTCTGGCGTCGTCGAGGTGAGACCGCTCGAAGGCAAATCCGTGTTGCTCGCCGAGGACTCGGACGACAATCTCCGCCTCTTGTCGATGTTCCTTCGCCGAGCCGGCGCCACGCTCGACATCGCGACGAACGGTGCGGAAGCGCTCAAGCTCGCGAGTGTGAGAGCCTACGATGTCGTGTTGATGGACATGCAGATGCCGGTCCTCGACGGCTACGCAGCCGTCGCCGCCCTTCGCAGCGGCGGATACACGGGACGCATCGTCGCGCTCACGGCGAACGCGCTCGTCGAGGACCGCCAACGGTGCCTCGACGCCGGCTGCGACGCCCACGCCGCGAAACCGATCAGCCGACGGCGCCTCGTCGACGTCGTCCACGCGCAGATTTACGGCGACGGTGTCGAGCCGGCGGCGCGCGAACGCGATAGCTCCGAATCGGTCGCTCGTACCCACGGCTGACGAGCGGTCATCGTTCGTGGCGACGCGACGAACGACAGCACGCGGGAGCTCACGCACAATCGCCTCCGACTGCCTCGCGCGCGAGCTCGAGCACGGACGGGACGCCGGCAGTCGTGACGCGAACGAACGAAAACGCGCGAAGCCTCTCGGCCTCGCGCGTTCTTCACGGGTCGCACGCTCCCCTGAGACCAAATCACCGAACCGCTTAATGACCGAGGATTTTCGCCGAGCTGCGAGCCGTGCGAGGCGCGACGACGACGCTACAGGGCCGCAAGTCCCTGACGAGGGACGAGTCCTACTGCTGCTAGCCGAGGAGGAGCAACGAAGCACGGAGAAGCGAATCGGCGAAAACCGGACCGAATCAAGCGGTTCGGTGCTCTCGCTAGGGGCCGGCGCCCTCGCTCGACGTGATCCGTGCTTCGAGCGTCGACGGGAGCGCCTCCGCCCTCCGAAGAGAACACTCGAGCGTAGGGATAAGACCGACCCCTTTGAACATAGCGCGCATAATGGCTTCTCGTGCCTGCGCCGGGTCCTGCTTCACGTCCAGCGTGCCCTCGTTACTCTCGACATTCATCACCATGAGCCCCCCCAATCTGAAATGGTCACCGTCCCTAACCAACCAGTAGGACCCTCCTCGCGACGCGGCGCAAGGGGATTCGGCATTGACGCAGGGGAAAGAGCGCGCCGGCCGAACCATTCGCGAGCTCCCGCTGCCCGCGGGACATTCGCCTACGCGGCGAGCGCGTCATCGACGGAGGCGAACGAAGGGAAAACCCGCTGAAGACGCGAAAGGTCGATGAGGCGTTTCACGGGAGGGTTGACCCCACAAAGCCGAACGACGCCCCCTGGCGGCAGCGCCTTGAGGACTCCGACGAGCGACCCGAGGCCGGTACTGTCCATCGCGGCGACCACGCTCAAGTCGACGACGACGACCGTCTTGCTGCCAACGAGCTCCGTCGCGGCAGCGCGAAGCTCGCGCGCGTTCGAGGCATCCCACTTCGCGACGCCAGCGACGCGAAGAACGAGTATCCCTTCAGCGGTCACCATCACGGTCTCTATCGAGCTCATCACGAACACCCCTTTCTGTGCCGGAAACTACCGGTCGAGATCGAAGTACGGCCCACCGTACGGTTCGTGAAGGGCTGTCCGATCGACGCCTGCTCGACGCGACGGTTAACTTCCACGCGAGCGAGCCGTTTCATCCGGTCCATGACTCAACCCTCTGGCTTCCCGCGCCGTGTGGCCACGCTCGTCATGGACCCCGATGACGAAGAGCCGGCGCCCCGGCGCTCGAGCGGGTCCATCCTGGTCTTCCGCATCGGAAGCGACCTCGCCCTCGTCGACGAGGCGGGCAAGCGCCTCCACGAAGTGTGCCTCCGTGCGCCGTTCACCGAGGCAGACGCATGCGACGTCGAGCTCTGCGCGCGCGAAGCGCTCTCGAACGTCATCGAGCACGCGTATGGCGGCGAGGCCGGACACACCATCGACATCGTTGCACTTTGCTCTTCGTCGTCCATCGTCGTGGAGATCGCCGACGAAGGCCGCCCAGCGTCCCCGGAGCTGATCGAGGTCGACCCCGGCGCGCTCACCGAAGACGTGCTCGCGAGCATCGATGACCTCGCCGAGCGCGGACGGGGGATCTCCATTCTTCACGCGCTCATGGACACGATTCGCTACCGAACTGCGGGCGGGCGCAACGTGCTCACGCTAACCAGGAAGGCGGACTCGCCGAAGCGGACCTGACCACACACCGATTGGACCATCTAAAGAGATAGTGTGCTCCCGCGGGCTCGTAGGCTACGAAAATGACCGGCGCTTCCACGGGTCGGGGCGTGTAGCGAAAACCTAAGGGATTGCCGGCCAGTACGAGCGCGGCGACGCGCGCGCTCGCCCGCCACGAGCACCCAAGAGAAAGCGCGCCCTTGCGAAGCCCGCATTGGAGTGTCTGGATAGAGGATCGGTCGATCGCTATTCGGCCACGGAGCACGCATGTCTGTCGACCGCGCCAATCATCCACTCGTGCAGACG
Source organism: Myxococcales bacterium (assembly GCA_013297655.1). Taxonomy (GTDB): domain Bacteria; phylum Myxococcota_A; class Polyangia; order Polyangiales; family Polyangiaceae; genus JAAFHV01. The sequence continues at coordinate 23,999 of JAAFHV010000103.1, read as the reverse complement.
CTCCTCGCCTGCGCGACCAACCCGCTCGCCATCGTCGACGCGAACGGGAGAGTGGTAGGCGCGAACGCCGCGTTCGTCTCATGCACCGGGCTCGCGGGCGAGAACATACTCCCCGCGCTCAGCGACGAAGGCTCGATTGCACTGCGAGCAGCTCTGCTAGACGGAGCGGCTGCACGCGGGGCCCCCGCTGCGAGCTGGCGTGGCGGACCAGGGTGGTCGGCGACGACAAGGTCTGTCGAAGTCGACGGCGAGACGTTCGCGATTTTGAGCGCGGCTCGTACCAGTCACGAGCACGACGTTCCCGACGCGAACGTCCCGTGGCAATGCATCGCGAACGCGACCTCCGAAAGCGAAGCACTGGCGGACGCGATCGACAACCTTCCGATCGGCGTCGTCCTCCTCGAGGTCGATCGCCAAGACAGGCCCCGCTTCATCGCGCACAATAGCGCCTACGCGAGGCTTCGTGGGGTTGGCGCGAACGAGCTGTTGACGGCCCCGGCTCCGCGGGTCTTCGACGCGGAGGGCCGTCTGCTTACCGATGTCGAACTACCCGGCGTTGCGACCGCCCTGACGGGCGAGCCGCTCCGAGAGGTGATCTTTAGGATCGAGGGCGACGACGGTCTGATGCGCACGATTCTATGCAGTGCGACGCCAGTGACTACCCGCGACGCCGTGCGACGCGCCGTTTGCGTGCTCCTCGACATCACGGACCGTGCCAGAGCGGAGGAAGCTCGTAGAGCGAGCGACCAGCGCTGCGCTGGCTTCTTCGATGCTCTGCACGACGCATCCGCCGTGTTCGAGGCGGTCCCCGGCGAGGGCGGCGGGCACGACTGGGTCTACCGCGAAGCGAACGACTCGCTCCTTCGTCAGCTCGGGCGCGAGCGTAACGACTTGGTCGGACGTCGCATCGACGACCTGTTCCCCGCGGTCGCGCTCCGGCTCAAGCCGCTCTTGGATTCCGTTCTCGCGGCCGAGGCGCGAAACCTCGAACGTGAATCGACCTACGGCGAGGCCGACTTCCTCGTACGCGCGTTCTCGATTGGAGCGACCGAGGTCGTCGTCACGGCGTTGGACATCACCGAACGCAAGTCGACCGAGCGCGCGCTCCGCAGCAGCAAAGAACGTTTCGAGACGACGGCGACGACCCTTCCCGGCGCGCTCTACGACTACATCGGCACGCCCGACGAGCACGGCAACTTCGTCTACTTGAGCCCGGGTGCGAGCGAGATCTTCGAGATGCCGATCGAGGACTTGCTGGGTCCGAGTGAGCCCTTTTGGCGATGCGTAGTCATCGAGGACATCGGGGCGCTGCGCGACGCCCACACCCGGCGCGGCGGCGAGCGCGAAGAAGTCGAGTGCAAGATCGTGACGCCGAACGGAACGAAGAAGGTTCTCCGCTTTTCTTGGCGCGCGAGCACTATCGGCGACGACGGCACCATACGCGGAAGCGGGTTCATCCTCGACGTAACGGCGGCAGCAGCTACCCGACAGGCGCTCGACAGGTCGCGGCGCGAGCTGACATCGCTCGTCGAGCGTTTGCCAACTGGAGTGTTCCTCGAACGCGCGGGAGCCATCGTATACGCCAATCCTGAGCTCGCCCGATGCTGCGGGCACTATTGCGCGACTGACCTCATCGGGATGGCGACGACCCAAATCTTCGCTGAAAGTCAGGCCGTGAGCGCCCGATTTAGCAGGGAGCAGGAGTGGACGTATCGCCGCCCCGACGGGCGGGAAGTCGTCCTCGTGACCTCGCCCCGCCGCGACGTCGAGTTCGACGGTCGAACCGCCAGCCTCGTTACGGTGACCGACCATACCGAGCTCCGGGCGATGCGCTCGAGGCTGATGCAAGCCGACAGGCTCGCGTCTGTCGGGCTCCTCGCGGCGGGCGTCGCCCACGAAGTCAACAATCCTCTGTCGTTCGTCGTCGCATCGATGGAGGCAATGAGCGATGCGCTAAGTGGTAGTCCGATCGACGGCGAGCTCCTACGCCAAGGCCTCGCAGACGCACGCGTCGGCGCTCACCGAGTGAGGCAAGTCGTGCGCGACTTGAAGACATTCTCTCATGCGCGTCTCGACCCCGATCGTTCGGCGCCGATCGACGTAAACGCTCTCCTCGACGCGTCATCGAACATGGTGCAGAACGAGATTAGGCACCGGGCCAGGCTCGTGAAGAGCTATGGGCGGCCTCCGCTCGTTCTCGGCAACGAAGCGCGCCTAGGCCAAGTCTTCGTGAACCTCCTCGTCAACGCGACACAAGCGCTCCCGGAGGACGAAGTCGACACCAACGCCATTCGCATGGAAACGTACGTCTCGCCCGATGGCGAAGCAGTAATCGAGGTAAGCGACACTGGCACCGGAATCGGACAGGCTGCGCTCGACAGGATATTCGAGCCGTTCTTCACGACCAAGCCCGATGGCGTCGGGACTGGGCTCGGGCTCGCGATTTGCCGCACGTCCGTCGAAGCGATGGGCGGAACAATCCAAGTCGCCAACCTACCGATTCGTGGGGCATGCTTCCGAGTCACCCTGCCGGCTTGCGTGGCGGAGCCCAAGGTCTCGCTCAAACCCCGCACCATCGTCGGCGACGGACGCGCACGGCGGGGCCGCGTGCTCGTGGTCGACGACGAGCCCGTCATCGCGAGGAGCCTCGGCCGCATGCTCGGCAAGGAGCACGACGTCACGACGTGCACCGACGGCCGCGAGCTCATCGTCCGCTGTCGCAACGGCGAACGCTTCGACGTCATCCTCTGCGACCTGATGATGCCGGAGGTCACCGGCATGGACCTCCACGCGATGTTGAGCACGTTCGACGCGGCGCAAGCGAGCAAGATGGTCTTCCTGACCGGCGGAGCCTTCACCTCGAAAGCGGCGGCGTTCCTCGAGGGGACCACTCACCCTTGGATCGAGAAGCCATACGACTCCGAGAACGTGCGCGCCATCGTGAGGACTCTCGTCGAAACCGGCGACCGGCGCTCCTGACGCGCGCGCAAGATGCGCGACGCCGAAACATCAAGGAACGAGACCACCGCGACCGCCAGTGAAGTTGCGTGCTGCCGCCGCCCCCCGCACCACCTCGACGAGGTCCGCGACGACGATCGGCTTGGCCAAGAACGCCTCTGCAGCGGAGCCGAGGCGCGACCTCGTCACGTCGGGCGGATACCCCGACATGGTAACGACCGCGAGGGAAGGTCGTAGCGCACGCGCCCGCTCGGCTAGCTCGTATCCACTCATACCTGGCATGACGACGTCGGTCAGCAACACGTCTACCTCCTCCGCGGCGACGACTTCGAGCGCCGTGAGGCCGTCGGCGGCCTCGAGCACGCGTTGACCCGCGCGGGTGAGGATCAGCGACACGACCTTGCGTAGGGGTGCGTCGTCGTCGACGACGAGAACGGTCACGGCCGCCGTGGACGGAGGCGCGGAGACGGCGGCGGCGACGCGCGTCGCGGCGGGATCGCAACGTGGAAACAACAACTCGAAGACGACGTTGCCGGTAGCGTCGATGCGCACAGAGAGGGCGCCACCGTATCGGGCCATGAGGTTTCGTGGAGCGGTGAGCCCGAGATCGGTCGTTCCCGGAGAAGCGGAGAAGAACGGGTCGACGGTGCCGATCTTCCCCGAGCCTCGCATCGAGACGAGCACGTGCGGCCCCTTGCGGCGCGAGCGCGGGTCGTCGACAACGATGGAGGCGACGCTTATCTCGATTCGCCCGCCGCCCGCCATCGCGTCGCGCGCATTCAATGCCAAGTCGAGCACCACTTGCTCGAAATGGCTGGGGTCGACGCGGCAACTGCCCGCCGTGCGGTCGACGTCGAAGACGAGATCCGTGTCCTCGAAGAGAATGCGCTTGAGCACGGGCCTCATGCTCGCCACGAGGGCGGGCAGGTCGACGACGCACGGTGACGACACCTCGTGGCGCCCGAAAGAGAGCATTTGGCGGACCAACTCCGCGCCGCGCTCGCCCGCTCGACGCAGCTCGGCCAAGTCTTCACGGAGGGCAGGGTCGCCGATGTCGTCGCTCAACATCTGGCCATAGCTGACGACGACCGAAAGCACGTTATTGAGGTCGTGGCCCACCCCGGCGACCAAGCGGCCGACGACCTCGGTTCGCGACGCGACGCGGATTCGTTCGTTCGACTTCGAGAGCGCTTCCCGAAGCCGTTCCTCGGTGCGGACCATCCGCGCAGCGTCGACTTCGCGGGCGACGGCCGCCGCAAGGACCTCGACGACATGAACATCGTCATTCGAGAACGGTGCGCTGCTCGCTCCGCACCTCCCGACGCCGAGCGTTCCGAGGACTCTCCCCACGGATACGATCGGGACCCACACGAAAGCGCGAAGCTCGTGGCGTCGGGCGATTTCAGCGAAAGCAGGGAACCGTTCGTGCACGGCCGCAACGCGATTGATGTCGTCGACGCGGATGGCTCGGCCACTTCGCACAACCTCGCCCGCGAGGGTTTGGTCGTCCACGTCGAACGCTTTACCTCCTAGCATCTGAATGAGCGCCTCGAGCAGGCCCTCACGGCGCGAGTGCATCGCGACGCCCTCCCAGCGGAGCGCATCGGCGCGAACTAGCCCGAGAACCGCGAACACACCGAGCGCGCTGACGTTCGCTACGAGTGTATTGCAGTAACGCTCGATGTCGTTGGGTCCCGCGGCCTCGCACGCGCGGACCGTCTCCAAGACGAACCGAAGGCGGCTACTTTCCTCGTTTTCCATTTCGCCTGGACAACCTATAGCAAACGCAGAGCTGTGTGCGAGGGGATAGCCGGCCCCGTCTACCGTGTACGGCCGCCGCGCTTCAGGGCAGATCTCGACGCTGAGCTCCCAACGCCTCGAGCGCGAGGCGGTGAAGGCTCTCGCAGGCGTATGGGTCGCCTTGCTCACAATCGTTCCGCTGCTTTACCGCGAGGTTCGCGCGGCGTTCGCCGGGATCACACGAGTCGCTCACCGTGACGAGGGCGCGGTGAGTCATCGCCGGCCCGAACCCGCACCGAGAAGGAAGGTCGCTGTCGCCGCGGACCGTCCACGCGTCGGCGATGGCGTCCTGGCGCGATCGCGGCGCGGCCGACGTGGCTCGTCCGAACCCCATCGACGTTCCCGCCATCACGAGGACGACCACCGAAACGAGCGCGACCGGCTTGGCCGAGCGCTCCAGCAAGTCGAGCATGTTCGTCGCGAGCCTTGGCGGGGCACGGGGATTCGTGCGGGCGCCAATTTGGCCTTTGCAGCGCACGTGCCATCCGAGAACGGCGGTCAATCGCGTCGGTATTTGCGGCTCCGGGCTCCTCTTCCGTCAAACGGTTGGCGTAACCGTCATTCGCCCTTCACCCCCCCTCGACGACGACGGCGACGGCCCCCGCGACCGTGCTCTTGGCCGGCTCGCGAAGCGCGGGCGCGGACACGTCATCGAGCAACCCCGGGAGCGTCTTGCGGAGCTCGGCGGTGGTCGGCCGTTCGTCGGCGTTCTTGGCGAGCATGCGACGAACGACCTCACGGAGCGCAGGGGACGGCGCGACTCCCCCCTCCGGAACCACGAGCTCGGGGATCTCGCCGAACACGTGCTGGATCATGAGCGGAGGCAGCTCGGCAGCGTCGAACGGGAGCCCCCCCGAGAGCGCCTCGAAGAGCATGACGCCGAGCGCGTACACGTCGACTTTTGGCCCCACGCCCGTGCCCTTCCACTGCTCGGGAGCCATGTAGTGTGCCGTTCCACGGCAGTCACCGGTGCGGGTAAGCCTTGGCGCGGCGCCGCGATCGGCGACCATCGCGATCCCGAAATCGAGCACTTTGATGCGGTCGTCCCCCGCGTCGAGGAGCATCACGTTCTCGGGTTTCATGTCGCGATGAACCACGTTCTCGTCGTGCGCGACCGCGAGCACCTCGAGGAGCTGCCCGAAAATGCGCGATACGCGCCCGCGCGACGGCACGCCCTCGCTCGCGACGACCTCGTCCAACGTGCGACCGCGGACGAGCTCCATGACCATGAAGGGCTCTTCGTCGAGCTCGCCGTAGTCGAGTATCGAGACAATTCCCGGATGGCGAAGGCGGGCGAGCAAGGCCGCCTCTCGACGGAATCGCGCATTGTGCTCTTCGGACCACTTCCATATGTCGCGCAAGAACTTCACCGCGACCGGCTCCCCAAGCTCGAGGTGCATCGCGCGATATACCGTCCCCATACCGCCCTGGCCGATCTTCCGGTCGACGACATACCGGTCGAGGAGCACGGTGCCGGCGCGGGCGTCCGACTCGCGATCGGCCTTCAGCGCTTCTCCGGCGAGGGGGTCGCTCGCGTGGCCGGTGCCGCCACGGACACGATCTCTCCCCTCCCGCCTTGCCGCGCGCATTTCGACTGCGGTCGCCTCGAGGATGGCCGCCACGTCGACCGCGCCTCCGCTCGCCTCCATTTCGAGCGCCTCGACCACGCTTCCCGTCACGGTGATGACCACGTTGCGCCCGCGCGACGCGACAGCCATGCTGCGGATGCCCTCTCGAATCGCGCGCGCGACCGCCTCTGCGTTCACGCGCGGCGTATTCGGAAGGAGAAAAAGGAGCTCGTCCCCTCCGAAGCGACACGCGAGCGCAGGATCGGGGATCGACCGCGCCGCGAACCCGCAGACGCGCTGGAGCACGGCGTCGCCGAAGGGGTATCCGAACGTATCGATGAGCGAACGCAGGTGGTCGAGCTCGATGCGTATGACGGAGAGAGGGCTGCGGTCGCGGAGCGCGATGACGAGCTCGTCACGAAGGCGTGCCTCGATGAAGGCACGTGTCCGATATCCGGTTAGCGCGTCGACTTGCGCATCGCGAAAGAGGAGGTCCTGCGCGCGCTTCATGCGGAGGGCGGCACGAACGCGAGCACGGAGCTCGTCGGGATGAAACGGCTTCATCACGTAGTCGTGCGCGCCGAGGTCGAATCCGTCGACCTTGATGCCGATGTCGTCGGTCGCGGTGAGGAAGATGACGGGAATGCTCGCCGTGAGGGGATTGCCCTTCAATCGTCGGCACACGTCGAGCCCACCGAGGCCCGGCATCTCCACGTCGAGGAGCACGAGATCGGGCTTCTCGCGAAGGACGGCGAGGAGCCCTTCTTCGCCCGAGGCGGCGGTCACGATTCGCACCGCCTCCGGCCGGAGCCGTGCCTCGATGAGGGCCAGCACGACCGGCGAATCGTCGATCGCGAGGACACACTGCGGCGTTGAGCAGCTCATGCGGCACCTCGAACCACGCGGACCTTGCGGCACATCGCGCAGAGCTCGCGTACGGCCTCGTCGATGGGCCCCTGCCCCTTCGCGAGGACCTCGAGGCGGGCCGCGGCCACCGTGATGCTCGGGAAGCCATAGCCCCCTGCCGCTCCTTTGATTTGGTGGGCGAGGCGCTTCACCGTGTCGCGGTCGCCGTCGCCGAGGGCAGCCTCGAGCGCGACCGAGTTGCGCGCGAGGCTCTCGACGAACATGCCGACGATGTCTTTCATCTCGGGGTCGTCGGCCATTTCGCTGAAGATGCCCCCGCTCTCACGGTCCCCGCTCGCGCTGGCAGAGGCGCCCTTCTTCTGCACCGCCGCGGCGACCGCGGCGATGAGCCCCTGGCGCGAGACCGGCTTCGTGAGGTAACCGCAGCACCCCGCGGCGAGGCATTTGAGGCGATCTCCCGCCATCGCGTGGGCCGTGAGCGCGACGATCGGCCAGTCGTACCCACACGCTCGAAGCGCGCGCGTCGCTTCGTAGCCATCCATCTCTGGCATCTGCATGTCCATGAGGATCACGTCGAAGGGAACACCGCCCCGCCACGACGCCGTCGCCCGCTCGAGGGCGAGACGCCCATTTTCCACGATGGTGACACGGGCGCCGGCGCGGCGAAGGTGCGTTGCGACCAAGAGCTGGTTGTCGGGTCCGTCTTCCGCCAAGAGCACGTGGCAGTCGAGCCGTCCGTGACTCTGCTCCTCCGGGTTGGCCTCCGGCGGCTGAATCGAGTCGCCCGCTTCTTCCCACCGCTCGAACATGCGGACCCCGGCGAGCATGCCGGTCCGTATCGTGAGGCGGAAGGTGGAGCCGCGACCAGGTTGTGATTCGACGACCAGATCGCCGCCGAGCATGAGCGAGAGTCGTCGGCAAATCGCGAGTCCGAGCCCGGTGCCGCCGAAGTTTCGTGTCGTCGACGAGTCGGCCTGGACGAACGGCTCGAAGACACGAGTCATTTGGCTGTCCGACATTCCGATACCGGTATCGACGATCTCGAACGTGAGGGTTCCCCCGGCGCTGAGCTCTTGGCAACGGACCACGATGCGAACCCCACCGCGCCCGGTGAACTTCACTGCGTTGGAGACGAGGTTGACGAGCACCTGGCGTAGTCGCGTCGGGTCGGACTCGATCGTCTCGGGGATCGCCGTCGCGTACTGAACGTCGAGCGAGAGCCCCTTCTCCTTCGCGCGGACACGCATCGTCGAAGCGACGTCTCCGATGATCGCGCTCGGCGAGCACGATACGGCCTCGAGCGTCATCCTCCCCGCCTCGATCTTGGAGATATCGAGCACGTCGTTCAGGATCGAGAGGAGGTGGTCACCGTTCCGTCGAATGGTCTGGATGTGCGTACGTCTCTCTTCGGCGGTCGTCTTCGCGTCGAGCAACAGGTCGGCGTAACCCAAAATCGCCGTCATTGGAGTCCGAATCTCGTGGCTCATGTTGGCGATGAACTCGCTCTTGACGCGATTCGCCTCGCGCGCCTCGCTCATGTCGCGCTCGACCTCGCGGTGCGCCTCGAGCTTCGCGTGTCGCTCGGCGATTCCCCACATTTCGCGCTGCGCGCGGAGGCACGTCGCGATGAGGAAGAGGTCCTCGAAGGCGACCCACATCGCGTGCTCGACCCAGCGCGATGGCTCTACCGTCGCGACGCCGTAGATCGACTCGGGGAACATGGCTCCGCGGACCACGTGGTCGACGACCACGAGCAGGGTAGCCACCAGGATGACGCGGTAGTCTCGGTAGCAGGCGAGGATGGCGAGCGATCCGAACACGTGAAAATGCGTCTCGATTCGGCCTCCGGAGAGGTGAATGAGGAGCGCGCCGAATCCCATTTGGCCCGCTGCAATCGCGAACCGGGTCGTCGCGCTTCCGGGGCTCGCCACCGCCAACCACACGGGTGGAACCGCGAGCCAGCCGCCGAGAAGGAAGGCGAGGAGCACGTGGGAATGGACCTCGCTCGAGAGCCCTACCCAAGCGCGGGGTGTCGCGACGCAGGCTACGACCATCGCGATGAACCACTGGGCCACCAGCAGGCCCGCGAAGCGATGGTCGTTCGTGCGGAAGAGCGCCTGCTCGTGCTCGTCTCTCAGCTCGATGGCGCGGGCTCTCGTGGTGACCGAGTCGATAGCGGAAGAGGTGGCTTCGGCGACGGTCATATCAATGCTCCTGCGCGCTCCGCGCACGTGGCCCGGCGAGCGCACAACCGAACACGCGCGCATGGCCACGGCTCGGGCTCTCCCCGAGCGCGATTCGAAGCAGGTCGTCCCCTCCTACGCTCGGGCCCTCGTGACCGCGACCAGGCGTGATCCCGCCTGCGAAGGCGAGCGCACCTCGCTCGTCGTAGGCGAGAACCTGTCCCGAGGTGCGCACCGAGAACGTGCGCGCTTCGTCCTCGCCCACGAGCACGGTCGCGGTCGGGAGGAGGCGTCGCACGACCAACTCGTCGACACCGAGCGCGCTCGGCTCGGCAGGCGCTCCGGCCAGCACGACCGTGATGTCGACGCGGTCTCGGCCGCGCGCGGCGATTCGTTGGAGCTCGCGCACGCTCGCGCGGGTGCACGGGCAGAGCGGGTGAGCGAAGAGCAGCACCGTGACCCGGCCCTCGCGGCGCGCGATGCGCGTTCGCGGCGGCCAAGCGCGCGGGGCGTCGGCAGAGATCCCCGCTCGCGCTTCGTAGGCGCTCGCGAGGCCGAGGCCGCCGACGACCGCGCCGAGCCACAGCGTGGCGGCGATCCCCGTGAGCAAGAGCCTGCGCGTCGCGGTCTTCATGATGGGAAGAACGGCCGACGAGCGCGAAGGGAAAGCCGCCCTTCACTTTCGATGGAGCGCGGGCGAACGAAAATATTTTCGTCGCGCGACGCAACTCCGCTCCGGAGGTGCCGTTCCTATTCTGGGTGAATGTTCCCATTCGCTCCGTCGGCCCCGCCTCTGTCGTAGGGTGCCTACGCGACCGGCCTTGTGAGCAGTTGCTGGCCTACATCGAGGACCTCGCGCTCTCCGGCACGCTCGTGCTCCACGCCGAGCTCGAAGCGACGCCGCTCGGCGCGCTCACCTTCGCCGACGGACGCATCGTGAGGGCTTTCACGGTATTCCCACTTTACCTCTCCGCGATCCTCTACGAGCAGGGCGATATCGGCGCCGCGGAGGTGAACGCGACCCTGCGCGCGACCGCGAACGCGACCGCGGGGACGCTGTTCGGCGACGAGGCCGTGCGCCTCGGTTTCGTGACCCGCGACGCGGTGGACCGCGCGATCGTCGAGCAGTATCTGCGAAAGGCAACGAGCCTCTTCCGACTCCCGCCCTCGACCCGCTACGCGTATCACCACGGAGTGGACGCGTTCCACCACTACGGGCGTGGCGATGTCCGCGCGAGAGCCGGCGCGGCGGTGATACGCGGGCTCCGCGGCGCGCCACCGAGCGCGGCACAAAACCTGGTGTTGTCGCGACTCACCTCCAGCGCCCCGCTCGAGCTCGTCACTCCTGCCCGCACGCGCGCGCGGACTTGCGCGGAGGCGCTGACGGAGCTCGAGCTCGACGAAGACGAACGCGCCGTCGCCGAGGGTTGTATCGAGCCCCGTTCGATGGAGTCACTCACGAAGCTCCACGCCACGAAGACGGTAGAGCGCGTGGTGTACGGACTATTCCTCGTTCGGCGAATCCGCGCTATCGGAGCGTCCGTTCCCGGGGCCACGCCACGCGCGGGCGAGCCGTCGTTCTCGTTTAGGCCGCCGGTCGCGCATGCACCGTCGGGTCCGCGCATTCGCGTAGCCCACGAAGACGGGGCCGCGGCGCCGCCGTCCGGGGTCGGTGAGGCCGTCGCCGAGCTGCGCAGAGCGAAAGGACTCATGGGTAATCGCTCATTTTCGCAGGCCTTGAGGATATTGGACTCGGAGATCGTACGCCAAAGCGCTCCCCTCTCCGAGGTCGAAGCGCTGACGGCGTGGGCGCGTGCACAACTGGAGCCGGCTCGCGCCGACGAGGCGCGCGCGACCTTGACGAAGGTGATGGAGCGCGATCCGACCTACGGCCACGCCGCCTATCTTCTCGGCTTGCTCGAGCGCGCTGGCGGGCGCGAGGCCCGTGCGCTTCGGCTCTTCTCGCGCGCGGTCTCTGCCGATCCGAGCCATATCGACGCCCAGCGCGAGCTACGCCTCCATCGCCTTCGCCAGGGGCGCTGACTCGCGCCGAGCCTCGGCAAGGGCCGAGAAGCGGCGCCGCGAACGAGCGAGCTTCGTATCTGGACGAAGCTCGGTCACGGCCGTCCGTCACCGCTCCACCGCGACCTGCAACGAAGTCTCGACCCGCCGCTCTCCATCGGTGGCGACGAACCTGAGCGTGTGTTGGCCGAGCGATAGCCGACGAACGGAGAAGCGGAATGGTGCGCGCGACGTGGTCCATATCTTCCGATCCCCGTCGTACATCGTCACATGGGTACACACCTCGTCGAAGTTCGCGACCGCGAGCTCCACCGGTCGCGAACGGGAGTAGAGCGCGCGCGGGCGAAGGACCGTAATCTGCGGGTCCGCCACGAGCCCGTCGACGCGATACACACGAACATGGTCGACCGCGAACGCCGCGGGAGCGAAGGTTCGCTCGTCGGGCGCTCCCGACCATCCACCGACCCACGCGTTGATCATCCAATACACGGGCAAATGCGGAATACCGTGCGCGGGCGCTTCGAGCTTCTTCTCCCCGTCGATGCTCCACGTCAGCGCGTCGGGTCGCCAATCGATCGTGTAGTCGTGGAACGCGGTGAGGTCGACGTCGAGGGTGCGCGAGTACGCTCGTCGTTCGTCGGCCGGGATCGGCGGCGCGGCCCAGTGATTGACGAAGTAGAGCTGGCCGCGGTCGCCTTTGCTCGCGTTCAGCACCTCGATGTCGACCTCCGGAAAGGACTGCGTCCATGGGCGGCCCCACATCGCGAACCAAACCCCCGGGACGAACGGGAACCGTGCGCGCATTTCGATTCGGCCGTACGTGCGCGCGAACTTTCCGAGCGAGTCGACGAACCCGGACACATAGGGATATCTCGAATCTCCGAGGTTGCGATCGGTCGTAATCGAGAGCAAGCCGTGCAAGACTTCGACGTACTTCGGGGAGGTCGTATTGAGAATGGCGCCGTGCCCGCGGTACCCCTCTGCAACGTTCCACTTGGCGAGGTCGAGGCCTTCACCGTCGAAGTTGTCCTCGTGAATCAGAACATCCCCCTTCGCGGTCGAGGGCGGGCCGGTGAGGTCGCAGAGAATCTCCTTTTTGGCCTCGGGGATGTCCAACAAGAGGTCCTCCTCGGACGGCACCGCGGAGCCCGCGTCGGGATCCTCGGAAGCTGCGGTACACGCGAGGATCCCCGCGAGGCCGAGCGCGCTCCAGGTCGCCCTCCCGCGCGTCGTACGCGGCGCGCAATTTTGCTGACGGCTAAGGCGCCCGGTCGAGTTGAATGTGCCATCCCCCGCCGATCTTCTCGCTGCGGCAGGTGGCCTCGTCGCTTCGGTCCTCGGACCACCGGAGTAGGCGTCCGGTGCTCGCTCCTCGGGCACCAGCCTCGCGTCGGTCTCGACGGACGCTGACACACTCATTTCGACCGGGTGCCTAACTTCGCTTTTCATGGTTCTCCCGAGGCGACTCGAATCATCGCGGCGCGAAATTCGGTCGCGGGCGTGGCGCTGGTACTCACGAACGAGCCCGTCCGAGCGTCCACGGGAACGTCGACTTCACGATCCGTGCCGGTTCGCCCGCCGACGCCACGAAGCCGCGCGGACAGGGGGAACAGCAGCCATGAAGGTAACGATTGGCGCGCAAGCGCGGACGAGGCGGCGCCGTCGCCGGGATGACGCCGCGTGGCCGTCACGTGTTTGGCGGGCCGCCATCGGCATGGCGCGCTTTTTTTCGCTCGCCCTCTCTGCGGGCCGCCTCCCATCGTGGCGACTCTGCCCGATCAGGCCTCAAGAGATCCGCCCGCGCGACGTTCTCCATTGGAGTCGTCGGACCGTCAGCGCCCTACGTCGATGGGAGGATAGATGGCAAAGCTCGGGAATCCGCGGAAGTCACGTCGCCTTTGGTGGATCGCGGGGGCGATCGCCGTGCTGTCGATCGCGGCCTCGTTCGGCACCCCGAAGGTGGGGTGCGCCGGGTCCGCCGAGGACGAGCCCGCGGCGTCGGTGGAGACCGTATCGAGCTTGCTCGAGGAGCTGGACCACACCCCGCTCGCGCCCGATGGTGCGAGCCTCGTACGCCTCTACCCGATCCGCCCCGCGACGTTCTGCACCACGGCGGGTAAGGTCACCCCCGTCGGTACGGAGGCGCTGAACGTCGACACCGGTGGCATGCGCGGCGTGCTCGCGGGAGACTCGAGCCGCTCCGTGGAGCTCGCCTTCGTGTTTCGCGGCGAGAGCAAGGGGGCGGCGCCTCTCGCGAACGGCGAGCTGCGCCAACAGATCGGCGTGAAGCTCCGCGCGAAGGACACGTGCAACATCGTCTACGTGATGTGGCACGTCGCGCCGGTGCCGGGCGTCGCCGTGTCGGTCAAGTACAACCCCGGGTTGGCGACCCATGTGGACTGCGCGGACCGCGGTTACATCAACCTCAAGCCGACCTCGGACGTGGCCATGCCAGAGGTTCGTTTGGACGAGCCGCACACGTTACGCGCAGACCTCGCCGGCGACACGTTGCGCGTCCACGCCGACGGCATGGAGGTATGGAGCGGGAAGCTTCCCCCCCAGGCTTTCGCGTTCGACGGCCCCGTCGGCGTCCGCTCCGACAACGGCGAGTTCGACTTCCAGTTGCGCGTTCCTGGTGGCGGCGATCGCGAAGCGCAATGCAAGAATCCAGGGACCGAGCAGGCCCACTGAGCCCGGAGCCAGGAGAGGCAATCCGCTCGAGGGCGCCGAGTACCGAGCACCGACACCGAGCACCGGGCACCGAGCACCGAGGCGCGCGGTGCTCGCTTCGGATCCTCACCGTATGAACGGCCCGAGGAGCAGGACTGCCCAGTAGAGGTCGAGCGCCGCGTAGAGTCCCACGCTGGCGCCAAGCACGTGTTTGGCACGGCGGAAGAGATGAAACCTGACGATGATGGCGAACGAGACCAGCGCGAACGCGTTCTTCGCCAACAAGAACAACCAAGGATGGTGCACGACCAGCGGCGCGAGCAGCGGGTTGAGCTCGACCACCTGACCTCCGCTCACGAAGCGAGAGGTGCAAAAAGTGTCGACCGCGGCCAACGCGGCATACGCCGCGAAGTAGATTCCCACCCATGACGGGACACGGTCCGCGAAGCCCCCGGCCCGATGCGCGACGCTCGTGGCGACCGTTTTGCGTCTCCCGACGAACATGTAGCGGTTGACGAACGACGTGTCCTCGCTGCGACGGTCGGGCCCGACGTGGTGTTTCGTAACGACCCAGTTGTACTCGAGCAGGTAGCGAACACCGTCGGTCGTTTTGTCCAGCGTCGGCAGCGTGAACTGCGGAACCTCGCGGACTGCCCGCGCATGGAGGTCGGTCATCACCCGCGCGCGCGTGGCGCACGCGGTCTCGTCGCCGTCCTCTGTCCATACGCCCAACGCGACGGTGATCCGGTCGTCCTTGTTCCATGGCAGGATCGCGAGGTAGGCGCTGTCGGCCGAGCCGACGAGCGGGCGCACGAAGATCTCCTGATCTTGCTCGATCGCGCCGAGGTGCTGCACCGACGGTTGCTCGCGTTCGACTTGGGTAAAAACTTCCCCCGAGCGCGCGCGCGCCGGCCATCGCCACCTGCGCGGGAGCTCGCAGTGGAACCGCTCGAAGTCTCGACCGAGGCGGAAGACGAGCTGAATCTCGAGCTTGTTCGGCTGCGGTCGATAGGAGCGGATGACGACGCCGGGAACACGCACCGCCTCCGAAACCGTCCACTCGAGGAGCTCGACGGCGGCGAGCCAACTTTTCGCGCGCGCCTCGCTCGATTCGGCTTCGAGCGCGTGTTCCTCACCGGGGGTGGGTGTGCGAAGCGCCGCGATCAGCGCGTGCACGTTGGAAGCCGATCCTGCGCGCGGAACGATGCACCGAAAGAGGTCGCCCACGCGCGAGCGCAAGATGACTTTTAGCTCTTCGTGATCGGCCGTGAGGATACACGTCGCTCGCGTACGGGGGATGCTCGCCTGGATCGACGCGATCGCGGCCTCGTCGAGCCGCGGCAAATCGACGATGACGATGTCGCGCGCGGCGAGGCTCGCGGCGTCGTCGAGGCTCGCCAGGGTCTCCGGGCGGAGGTCGGCGAGACCGTCCTTCCAGCGATGCGCCACGGCGTCGGCGCCGCCCGCGATGACGAGACGGCCCCCCTCCCCTTGGTCTTCTCGCGCGTCGAATGCCATCAACGTGCTCCTCGGTAAAGCGGCGAAGCGTGGGCGGCGTATTGGATACTCTCGAGAGGACGGCGCCGGCGTTCGGCCCTCACGACGCGAGCTTCGTCGCGGGCGCCGACGCGACCGCGACCGTCGGCGGCGCGAGCACCACACGATCGCGACCGGTCCGTTTCGCGGCGTAGAGCGCGTCGTCGGCGCGACGCATGAGCGCCTCGGGCCCGGGCTCACCCTCGAACGTGGCGAGTCCAATGCTGCACGTGACGACGGCGCGCGCTTCGCCGATGGCCATCGGTGCGCCCGCGAGCGCGCTTCGAAGGCACTCCGCCGCCTCGATGCCCGCCTCCTCGTCGCATCCGGGAAGGACGACGAGGAACTCCTCACCACCGTAGCGAGCGAGGGTGTCGCACGACCTTAGCGCCTTGGTCATGCGGCGAACGGCTTCCCTGAGGGTCTCGTCTCCACCGAGGTGACCATAGGTGTCGTTGATACGCTTGAAGTGGTCGAGGTCGACGATCGCGCTCGCGAGCTTCGTGCCTTCGCGGGCGCTTCGAACGATTTCGCGGGCGAGCGCGTCGAGCCCTGCGGGGCGGTTCCACGCGCCGGTGAGCCCGTCGTGCGTGGCCTGGTGCCACATCGCCTGACGGGACTCGATGAGCCGCGCGTGGAGATCGACGATCCGCTTCCCGCCGCGGATGCGGACCTCGAGCTCTTGCGCTTCGATGGGCTTCGTGAGGTAGTCGTCCGCGCCCGCGCGCAACCCTTCGATGAGGTCGACCTTCTCGCTTCGCCCCGTGAGCAACACCACGTAGACGTAAGGCTCTCGCGCTTCCATCCGTATGCGACGGCAGAGCTCGGGCCCATCGAGGCCGGGCATCATCCAATCGACGATGGCGAGCGACGGCGGGTTCGGCCCGTGCAAGATCGCCCAAGCCTCGAGCCCGTCGTCGGCGATGACGGCCTCGTATCCCCACTTGGCGAGGCGCGCGGCGATGATCGTGCGGGTTATTTTATCGTCGTCTGCGAGC
Organism: Myxococcales bacterium; assembly: GCA_013297655.1. Taxonomy (GTDB): domain Bacteria; phylum Myxococcota_A; class Polyangia; order Polyangiales; family Polyangiaceae; genus JAAFHV01. Next base: position 7,397 of record JAAFHV010000103.1, on the reverse strand, counting down.
AAGACTTTCATGCGCTACTCCTGACCTTCGTTGGCCGCGCGAAGAGCCCCCCACCGCGCACCCGCGACGGCCACCACTCCGCGCGCGAATGCCCAAACGCCGGGCCGGAGAGGCGCCGGTGGGTTTGGCCGTTGGACCCGGAAAGAGCCCCATCGCGGGCGAGAGGCGCGGCATTGGGTGTGGGAACGGCCGTGGAGGGCAGTCGGGAAAGGGAGCGGGAAAGAATTTCTGCCGGGCACGGCGCGTGGAGGCTCGTGAGCTGATTTGCGGCCGTCGAGAAGCGCCTCGGCGAAGAGGCGAAGACGCGAAGACGCGAAGACGCGAAGACGCGAAGACGCGAAGACGCGAAGACGCGAAGACGCGAAGACGCGAAGACGCGAAGACGCGAAGACGCGAAGACGCGAAGACGCGAAGACGCGAAGACGCGAGTGAGGCTCGGTGGCACCCGAGGCGCAGATCGCTTTTCTGCTGGAATGCCGCGCCGCTCGCGCCCTCGGATCCCGTCGGAAGCACGGCGCGGTCGTCGCCAAAGCTCGATCGAGCTCCGGCCTTAACGCGCACGGGGGCCCTGTCGTTAGCGAGGGTACCCACGGAAAGAGGACGCTATGGATTTCGCCCACGCTGACATTGGACCGTCCCTCGATACGCTCGATAGCGAAGCGCTCGAGGGGCTCGAATTTGGCGTCGTTCGCATGTCTCTCGACGGACGAGTCGATGCCTACAACGGATACGAGTCGAAGTTGTCCGGCCTTTCGCCATCACGCGTCATCGGCAAGCACTTCTTCTCGGAGGTCGCGCCGTGCACGAACAACGTCCTCGTTGCTTCGCGCTACGAGGAGGGGAGCCTCGACGAAGAGCTCCCCTACGTCTTCACGCTCCGAATGAAGCCGCGGAAGGTCATGCTTCGACTCGTCAAGCGCGACGGCAGCAAGTGGCAATACCTGCTCGTGAGGGACCAGTGAGCGACGCCGACGAGGCGCTCGAGGTCGAGCACGAGTCCCTCCTCGCGTTTTTGTATCTTTGTCCGGTCGCGATAGCGCAGCTCGACGCGAGCGGGACGATCGAGATGATGAACTCCGCGGGGGCGCGGATACTCCAACCCATCGCTCATGGTGGGTCTATCGAAAACCTCTTCGACGTTCTCGGTCCGTTCGGGGCGGAGGTGCGCGCCATTCACGATCGGTTTCCACACGAACGCGGGAGTATCATCGAAGGGCGCCGAGTGACGTTCGCGAGCCCGCGTCGCGAGGGGCCAGTCGTCTTGAGCCTAACGCTCGTGAAAATCTCCCCCGTGCGCACGATGGCGGTCATCGCAGACGAGACGGAGCGAGCCGCGCAAGAGCGCGCCGCCGTTCGCGCCGAGCGCCGTGTCCGCGCCGCGTTCGACCAAATCCGCGACTACGCGGTCTTTGCGCTCGACCGCGACGGAGCGATCGAGACCTGGAGTAAATCGGCAGAACGTGTCTTCCAGTTCCAAGCGCAGGAGGTCGTCGGCCGCCCCTGCTCGACGCTGTACGACGAAGAGGAGCCCACGCCGGAGCGGCTCGGAGACCTCCTCGCCGGCGCCGCCAAGAACGGCTGGTCGGACGACGAAGGTTGGTGGAAGCGAAAGCACGAGGGTCGCCTCTGGGGAAGCTCCGTGGTCGCCGTAATCGACGACGAATGCCCTGGCGATGCTGGATTCGTCGTGGTCACTCGAGACATCACTCAAAAGAAGCGCGAGGAGGACGATCTACGCCTAACCGCGGCGACCGACTTCCTGACGGGCGTGCATAATCGTCGGTCATTCGAGGACGCCGCGACGCGCGAGCTCGAGGAGCGGCGACAATCTCGCGAGCCCCTATCTCTCGTGATGATCGACGCAGACCACTTCAAGAAGGTAAACGACACCTATGGCCACGGCACGGGCGACGACGTGCTCAAGGCCCTCGCCAACACCCTTAAGGCGCACGTCCGTGCGATCGACATCGTCGCGCGCCTCGGGGGAGAGGAGTTCGTGCTCCTGCTGCCTCGCACCGACGAGGCGAACGCCTTCGCCGTGGCGGAGCGGGTCCGCACCGCGGTCGAGCAGCTCGGTGTCAGCGCGGCCGATGGCACCGTGGTGCGCTTCACGGTGAGCACTGGGGTCGTCGAGGCGAGCCACGCGGCGGCGTCACTCGAGGACCTCCTCCACCTCGCCGACGAAGCGCTCTACGAGGCAAAGCGGCAGGGAAGGAATCGGTCGATCGTCGCGACCGGGAGCGCCACGCAGCTCGCCGTGGCGACGGCTTCGTAGATACCTGGGCCGGCGCGGCGGAGGGCGAGGGAGAGTGAGCTGCGAGCCGTGAGCCGTGAGCCGCTCCCCTGCCCGCCCCTCGCCTCCGCTGCGCGCTTCCCACCCAGGGGCCGCCGCTGTCTCCGCGCGATCACGCGAAGTTCCTGACCCAGGCGGCGCCGCGGTCGGCACCTGAATCGCGTCGGTTGTGCAACGCTGTAGCAACGGAATGCCCCGCCGGCGCACTCCCTTGGATGACTCCGGAGCTAAAGTGCGATTCACAATTTCCGGCGCAGTTACGACCGTCACCGGAGGGGCTGCGTTCGTCGACGTGACGGCGGCAACGACGCACAATCCACATCTCTCCTCAACCACGCCCCTCGTCGCTAAGCGAAATCTGCACCTTCGCGACCACCACGCCCTCCTGCCGACGAGCGTCGCCGACGACCACGATGCTCACCTTCCCCCGTGACCACATCAACTGCTCGGCAAGCACAGCCACCAAGCCCGTCCGCGCGTCACTCGAATCGAGCTCGAGATCGTGCGGGAAGGAGCACATCCCCTCGAAAGAGAACCCGCTGCCATCGTAGGCACGATCGAAATGAATCGTGCGCATCGGCCTGGTCTCCGCGTCGGCGGGCCGGCTCGAGGTGCCACGCGACGACGTCGGCTCGTCCTCCACCGCAACGACGGCATGACCCGACACGTTATCGGCGAGCTTGGCGAGCTGCGCGATCCCGTCTCGAAGCTGCGCGAGCGAGTACGTCCTCATGACTCGCGCGCCCCGCCGCTAGGCCTCGCCATGCGTCGCGCCCCTCATCGGTTTCGACACGGAGCGGCCCCTGGCGGCGCACGAACGGGAAGTCGAGGAAGTCGGCGTCATCTGCGCACGCGAGCCTAAAGACGCCATCGACACGTCGCAAGGCCCTTGAGCGGCCCCGCCCGCCTCACGAACGGCACGCCAAAGAATCTGTGCGACATCCGCTCGCGGCGGCCTCTCGCTCGCTCATGGCTCCCTCTTCCGCCCTTCGCCGCCCTCATCCACGCGCGCTCGCGCTCGCCCTCGCTCTCGCGGCGGCCGCCACCGTCCCGATCGTCGGCACCGCCTGCGGCAGCCCCAACCCCGCGGACACCGAAGATGCCGGCGCACCTCGAACCGACGACGCTGCCGCCCGCGAGGACGCTTCGCCCCCCGAGGACGCTTCCCTCGCGAGCGACGCTCGACCCGCGGACCGCGCCGATGCGAGCGACGCGCGAGACGAAAACGACACGCGAGACGCGAACGACAGCGGCGCAAACGAAGGCGGCGCGACCGGCAATGGCACCCCCACGATCGCGCTCGGCACGTACCACTCGTGCGCGGTGCTCACGAACGGCAGCGTGAAGTGCTGGGGCTGGAACGAGGCGGGCCGGCTCGGGCTCGGCGACGGCGTGCAACGCGGCAGCTCGGTTGGGCAAATGGGGGCAGCGCTGCCCGCCGTGTCACTCGGAGCAGGACGTACGGCGAGGTCGATCACGGCTGGCGGCGCGCAGACGTGCGCCATCTTGAACGACGCCTCGCTCAAGTGTTGGGGCTCCAACGTTTATGGCCAATCCGGGCTCGGGGCCCATACCGTATTCGGCGACGCCCCCGGCGAAATGGGAGACGCGCTCGCGCCCGTGCTCCTCGGCGCCGGGCGCACCGCGCGCGCCGTGGTCGCGGGCGACAGCCACACCTGCGCCATCCTCGACAATGGCACCGTCAAGTGTTGGGGCTCCAACGAGTATGGCAAGCTCGGACTCGGCGACACTGCCAATCGCGGCGACGAGCCTGGGGAGATGGGCGACGCGCTTCCGGTCGTCGACCTCGGCAGCGGCCGAACCACCAAGGCGCTCGCGGCGGGGCGATACCACACCTGCGCGCTCCTCGACGACGGCAACGTCAAGTGTTGGGGCCGAAACCTAGGCCAGCTCGGCCAAGGCGACGTGGCCGATCGCGGCGACGCCCCCGGCGAGATGGGCAACGCGCTCGCACCCGTGCCCCTCGGCGCCGGCAGGCGCGCTATCGCGGTGTCCGTCGGCGAGGGGCACTCGTGCGCGCTCCTCGACGATCGCACGGTAAAATGCTGGGGAATGAACTACTACGGTGAGCTCGGCCAGGGCGACAGCGTGTATCGCGGGGACCAGCCCGGCGAGCTCGGCGACGCGCTCCCCGCCATTCTCCTCGGCGCGGGCCGCACCGCAAAGACCGTGGTCGCGGGCGGGAGCCACACCTGCGTCGTGCTCGACGACGACACGCTCAAGTGTTGGGGCAGCAACAACCTCGGCGAGCTCGGGCGTGGTTATCAAGGCGACTATGGCAATCGCGCCAACCAAATGGGCGACGCCCTCGCCGCGATCGATCTGGGCGCCGGAAAGAAGGTAAAGGAGCTCGCCTCCGGCTACAGCCACCTCTGCGTCCGCCTCGACGACCTCAGCTTGCGTTGCTGGGGCTGGAACGCGTTCGGGCAGCTCGGACAGGGAAATACGTCTGCCCGCGGAGACAACCCCGGCGAGATGGGCAGCGCGTTGCCGGCCGTCGATTTGAGCCCGTGACGCTCGTGATACGGTCGAACGTACACACGTCGCGACCGAGCGCCCATCGTTGGGCATGGTCCACCACCTGATATTTCGCAAACAAAGAAGCGGCGAAGCGCGCCGGAAGCTGGCGCGAGGCGAGAGAGAGAGAGAGAGAGAGAGAGAGAGCACGATGATCACGAACCCGAAGATGAAGGCCTACCCCTTTTTGGCCGACATGATGAACGACTCCTACTTTCCGAAGGGGTGCGTCGCAAAAGTGAAGGCAGTCTTGGTGCGCCTCTGCGAGACCATCGAAGCGAAAGAGCCGAAGACGCTCGCGGAGCTCTACGTGCTGACCCACGCGGCGACCGAAGAGATCAACGACCTCGAAGAAGCCTTCGCCGAAGAAGACAGCGAGATCGAGACGGGCGCGCGCGAGTGCATTTGCAACGACTTCGCGGTCATCGCCGAGGCCTACGGGTTCGTGAAGGCCGACATCGAGGAGCTCGTCGCCACCCGCGACTGGTAGCCACGGGCGGGAGTCGAGAAGCGGGGCCGAGGAGCGGGAGCCGGGAAGCGAGGAGCGGGAGCCGGGAAGCGAGGAGCGGAAGCGGGAGTCAAAGCGGGAGTCGGGAAGCGAGGAGCGAGGAGCGGGAGCAACGACCCCGATTGGCACGCGGGCGTGTTGCTTGCGCTTTCGACGGGCGATGACTCCCCCTTTCCGACCCGAGCCCGCCCCCGCAGCGCCATCGCGCCGCCAGCGACACACCGTCGATCCCCGTCGCATCTGGTCCTGTCGCGGTCCTCAAGCATCGATCCACTCGGTCTCGTGACTCCTTCGCGCACGCGCGCGCGTTCGGTGCTCTACGGCAGGTCAACGAATGCCGTCGCAACCCTGTCGGTCGTCGCCACGCTAGTTTCTCGGCAGTCAAAACTCGGCCTCCCCTTCACCTTGCAGCATCGTCACGATCCCCTCCGGCGCGCGCCGGGTCACGAGCGCATCGAACGCGGCGGCAGGCATCGTTCGGCGAAGGAACGGCAAGCAGCGCTCGAGGTCGTTCGTCCGACTGCCGATCACCGGGTCCGACAGGAGCGCGAATCCGAAGTCCGAATAGAGCTTCAGCGCCCGCTGCGAGGCGGGGTGGGTGTGGAGGAGCATCGGGTAGTCGGACTCCGCGGTTGCCTGCATGATGTGCGAGACGATCGCGCGGCCGAGCCCCCTCCCCTCGTGCTCGCGCACCACCTTGAGCCAATGAAATGTGCTTATGCCGGCCGAAATGGGCCAAATGAACGCGGTCGCGACCGGATTGTCGTCGTGGTCGCACACGAACGTACAGCGAGCAAAGAACAGGTCCGCTCGCGACGCGTAGACCCTGTCGAAGTACGACTGCATGAAGCCGCGATACATGTCCGCGTCGTCCTTGTTGTCGAATGGCATGTCCATCCACACCGCGAGCTCGTCCGGCCGACATGCGCGAACATGGTATCCGTCCGGCACCGGGGTAAACGCGGCACGGTTCGGGCGCTCGCAAAGCATAAAGAGGTGCTCTTCGCCCTGAATGTCGGCCATCATTCGGAGAGGATACTGCACCGGCGCGGCTTGGTCGCGGAGGGAGCGCACAACCCGACCCGCGATTTAGCGGCGAAGGGCGGCGAAGGGCGGCGAAGGGCGGCGAAGCTCACATGAAGCCCCGCTCCCTCAAACCCGCGAAAGCCCTCGATCATGCCACGTCAACATCTCGAGCGCCCCTGGCCCTCGGTTGAACGGGTAATCATGGGGCCCCGGCACCTCCAAAAACTCGTGGTCCAAATTGGCGCTTCGCATCGCCTGCGACGTGGCCGTCACCACACGACGGAAGTAGTCCCGATCGCTCGTGAGGAGGCGCAAACGTAGCTTCGGGTTCGCGACGCGCGCCAGCTTCAGCGCGTCCACGAACTGGGGTATCTGCGGATCGTCGATCGCGGCCTGGAGCGACCCCACCATCCCGAACTCGTCCGGGTTCCCGAGCCCCACCCGCAGCGCCATCGCGCCCCCGAGCGACACGCCGTCGATCCCCGTCGCGTCGCGCGAAGAGAACACCGGCAGCTCGCGCCTCACCCGCGGCAAGAGCACGTGCTTCACGAAATCGCCGTACTCCTTGATCGCGAGTGGGCTCTTCAGATCCACGTCGGGCAAATAGGGACACACCACGATGAGCCCCTGATACGGCGTCGCGGCAAGGTCTTTGTTGATTTGCACGAGGCGCGGGGGAGTGACGAACCCCTCGAAATCGTCGGTCTTCAGCGGGGGGGCGGCGAGCCTTCGGATCGCGCGGAGGAGCGCATAATCGCGCGGCCAACCCAAAGCACCTAGCTCAGGGCCTTTGCGCGCTTCGCCGCGGCCATGGAGCGCGACGAGCACGGGGAACTTGCTCGTGGCGGGCGGCGGCGTCGAAGGCACCGGTGGGAGCACCACCGCCGCGCGGGTCGACTCCGAAGCGTCCGACGCGAACGACCACTCCACGACACGGAGACCGCTCGGCCCGGAGGCGCCGGCATCGGGGGCCGCGTTCGCGTTCAGCGCGGCATACGCATTTTTGGACTCGATCTTCGCGTCGGACTTGCT